>JAOIOW010000001.1 GCA_028140795.1 Fidelibacterota bacterium
CTTTTTGGATTTAATAATGTCCTAGGATTAGAATTCTCCATTGGAATTTTACTATTATACATAATTACTTCATTCATCATTTTTGGTAATAATTTCCTCGCTAATAAAATGCAAAAACAATTTTCAATTACTAAAAATTTTATTGATGGATATTTATTAGTGTCAAAAAATAAAATTAAACTTGGCGGTATCTCCATTCTGCTATGGTGCTCATTTGTGGCTTATATGTATACATTATTGAAGTCTGTAAATATTGATTTGTCTTTTCAACAATATATTGGAATTACGGTTATTACTAGTATTGTAACCTCATTACCAATAGCTCCTGCTGCAATTGGAACATATCATTTAGCTGTTATTTACTTTCTTAATCTGTATGGAATAGGAATTGATCAATCACAGACAGCTGCAATCCTATTACATTCTATATTTCTATTGTATACTATTATTTTAGGATATATTTATTTATCTTTTGAAAAAATTGAATTGAAATCACTTATCAATGACAATCAAAACTAAAGGTCTTTTAACGGTTCTTACTGCATATGTTATTGCAGTAATTTTAGGTTTTTTTATCTTTACAATTTTCTTCCAATTTGTCATCAATGATGCAAATTCTAATAGCTGATATTGTTGCAACATTTGTTATTTACGCATTTAGTGTATACTTTAAAAATTCATCTTTTTATGATCCATACTGGTCTGTCATTCCTCCATTCATTGCATTCTTTTGGTTAGCTAAAAATAACTATGTGATTAATACTCCTTCTTTACTTCTTATGCTAGCTGTTCTTTTTTGGTCGCTGAGGCTGACTTACAACTGGATGAAAACTTGGGATGGATTACACCATGAAGATTGGCGATATATTGACATGAGAAAAAATCTCGGAAATTCATTTGAGATTATAGGTAATCTTGGTGGGATTCATTTCTTTCCAACTTTCATTGTTTTTTTCTGCTGCATGCCTATGGCTCAAAATTTTTCACAAAGCTATAATTGGACAATTTTTCTAGGTTTTGGATTATGTATAATTGGTGTACTGCTAGAAATCATAAGTGATAAACAGCTACATGCTTTTCGAAAAATTCATCCTAGTGGAACTGGTATTATTGAAACTGGGCTATGGAACTATTCCAGACATCCTAATTATTATGGTGAAATTATGTTTTGGTGGGGAATCTTTGTTTTTGGATATTCTTTTACAGGCCTGAACTATTTATTATTAGCCCCAATAGCTATGACAGCAATGTTTTGGTATGCTAGTATTCCATGGATTGAAATTAAAATATTAAGAACAAGACCTCAGTATAAAGATTATCAAAAAAGAGTTCATATTTTATTCCCAGAAATCACTATATTTAAGCGCTTATTTAAAGGATAATATGGATAAAAACACTGTAAAACTGCTAGCAATATTCGGTATCATTATATCTCTGCATATGATTTTTTTCTTGCTTGTTATGGTACCAAATAAAACGTTTTATCTCTTTGGATAATTAATGATCAAAGTTATTTCTGATTTTCTATAGATCCCACTAAGTAGACCTTTATATCCACTTGATTTCGAATTTTAATAGTTAATAATGCAGGTCTTTTAATTTTAAAATCCGTAAGCATAATTGAAAAATCTGATGTAACTATAATATTTTCATTGTCTTCATTTAGCTCTACTGGAATAGAAAATTCTTTTGTTATTCCATGAAAACTAAGATTACCAACTACATCGAATCCGCTTTCCGATTTGTTTATTTTGGAGGAAGTGAATCTGACAAATGGGTAGTAATATTCTTCAACAACATCTAGCATATTTGAATCTCGATTAGCATTTTTACTATCAAAGCTAAATACTGGAACAAATAAGTCTACTTTTGATTGTGTTAAATCTTGTTTATTTATCTCAAAAGTTCCTTGAATATCTTTCGATATACCAGTCCAATTATGAGCAGGATGTTTACCGTCATAAGAGATAAAACTTTTGTTTAAGTCAAACTCAACAAATGATTGAGCAAAGAGGCATTGTAAAAATAATATGGAAATAAATTTCTTCATTTAAAAAATGTAATTCCTAACGCATCTAAACTTAGAGCAAAAAATGCTACTGTTCCTGCTTTTAAATGAGCATCCATTAGCTCATTATACCTCTTGCCATTTTCTACCGCTTTTTTTGCTAAGAACGGTTGAGCCATCATTGCAGTAAAATGTAAAGCAGCCATTCTTCTATGAAATTTTATTGAATTCATATTGTTGTCATACTTTCGAGCAGGAGGAGAAAAAAATGACATTGAAGCTGTTGACATGTAGGTCATATATGTAAAATACCCCATAGCTTTGTGCTTATCATAATGTGATTCCCAATAATCGCTATCATCACCATCATAAAGTTTTTTTCCCACGTCATATTGATAAGCTAAACCAGCTAAAGTTACAATACCTAACCACTGGTGAGCTTGAAGCATTTTTCTGCGCAACTTTAGTTCTTCAATTCTGGTTTCAGGACCAATATTTAACTTTCTAAATGCACCCTCTTCTCCCCAAATTAAAGATTTAACATAAGGCATATTTTCTGGCAACCCGATCTGAGGAGGAGTAAACCTTGAATCATAAGATTCTTGTGTTACTATTGATTGAGAAAATAATAACGAACAAAATAAACTAAACATTATGATTTTTTTTAAATTCACAATTTTTAAGTGATTCATGACCTACAATATTAAAAATTTTTAGTATCAAATTTTAATATTAATTTTTTTTTATTATATTTTTGTCCATGACAGATAAAATAAAAAAAACATGTGACTGTGATTGCTTAGATAAGCAAGCCACAGATCCTTCTAGAAGAGATTTTATCAGAAAAGCATCTACTTTGACCCTAATTGGTGGATCTGCATTCATTCTTGAAGCTTGTGGTGGTGGAGGTTCTCCAACATCTTCAGGTGGAGATACTGATGGAGGTGGAGATACTGGCGGTGGTGGTAATACTGGCGGTGGTGGTAATACTGGCGGCGGTGGTAATACTGGCGGTGGCGGCAATAATGGTGGTGGTTCTGGAGATACAGGATACAACTATGATGTATCAACAGGAGTAATTACCATTAACATTACTATGATCTATGAAACATTACAAACCGTTGGTAATGGAATTGCTCTTAGTGGAAGTGATACGTTCGACAATAGAGGTATCATTGTCTTAAGGACAAGTAATTCTGGAGTTCGAGCTTTGTCAAGAAATTGTACTCACGCAGGTTTCACAGTAAATATTAACAATGCTGCAAATAACTTAATTTGTCCAAGTCATAACTCTGTTTTTGACTTCAATGGAAATGTTATTTCTGGTCCAGCTTCAGGATCTTTAACTAGATACCAAGCTTCATTAAATGCTGACAGTACAATAATTACAATTACTCAGGGCTAGTAGTTTCTTCTAGTTCTTTTACTTGATTTGTAATCTTGGTTTCAAGTTCTTTAGTCAATTTTGAAAGAGCCTTATTATAAGCTGTTTTAGAAAGCTCTTCGGTTTTAGGGGGATCAACTTTTGGTAAGATTTTGACCGTAATTGGGACAGACTGCATCCATTTTTCACCTTTTGGCCATGCTTTGTCTGCACCAATGATTGCGGCTGGCAAGATAGGTACATCCAATCCCATAGAAAATTTTACTGCACCCTTTCTAAATCTTTGCATTTTCCCAGGTTCTCCTCTGGAACCTTCAGGAAAAATAATAATATTATTTCCAAGACCCATAAATGCTTTCGAAAGTGTCATAGTATCTTCCAAGTCTAAAGATTCAGGATTTTGTTTACGACTAATTGGGATAAGGTTAATTAAATTTTTAAAAAATATTCTTCTAAAATTATTGTCAAACCAATAATCTTTTGCAGCCAAAAAACCAAATTTTTCATAACCCATTCTTGTAGCATATGCTAAAATTGCAATGTCCATATGACTATTATGATTACTCACAAAAATAAATGGTTGATCCTTGGGTATATTCTCCCTACCAATCACTTTAACAGGAGTATAGAATGTCAAAACCGTATTAGCATATAGATCAAAAATAAAGGAAAAGATTTGAAATAATATTGATTTTGGCTCAGCAATATGTTTATAACGAGGGTCTTCTAGTATACTATATTTCATAAAAAATTATGCTACTATTCTTCTAGCTAAGAAAAAATATAAAGAAGGAGAAAATTTTCTTATATAAACAGCTAACCATGCAATATCATTCCACTTTGCGATTACAGCTTCCCTTTTTCTGCTTTTAATCGCATTGAGAATTCTCTTGGCTGCCTCAAGAGATGTTAAACCTTTTCGATGACCTCTGTCATCCCTGCCATAAGGTTCACCACTAGCAGTTAATGCATTTTTACCCACATCAGTTGCTACTCTACCTGGAGCAATTAACGTAACATGAACATTATGATGTATTATTTCAGATCTTATGCTATCAAAAAAACCATGTAAAGCAAATTTAGCTGAAGAATAAAATGATCTATTTCTTGATCCAACTAGGCCTGCAACACTGGTATTTGTTACAATTTGACCAGATTTTTTATCTACCATGTGAGGTAAAATTGATTTCGTAAATTGAACAACAGAAAAGAAGTCTAACTCCATGATTTTATCTAAAACTGATAAATCACTTTCCTCGAAATATCCAAACTGACTAACACCAGCATTATTAAACAAAATATCAATTGGGCCTTCCTTTTCAATTAACATTTTTACAAAAGAATCAATGTCATCTACATTAGTTAGATCGAATGGATAAATGGAGTAAGAATCTTGATTAAAATCTTTAAATGAGTCATACATTTTAGACTCACTTCTGGCTACTAAAATTACTTTAGCACCTTGCAATAAGAACTCTTTTGCTGTTGCTTCTCCAATTCCAGAAGAAGCACCAGTTACTATGACTGTTTTTCCTTTAAAATAAGACATTCAAGGAATATAATATATTTTATCCTTTTACATTCATATTAAATAGTTTCCTCGTCAAAGAAACCATTACAAAAGACGCTAAAATTAATGACAATCCAAGAAATAATAATTCATTTGAATAAGATGAAACTGCGCCGAAATCAGAAGCAGCAAATCTATCATAAAATCTCATAAATAATGTATAAAATGGGATCATTGCATAATTGTTCTTAATTATAAATTTAAAAATTGCAAAAATTAAGGCTCCATAAAGCAGTGCAATCATTATAGAGCTACCTATATCATATTGAAACCCTACGTCGCTTGTAAATACTGCAACAACTAGTATATAAGCAATCAGGTTACCTTTTATATCGTTACTCCACCCTTTTGTGATATCATACAACATGGCTGCAAGAAAAATATTAAAAGCAATAGGCCCAAAAAACGTATATGCATTTAATGTATCATAAAGAGGATAATATGAAGTAAGATTAAAACTTGCAAAATTTGGATTTAAGTTTAACTGAAAAGAGCCAGCTAATACCAATGAAGCAATCATGGTTAATGCTACAATTACTCCTCCAAGAATTGCATCTTTTATTTTGATATTATTTATTGATGGTTGAACAAGCTTATTTAGCGTTCCAAACAATAATATATTAATCAATCCAAGAGCAATCAGTGCACCACCTATAGAAGATATGTAGTATGTAGTCATCAAATTTTCAATAGGTTGATTAGTTGGCATGGTATTAAGGAATGATGAATCATTAAAGACGCTAAGAATTCCAAAAATAGCGAATGATCCAAAAATTAGACCTTTTCTGACATTTATCTTTCGATCCATTAACAATTTAAATGACCTCATTAATAATAATCCAATTACGAAGATTGCACCAGGAACGGTAAATAGAGTACCTATAATACCTGATAAACCTTCACGATCTCGTTTCATTCTTATCCACTCTTCAGGAACAAAAACAAACTTTGTGAATCCAGATATCTGATCTCCTGATATTGAGATAATATTTTGAAGCTTTGCACCTTCATACTCCAGCTCATTATTATCTGTAAAAGTAAATGTCCAATCTAACCTATTAGGCTTTTGAGATTCTTGAGCACTCGTAAGAGTGACAGCAGATATATTCATACCCAAGTACTCAGCTAACGCATTTTCAGCAAGGACCTGTGCTTCCTCTCTGCTTAGTTGCTTACCAGCTTCTTCTTCTGGAAACCTATTATTAAATCTCAATATATTTCCATCGAAATCCATGGATACCATTACTTCTCTTGCACGTGATTCTACTGGACCATCAAATTTTGCAAACCTTACTTTCCACCTAGGTCCTAACACGTAAGATCCAAGTAACGATGAATATGTGTCTTGCCCAAGCTCTTCCCAAATGAATGAAGATGCAGGATATGAACTATCATCAAATGCATAGGCATTATATCCGTCTGGTAATGTGATATTATTATCTGATAAGAATTGATTTGCTATTGAAATTGCCTCTTCTTTGTCAATTGACGGAGAGTTAACGGGAACCTCTACATTCGACAGCTTAAAGGTACTGAAAATTCCAATAACAAATAGCAGAGCTATCCCGACAATTTTTGGGTTAAAAACATTAGAAGCAGTTGGAACTGCATTAATGATTTCTTGTTCTTCCGAAGTTTTTTTCTTTGGTGGAGTAGGTACAAAACCTTCATTTAATGATGTAGAATCTACATCAGACCATTTCTGATGTTTCAATCTAAAATATAAAATAACAAGCAATGGAATTAATCCTCCAATAACAGTCATGAACTTATCAAACATATATCCTGAAGAATACCAAATTGGAAAAGAAAATAATACAACATCATATACATAGTGAGTAATAGCCCCGAATACAACTCCTAATCGTAAATAAATCATACCATAGACAACAATTGATGGTAAAAATAATTCAACGACTCTCGCATATGATGGCTGCGCAGGATAATTAGCATGTCCTGCACCAAAAATTAATGCCTGGATTACCATGGCTACCATTAATCCTGTAAAGCGCATATTATATTTTTGACCTATTAAAACCCCTGCAGCGATTGGAACTGCTCTAAATAACATCTCTTCCCAAAAGCCAGCTTGTAAAGAAATAGCTAAACCAGTATACCATGGGAAAATAGATGCTAAATAATTTGGATCAAATGATGAAGAGGCTGGAGACCAGAATCCAAAATTTCTTTCCATGAGTAAATAAAATGCTACTACAAGGGCTAGCTTAATTGGAACAATTAAGTAGGCAAAAATAGTATCATTTAATACACGCTTTGAGTTTGCAACATTGGAAGTCCATGTCTTCCAAATTTGAATATGCTTAGGAAAGGCTTTTCTTGTTAATGACTCAGCTGTGATAAATGATGCAGCCAAAATGAAGAACATGAGAATTCCATTGGCTACCATTCCTAATAATTGTTCTGTTAAAAATTGAGATTTTGAGGAGGCTGTATCATAGGCCATCCAAATCGTAGGATAGAAATTAAGATTTAAAAGCACATTTGAAAAAAGAGCCACAAAAGCAGCAGCTAAAACTGACTTTTTCCATCTCAACCAACCGTTTCTGTAAAAAATTATCAGTGAAGTTACACCAATACCCAACAAGTAAATCCCTAAGAAGGCAAAATTGGCAAATATTGCAATTGTATCATTATCAGATCTTATGTTAGCAAATTCTCTTTGAAATGATTCAGGCACAAATGCAAAAGGACTTACAGAGTTTATTATTGAGCCTGAAACTGTTGCTCGTAATCTATATTTTGCTTCACCAATATCTTGAAGATTATGCTCAAAAAGAAAGGAGTGGTCTATTCTTCCATTTGGCATTTCCTTAAAAGAGGATTCTATAAGATTGTAATCGTTAAAATTCCCAGACCACTGATTATTGATGTTTTGTTCAACCAGTGCTAAGGCGTCTTCTTCATCAAGATTATCTGAATCATAATCTTCAGGAATTTTAATTCTATATCCATTAGGACTTCCATCAGGCTTAAATTGAAACATCGCTTCAACAATTTCACCTTCTTTATAGGAACGGACCATCCAATTATATGGTGAATACACATCGTTATCGATTATCTCTTGGAATTTCTCTTTACCACCCTGTTTTAACTCAACAAAATTTCGTAATGAATCGTCAAAATTATATATAGATGCTTGCTCAAATGAATCCTCTAGAATGTCAAATTTCTTTGAAGCATCTGAGGCAGCTTTAATTGCCTGTTGACGATCCATGGATACATTTACACTTAATGTACCAAAAAAATCATTCCAAACGCTTCCAAGATAAAGCGTAGATAGAACTGCTAAAAAAAGTGTGGTTATTAAACCTTTATTATTAATCATTTATTTCCCTATAAAATTATTAAAGTGTAAAGTACACTTTACTTATATAAATGTCAATGAACTAACTTCAAAAACTAATAGAGCAAAAAACTAAAAAAAATGGTAAAATTGATTACTAGAAAAGGAAATCTTATGAAAAAAAAATTAGAAGGAAAAGTAGCATTAATTACCGGTTCTGGAAGAGGAATTGGAAGAGAGTTGGCTTTAATGTTAGCCAAAGATGGTGCTCACATTGTCGTAAATGATTTAGATGCAGATCCTGCCAATCAAACTGTATCTGATATCACTGATATGGGTGGAAAAGCAGTCGCTTGTAATGGAAGCGTCACTGATGATGACTTTGCAGAGCGATTTATCAATATTGCTTTAGAGTCATTTGGTGGAATAGATATCATTGTTAATAATGCTGGATACACTTGGGACAATGTCATTCAAAAAATGGATGATAAACAGTGGGATGCCATTTTAGAATGTCATCTTACCGCTCCATTTAAAATTCTTAGAGCTGCACAACCTCACATTAAAAGACTGTTTTTAGAAGAAAAAGAAAATGGAATTACCAATTTTAGAAAAGTGGTAAATATCTCTTCTACATCTGGTATGTTTGGAAATGCTGGACAAATAAATTACGCTACAGCAAAAGCTGGAGTTGTAGGAATGGCTAAAACTATGGCAAAAGAATGGGGTCGATACAATGTTAATGTCAACGCTGTAGGATTTGGACTCATTAAAACTCGCTTAACTGATGCAGATGCTGAAAAAGAAGAATCTCTCATTGATATCGAAGGAAATAAAATCAAAGTTGGTGTGAATTCTGCTGTATTTCAATCAGCTAAGACTATGATTCCTCTAGGTAGACCTGGAACTCCTCAAGAAGCTGCTGGAGCAATATATATGTTCTGTATTCCTGAATCCAACTATGTCACTGGACAGATATTAATGTGTCATGGTGGTGGATTTGGATATTAAGCC
Source organism: Fidelibacterota bacterium (assembly GCA_028140795.1). Lineage (GTDB taxonomy): Bacteria > Fidelibacterota > Marinisomatia > Marinisomatales > Marinisomataceae > Marinisoma. Next base: position 9,281 of record JAOIOW010000001.1, read on the forward strand.
TCAAGATATTGATAGAATTATCGAAATGGCATGGGAAGATCGCACTCCCTTTGAAGCCATTGAATTCCAATTTGGATTAAAAGAGAATGGTGTTCGAAAAATTATGAGAACACATCTTAAAAGAAGCTCTTTTGAACTTTGGAGAAAAAGAGTTAAAGGAAGAAAAACAAAGCATAGCTCTACTTCTCGTTCAACAAGATTTAAATCTTCAGATCAAAAATAAATGAAATATTTTAAACCATTTATACCATTTATAGCTTGTTGGATACTGCTATTTAGTTCAAGTAATTTTCAATCTATTGCATTAATAAATGGTATTGCTCAATTAGTGTTATTTCTTTTTGTGGTATGTATTCCAATATGGAAAACAGGAAGAATGTCATATGTTGATATTGGCTGGCCATGGGGAGTTGCTTTAATTGGACTGATTACTTACTGTCAAATCAATACCATAACTCTTTCAAAAACTCTTGTTATCACTGCTTATATACTAATTGGAAGCAGAATGGGATTAGGGGCATTAAAAATGTGGAGTATGGGATTATTAAAAAAAGAATTTCCTCGTTATGAATATCAAAAAATACGTTGGGAAAAATCTAATAAAACCAATACAGGTTTAGCAATGCAAGTAGAAGCATTAAGTCAAGGGCTTGCAAACGCTTCATTTTTAGCAATTCCAATATTTCTTATTTCAGCATCACCCTTAATTCAACTATCAACTCTTGAGATAATAGGATTTACAATTTTTATGCTTTCATTAGTATTTGAAACAGTAGCAGACTATCAAAAACTAAAATTTTTAAAAGAAATGAAACGTCAAAATAAGAAAAATATGGTTTGTGATATTGGACTTTGGAAATACACCAGACATCCTAATTATTTTGCTGAATGGATGGTATGGAATGGCTTAATTATCGCCTCTATACCCTCATACATTTCATTATTTGATTCGGAAGGACTATGGTTATGGATTATGATTGGAATTGCTTTACTTTATACTTCAAGAATTATGTATATCACCTTAGTATATCTTACAGGAGCTGTTCCATCTGAATACTATTCTGCTCAAAAAAGACCTGAATATAAATCATATCAAAAATCGACAAACATCTTTTTTCCTGGGTTTAAAAAAATATCTTAAATATCATTCATCTTCACTATCAATATTTACTATATCATTTCCATTAATATTAATGCGAATTTTAACATTTTCACTTTTATCCCCATCTAAATTTTCAAACTCTTCGATATCAATCTCAAATTCTTGATTCCCATTGATAATATCTTCTCTGAGTTTATCAAATTCTTCTTTGGTTATAATTCCTTCATCTAGAGCAGCTTTTAAATCTAACAGCTCTTGTCCTGTAGAAATATTTTTATTGATATGTAACTCTGCTTGGCCTTCATTAAATGAACCGCAACTGATAATTAACGAAGCAAGCATAAGTACCATAATTTTCTGTTTCATGTTTTTATCCTTTTTTTTATTTCTGTAATAAACTATCTATAACACTTGGATCTGCGAGTGTAGAAGTGTCACCCAAATTATCTGTTTCATTTTGGGCAATTTTTTTTAGAATTCTTCTCATAATTTTTCCAGAACGTGTTTTGGGAAGTCCTGCACAAAATTGAATAACACTAGGCTTTGCATGAGGACCAATAATTTTGGTGACAGTATCTAAAATATCTTTTTTGATTTCTTCCGATGATTCAACTCCTGTCATTAATGTGACAAAAGCATAAATACCCTCTCCTTTAATTTCATGGGTATATCCGATGACTGCAGCTTCCGCTACACCACTTGCAGCACCGATAGCTCCCTCCACTTCAGCAGTACCAATTCTATGCCCAGAAACATTTAATACATCGTCTACTCTTCCAGTAATCCAAAAATATCCATCATCATCAATATAAGCTCCATCACCTGTAAAATAATTTCCAGGTGCTTGAGAAAAATACGTATCTATGAATCGTTGATGATCACCATACACCGTTCTCATTTGTCCAGGCCAAGACTGTGTCATGACCAAATAGCCAGTAGTATTTCGTTCTGTTATCTCATTTCCTTCTTCATCTAATATTGCTGGAATTATACCTGGTAATGGTAATGTGGCTGATCCTGGTTTTGTTGGAACACATCCAGGAATGGGAGACATTAAAATACCTCCAGTCTCAGTCTGCCACCATGTATCAACAATAGGACATTTTTCATTACCTATAACATTAAAATACCAATGCCATTCTGGAGATTTAATAGGTTCACCAACGGTTCCCAATACTTTCAAACTAGATAAATCATACTTAGTTACCCAACCATCCCCTTCCTTCATTAATGCTCTTAATGCTGTTGGAGCAGTATAAAATACATTTACTTTATGCTGTTCAACAATTTGCCAAAATCTTCCAAAGTCTGGGTAATTTGGAACTCCTTCAAATATCACCTGAGTTACTGCATTAGATAATGGTCCATAGACAATATATGAATGACCTGTAATCCATCCAATATCAGCTGTACACCAGTAAATATCATCTTTGTGATAATCAAAAACTAATTCATGGGTATGTGAAGCATATACAAGATATCCTCCTGTTGTATGCATTACCCCTTTTGGTTTTCCTGTTGACCCGGAAGTATATAAAATAAATAATGGGTCTTCTGCATCCATTACTTCAGCAGGACATTCACTTGAGCAACCATCAATAAATTGACTCCAAGTGATATCTCTCCCTTCTTTCATCATCATATCATTTCCAGAACGTTCAACCATAACTACTGTTGATAACGAAGGACATTCATCTGCAATTTTATCTGCATTTTCTTTCATTGGAATATCAAATTTGGATCCACGTACTCCGTTATCTTGCGTAATAAGTAGCTTACATTCTGAATCATTAATTCTATTTTTTAAGGCGTCGCTTGAAAATGCTCCAAAAACAACTGAATGGACTGCTCCAATTCGTGCACAAGCAAGCATTGCTACAATAGCTTCAGGAATCATTTGCATATAAATGCATACACGATCACCTTTTTTAATTCCAGCTCGTTTTAATGCATTAGCAAATAACGAAACTTTTTCTAATAATTCATTGTACGTGACATTTTTTGAAATAGTAGGATCGTTTGATTGCCAAATAAGAGCTGTTTTTTCTCCTAAGCCATTTTCAATATGTCTATCTATGCAATTATAAGATGCATTTAACTTTCCATTTGAAAACCACTCAATATGCGCTTTAGAATAATCTGTATTATTAACAGTGGTCCACTTATCGAACCAGTCAATGCGATTTGCAACTGACTCCCAATAGAGATTTGAATCTTGCTTTGCATTTTCTCTTAAAGATTGATAGTTATCAAGATTGTTATGTCCAACAGATGATTGGAAATTTTTTGGAACAGAATATTTTTTCATTTCATCAAAATAAGGATGCTAAATATAAAAGTAAATGGAGATATAATGAAAAGCACTAGCAAGCATAACAAAAATATGCCAAATAAAATGGTTGTATTTTATCTTGGAATCTGCAAGATAAAAAAAGACACCGATAAGATAAGTCAAACATGATGCATAAATCCATGATAATGCATTTGGAGGTATATCACTTATAAACGCATCAAGGAAAAATAACCAAAGACCACCCATAAACATATATAAAATTGTAGAGACAAGATTGTATTTTCCAACAGTAAATATTTTCCAAATTATACCAGAAATAGCTATTAACCACACCAAAATAAAAAGTGTTAAACCTCCATTATCAATTAAAACAGTTAAAGTAAATGGAGTATAAGAACCTGCAATTAATAAGTAGATGGATATCATATCAAAAAGTCTAAATCGATATCGGCTTTCCGGAGTTTTTGAATTATGGTACAATGTTGAAGCAATATACATTATGGATAGGCTTAAACCATAGATAAGAAAACTTGAAAAACGTGTTATATCAAAATCTTGTAGACCTTTTTTTAATAAAAAGATTAATCCTACGATACTTAAAATAAACCCTATACCATGCGAAATAACATTTAATCTGTCTTCTTTCTTGGAATAAAAAAATTGATTAGGGAGATTATTCATACAAAAAAATAGGAATAAATACTTTAATCATAAACATTTAAAAAGGTCTAGTGAATTACCAGCCCTTCTTTTTATCTTTTCACATGATTAAACCTGATAAATCAAAAAAAGATTCCAAAAAAATTCAAGTAAAAGACATGTTTAATGATATATCATCAAGATATGATCAAATCAACAAAATGATGACATTGAATATGGATAAGAATTGGAGAAAAATAGTATATCATCTTTCTATGCAAGATAATCCAAGTAAAATAATAGATATTGCAACAGGAACTGGAGATATAGCATTGTGTTTCGCAAATGATAATGTGGAAGTCATTGGAGTAGATAATGCATCAATGATGTTAGACATAGCAAATACTAAAGTATCAGAAACAACGAATGTAAAATTCCAATTAGAGGATGCAGAAAATATGAGCTTTGAAGATAATACTTTTGACGTAGCAACAGTAGGTTTTGGGGTTAGAAATTTTGAAGATTTAAATCAGGGATTACGTGAGATTAAACGTGTTCTAAAACCTGGGAAAAAATTAATCATCCTTGAAACTGCTGTGCCTTCCTTTTTTCTATTTCGATTTGGATATTTTTTATATACAAAATTTGTTGTCCCTATTTTGGGAAGAATAATCGCAAAAAATCAACAAGCTTACCAATATCTTTCGACCTCAGCAGAACACTTTCCGCATGGAAAAGAATTTCAATTAATTTTAGAGAAAGCTGGTTTCGAAAATATTAATATAAAATATTTATCTTTAGGTATTGTAAATATCTATCAAGCTTCAAAGCCAAATTAATTATTTTAATATACCTTTTTGGGTAATAATGTAGTCCATCTTTACATCATGTTTTTCTTGAAATGACTCATTTTCATATTGGAAACTATATGCCATGCCAATCAAAATAGTTGATGATTTTTTAGAAAATGTCCTATCATAAAAACCACCGCCCATTCCTAAGCGAAATAATTTATCATTAAAAGCAACACAAGGTATTAATGCAATATCTATATCTTCAATATCTACAAACTCTTTATCTTTTGGTTCAACAATTCCAAAATTATTTTTTACAAGCTCAGATTGCATATCATACTTAGCAAATAACAATGTTTTTGAATTATTTTCAATGACGGGTAGTAATACTTCCTTATTTTTTAATTGAAGGTAGTTGAATATTTCAAGCGGAGAGGCTTCATTATCAAATGGATAATATATTGCTATTGATTGATAAGTTAATTCTTTCGAAAATTTCATCCATTGGGTTAAAAAATTATCAGATAATCTAGCTAGATGCGCATCAGAAAGAAGTGATCTATCATATCGTTTTTTGTTTCTTATATTTTCTTTGATAGACATTTCAAAACAGTAAAGTAATATAGAATTGGAGCTACAAACCAAATAAGTTGAGGAATGATAGTTAAACTATTATCATTTATTGTTATGAATACTGGGTTATACCAATTTTCAATAAACAGCCAAAGTTTTCCATTTCCATTTAGGTCTACTAAAAATTCAGAAAAACTTCCCCAAAGAATCATTATAAATAATGCAGTTGAATTATAGTTGTAAAGAAATTGTTTATTTTTTAAAAAAGCTTTTGCTAAATAAACTCCAACCAGAAATATCAATCCATCTATAAATGAATAAGTAATATTTCTAACAAGCGGAAGATCTACTGGCCAATCAATTAAAATTAAATGAAATGATTTTCCTGCTAAGGCAAAAGGAATTTCCCAGGTTAGACCTACTAACACTCCAAGAAAATATAGATTGAAAAGTTCTCTTGATATTTTTTGTGTTTTATATAATGTAATAAATAATAATGGTGTACTGTTTCCAATAATGAAAGCTGCCCACATCAATTGGTTAGCAGAAAATAAATCCATTATTCTTTTACTATAGTTGTTCCAGCTTTTCCATCAATTGCATCCTGCAAATTATCAATATTGGTAATAATTACTTTTTTACCATGATGTTTTAAAAAGTGAATAGCAGAACGAATTTTTGGCCACATACTTCCTTGTTGAAAATGACCTTCCTCTTGGTATTTTTTTGCTTCAACATCTGTCATTTGATCAATTGGAGATTGATTTTCAGTTCCGTAATGTAAATATACTTGATCAATATCTGTAACAATGTAGTATTCATCAGCTCGAATGACTCTTCCAAGCTTTGCAGCTGTTAAATCTTTATCAATAACAGCATCAATACCATTAAAATTTCCATTTTCGTCAACAAAAACTGGAATACCCCCACCTCCAGCAGCAAGTACAACAATTCCAGCATGAACTAGTGTTCTAATACTTATACCATGCATTACAAAATCTGGATCTGGGGATGGTACTACCCTTCTCCATTCTCCAGGATCTTGTTCTTTCACAATCCATCCCATATTTTTTGCTCTTTTTTCTGCTTCTTGTTTTGTAAAACGCTTACCTACAAATTTTGTTGGATTTTTCAAGGAAGGATGTTTAGGATCCACAACTACTTGCGTGACTAATGTTACAACTTCCTTATCAATTTTCTCTTGGTTTAATATATTTTGGAAAGTTTGTTGAATCATATAACCGATAGTCCCCTGAGTACCAGCTACACAAACTCCTAATGGCAATGGAGAAACTTCATTTTGTGTTAAATCCATTCTAAGTAATTCATCGCCAACCTGCGGACCATTTCCATGAGTTATACAGATATTATAATCTTCTTTTAAAAACTTGATAATTTCAGTCAATGATTTTCGAGTATTACTAAACTGATCATTTATAGTACCAGCTTGACTTTTATCTGAGAGAGCGTTCCCTCCAAGTGCAATGATCGCAGTTTTTTCCATAAAGACAATATATCATTTTTTTTCTGCAAAGGCATTATTTGAGGTTTTAATTACTTGAGAAAAAATTCCACATTAGTTCCTCCATGGAATTTCCATTGTAAGACAAATTAAACCAATAATGATCACCATTTACAATTTTAAATAGATCTACAGTTGTGTTATTATCTCCATTTAAGTAGGTGTAGTTTTCAATATCTCCAACAATATTAGTTTGCGGTGAAGAATCGGTATTATTATACTGAGACCAATAAGCGACTGTTTGATCCACACTCATCATATATCCATCAATACCATTGTAAGGTCTGGAATAATCAATAGTTCCATTAAATATCATTACTGAAGTTGCGTGACTTGGCTGGCATTCTGATGATGCATCTACCATTGGCATTAAACCTGAAACTGGAGCAATAGCTGTAACTAATGAACTTTGATAGCACGCCATAGAATATGAGAAATCAGCTCCATTTGAGTACCCAGTTAAAAACACTTTTGATGCGTCTATATTATAATTGCCTGATATCTCATTAAGTAATGCCGCAAAAAACCCTATATCATCTTGACTGCATTTATTATCTCCTCCTGGAGGATTAGTATTCCATGTAGTTCCACCACCACAAATAAGGCCTTGAGGATAAACTGCAATGAAATTAAACTGATCAACTAAAGATCTAAAATCTGCTGTATTAATAAAATATTGACTATATCCACCAAATCCGTGGAATGCGAATAGAATTGGAGTTGCAGAATTTGGATCATATGATGAAGGAATATATATTAAATATTCTCTATTAACATTGTCATAGGTCATCGATTGACTAAATAATCCAGTTTCTACAGTAGTTTCTGGCTCAGTAATAGTTATTGCGTCATTCTGAGTATAAGTGCTTTGACCGCCAGGACCAGTTACTATTAAAGATACATCATATGTTCCCGAATTTTCATAAGTATGAGTAAATGAATAATAATTGCTTTCATAATCTGCATCATCATCTACGTTCCATAACCAAGAATTAATTTCTCCGGTAGATGTACTAGTGAATGTAATATCAACTGGAGCCTCTCCTCCGTATGATGAAACAGTAAAGCTTGCAACAGGCTCAGGAATAACTCCGCCACCATTTCCTCCTGAATTTTCACCTGAAGTATCGTCTCCAACATCTTCAACTGACTGAGTAGAGCTACCGCCAGAACAAGATAGCATTAAAGAAATAAAAATAAGAATTATAAATCTGTAAAAAAACTTTCCCACTAAAAAATTTAATTAAAAAGCTTTTATATATTCAATCTCTAATGAAAAATCTCCTTCCTGTTTATCAGAAATAAGAATTCCCATAGAATTTACTTTGCGAACTTTTAATTTTGGTGCTCTAATGCTTCTACCAAAGTAATAGGGTTTGAAATTTTCAACAGGAATTTCAATATTCATCCATTGGTCTTTCGTAGTTTTAAAATCAGCAGAATAGTTGGCATAGCTACCCTTCATTGTTAAGCGAAATTTATAGATATTACCATCACCTTTTACTCTGAGCAGGAATGCAGAAGATTCTTCAAGCTGTGTTCCATCAAACCCTCTTCGAATAGATGCAAATCCACCATTATTTTCTAAGGAGACATTACCAGAAAAAATAATATTATTTACTTCATTAAGATAAATATTGGACTGTGAGATACCTCCCATGACACCATCATTTACTATTCCCCATTTATCAATTCCAATATTATTTGATGGATCAACCATTGTAACATTTTGAGGGAAAATGATTGTTTGAAATAATAGGAAGATAATTATTAGGTGTTTCATATAAAACGTGGGCGATGAAGGATTCGAACCTCCGACATCCTGCGTGTAAAGCAGGCGCTCTGACCAGCTGAGCTAATCGCCCGAGTCGAAAAGTTAAACTACAATACAAGAAATTCCAAAAAAATTTGTTTATATTATTAAAGTTTTAAAAACGTAAAAAAGGGGATTAAAATGGAAACAAGTTTGGCTTTTACGATCATTGCAGTTGCTTTAACTCTTCTAGGACTATTTAAGTTTATTGCTCCTAAAAAATTTAATGAAAATGCAATGGGTGAATTACATGAAGAAGCAGTGAATCCTGCTGCTGCAATTAGATCAGCTCTTGGAGGGATGGTCTTAACAGTTGCTTTAATAGCATTCATGTCTCGCAACTTAGAACCAGCAGCTGCAAGCGTTGTTTTATGTGCAATTGGAATAGGGCTTGTAACAACTATTTGCTTTGTTGTTCTTAATAAAGTTAGAGGGTTCAGTGATGAAGTACCTATACCTCCTATGGTTCTTTTAGGGGTTTTAAGTATTATTGCTTTTGTAGCAGCCTGCTAAAAACGAAAAAGGCTACATCTATTGTAGCCTTTTTTTAACAACTCTTTTAATTAAAACTATTTTTTAAGATTAGGAATTGCTACATCAATAACATCCATCACTTCCTTTGCAAAATGGAAGGATAAATCTTTTTTTATATGTTCTGGAATTTCTTCAAGATCTCTTTTATTAGCGTGAGGCAAAATAATAGTTTTTATACCTGCTCTATGAGCAGCTGTTACTTTCTCTTTAACTCCACCAATAGCTAATACATTTCCTCTCAATGTAATCTCTCCAGTCATTGCTACTTTACTTTTGACCGGCTTATTAGTTAATAATGAAACAAGAGAAGTAAACATGCCAACTCCTGCTGATGGTCCATCTTTTGGAATTGCTCCTGCAGGACAATGAACATGTATATCCATTTTATCAGCAAAATCATCTTTAAGATTCAAAATATCAGTATGCGATTTTACATATGTAAATGCAGCTGATGCAGATTCTTTCATAACATCTCCAAGCTGACCGGTTAAGGTTAAAACACCTTTACCTTTCATTTTACTGGATTCGATAAATAATATATCTCCGCCAGCAGCTGTCCATGCCATTCCAGTTACAACACCAGGTTTTGTAGTTCTTTCTGCTAAATCTGATTGAAATTTTGGAATTCCAAGATACTCATTTACAGATTTTTTAGAAATACTAGCTGTCTTAAGTTTTTTATTGACTACATCTACTGCTACTTTACGAAGTACATTAGAAATCTCTCTTTCCAAGCTTCTTACACCAGATTCTCTAGTGTATGACGAAATAATTTCTTTAATTCCTGTATCATTGAACTTGACTTGTTTTGAAGTAAGTCCATTTTCTTTAATCTGTTTAGGAATTAAATGTTTTTTTGCAATCTGTACTTTTTCATCATCGATATATCCTCGGAAATCAATCATTTCCATACGATCATAAAGTGCAGGAGGAATGTTATCAGGATAATTTGCTGTCGCAATAAACATTACTTTACTTAAATCAAAGTCAACTTCAAGGTAATGATCACTAAAAGCGTGGTTTTGCTCTGGGTCTAATACTTCAAGCATTGCTGATGAAGGATCACCTCTAAAGTCTGAACCAAGCTTATCAATTTCATCAAGCATAAATACGGGATTATTGGTTTTTGCTTTCTTTAAAGATTGAATAATTCTTCCAGGCAAAGCACCAATGTACGTTCTTCTATGACCTCTAATTTCCGCTTCATCTCTAACACCACCCAAAGAAATTCTTACAAACTCTCTACCCATTGACTTGGCAATAGACTTTCCTAAAGATGTTTTACCAACTCCAGGAGGGCCTGTAAAACAAAGTATTGGTCCTCTAACAGTCTCTTCTTTAGTTACTTTTTTCTTTAAAGATCTAACAGCTAAATATTCTAGCACCCTTTCTTTTACTTTAGGTAGTCCGTAATGATCTTGATCTAATCTTTTTTGAGCTTCTTTTACGTTCAAATTATCTTTACTAGACTTACTCCATGGCAATTCAGTTAACCATTCTAAGTATGTTCTTGCTACAGAATATTCTGGAGATTGTGGTGAGATTCTTCCTAAGCGATCAAGTTCTTTATTAGCTACTTTATTTGCCTCATCGCTCATTTTTACATCTTCAATCTTCTTTTTTAATTCGTCCAACTCTACAGTTTGGCTATCTTCTCCCAACTCTTTTTGAATAGTTTTCATTTGCTCACGCAAATAGTATTCACGTTGGGTCTTAGAAATTTCATCTTGAACCTCGGATTGAATTTCTTCTCCAAGTTTTATTCTTTGAATTTCTTTTTGTAATAGATTTATTGCATTTTCAACTCTTTTTCGTACATCAAGTTCTTCTAAAACTTGCTGTTTTTCAGAATTAGATACAGATAATAATGAAGTAGCTCTATCTGCTAATCTTGAAGGACGATCAATATTTGAAAGCATTCCTGCATGCTCTTCGTTTAAATTTGGAGATATTTTTATTAATTCCGTGAATGAATTCTTTAAATTCTTTGCAAGTGCTTCAATTTGAACATCAGGAGTTGTAATTGATTCTTGAATTCTTTCAATATCCGCCATGAAATATGATTCACCTTGATTGAATTTTAATATTTTAACTCTATCTACTCCTTGAACAATTGCAGATTTACTATTGTCTGGCATGTCAAAGGTTTTAAGAACTAAAGCCAAAGTACCGTAAGAGTATAAGTCATCTTCTTTAGGATCTTCAATTGACCCATCCTGCTGTGCAACAACAACAAGATATTTATTATCATCTGGAAGGTCTTCAATAAGTTTCAACGATTTTTCTCTACCAACATAAATTGGTATAACTTGTTGAGGGAATAATACCGTATTTTTTAACGGCATTACTGGATATTGTTTGTTTGTTTCCATATTCATGATATTATAGTTGCAAAAACTATGCCTTTCATATTTTATCTATTTTATTGTAAAAATAATGCTAAATCTATGCCATTATGGCATTAAAGTATGCTATTTTAATGAAATTGAATAAATAAATTCATTAAAATTGGACTTATTAGCTTTAATTAAATTATTCTTTCCAACTGCTTTTACGAAATAAATACTATTTCCAAATTCAATTACTCCACCTAAAAGTCCGTACTCCGTTCTTAATTCTTTTGGAGCATTTCTGTTAACCATATTTGGAACTTCGTAAGTACCATAAAGCTCAACTGTACTAATATATTTTGAACTCAAAGTATCCTTTATTGTTTCAATATTTGAATTTTCAATTTGAAATTGATTAATCCATCTATCAATATTTTGATCAGCAGTTCCTTGAATGTTTGCAAACAAAACTACACTAAAATCTCCACCATCAATTAAAGATAGTTCTAAAAGTCTAAATTGTTTGTCAGAAACATTTGCTTCCCATGAATCTGGAAGTTTATAAGTAATATTCTGAACTTCTTTTTTTCCATACATTTCATTGGTACCATTAATAGCAATAAATGAAATAAATCCACAGAAAAATATTATGGCAACTAAAGATAAAACTCTATTAACCATTATTAAATACCATCCTTGCTTGTTCATCTGCGTGATATGAACTACGAACTAAAGGACCTGATTCCACAACCTTAAATCCAATGGAATAACCATATTCTTTATATGCTTCAAACTGTTCTTTAGAAACATATTCTTGCACTTTTAAGTGATTTTTAGTTGGTTGAAGATATTGACCAATTGTAAAAATTTGTACTCCCAAATCTACGACTTGCTTCATAGTTCTCTTTACTTCTTTAGTTTTTTCACCAAGACCAACCATAATTCCTGTTTTGGTTCTTAATCCATATTGGATTGATTTTTCAAGAACTCCTAAAGATCTTTTCCAATTTGCTTGAGCTCTTACTGCTTTACTTATACGTTCAACACATTCCACATTATGACTAAAAATATCTGGCTTTGCATCAAAGACAATTTTTAAAGCTGGTTCATAACCTTTAAAGTCTGGGGTAAGTACTTCTACGGTACATTCGGGATTAACCTTCTTGGTTTGTTTAATTGTATCAGCCCAAATTGATGCTCCATAGTCTCCTTTTAAATCATCTCGATCAACTGAAGTAATTACAACATGTCTTAAGCCCATTTTTTTTACTGCCTGTGCAACTCTAAGTGGTTCTAAAGGATCATTCCATGTAGGTTTTCCTGTTTTAACTGAACAAAATCCGCAAGCTCTTGTACAGGTATCACCCAAAATCATCAAGGTAGCAGTTTTCCTATTCCAACATTCATAAATATTAGGACACCTGGCTTCTGCACAAACTGTATTTAGATAGCTTTCTTGAACCATTTTTTTAACAGCTTTATAATTTTTATCTGTTGAGATGTTTATTTTTGGTTTATGTAATTTTGTATGAATCATTTTCTTTAAAAATTTGGTTAAAGTGAGTGATTAAACTCTTTTTAATATCGTTCATTCGAATTTTTTTTCCAAGTTCTTTATCTAATGAAGTCATTTTAACACCTTCAATACCACAAGAAATTATATTATTGAAATAGGTAAGGTCTGTATTTACATTGATTGCTAATCCATGCATTGTAACTCCACGAGATACATTTATTCCTATACTAGCTATTTTTCTATCTTCAATCCATACGCCAGTCTCCTTCATTGGAACATGTGGTTCAAGTCCATAATCAAATAGAATGTTAGATATTAATTTTTCAATCATTTCAACATATGATTTTACTCCAATTTTCTTTTTTTTGAGATTTATTATTGGATATGCGACTAGCTGTCCAGGTCCATGATAAGTCACGTCCCCTCCTCTTTGCGTTTGTATGATTTCACAACTTTTGTTTAAAACATTAGTAGAATTTGCATTTTTACCAAGAGTATATACATGGTCATGCTCTACAAGAATTAAATGATTGTCTGAATCATTTTTTAATACTTGGTTGCGTAAATCTTCTTGAATTTGAAGTGTATCTAAATAATTTTTTCTTTTTAAATCTTGAATATGGATGAGCATTTATTTCAAGTGCATCAATGTTTCAAAAATAGCTTCAGAAAAAGTTGGATGTGGATGAATTGAATCTAAAATATTTTCTACTGATAAATTATTTCTCATTGCTAGACTAAATTCAGAAATCATTTCCGTAGCATTAGATCCAATAATATGAGCTCCTAAAATGCGATTATCATTTGAAACTAATATTTTAATAAATCCTTCTGTTGAACTGCTAGCTACAGCTTTACCATTTGCATTAAAAAATGATTTTGCGACCTTATAATCTATACCACGTTCATCTAAAATCTTCTGACTTAAACCAATAGATCCAATTTCTGGTTTTGAGTAGGTACACGCAGGTACACAGTCATAATCAATTTGCTTTGGATTAAGTTTTGCAATATGTTCAACAACATAAAGACCTTCAGTGCTTGAAACATGAGCTAGCCAAGGAGGACCAATAACATCGCCAACTGCGAAAATGTTATCAATATTTGTTTTACCATTTTGATCAACCTTGATATGCTGGTTTTTGTCAATTTCAACTCCAATTTTATTTAATCCAAATCCATTTGAATTCCCCTCAACTCCAATAGACACTAATACATATTCATCATTAATATCTGTTGCAATGGTATTGGTTTGAATATCTATTTTTTTTCTTTTTAAAACTTTATGCATCCATTGAGAAATTTCAATATCTTCGTTCGGTAAAATATTTTCTTGTGCTTCTAAGAGTGTAATTTTTGATCCTAAGGCATTAAAAAAATAAGCAAACTCAACTCCAATAGCACCAGCGCCAATGATAGTCATGCTTTTTGGTAATTTTTTTAGGTTAAAAATGTCTTTTGCTGACATAATATGTTTACTCGAATGATCTAAAGATGGTAAGTGTTTAGCCTTAGACCCTGTTGCAATGATAAATTTCTCTCCATGGAGGGTATTTCCATCAACTTCAATTGTGCTTTGATCAATAAAAGTTGCAAAACCAGGGAAAAAATCTACTCCCAACTTTCTAACTTGAAAATGGAGTCCTTTAGATAATCTCTTTCTTGCTTGGATGGTTTTATCAATGATTTTTTCAAAATGAAGTTTAGGTTTACCAACTTCAATACCATAAGAGCTTGCATTACTGATTAGTTCAAATACTTCAGCATTTTTTAATAACGATTTTGTTGGTATACAACCCCAGTTTAAACATACACCACCAAGATCATTATCATCAACAATTGCAACACTCATTCCAAGTTCTGCAGCTCTAAAAGCTGCTGTATAACCACCTGGTCCACCGCCAACAATTATTAATTGATATTTTTTCAAGCGAATCCTAGATGTTATTCATTTCAATTAATTTAAGAAATTCGTTTCTTGTTGATTCTTTTTCTCTAAAGATTCCTAACATAGAGCTACTTGTTGCAATGCTATTTTGTTTTTGAACGCCTCTACTCAACATACAAAAATGTTTACCTTCTAACACCACTGCAACGCCACGAGGGTTTAGGACTTCTTGAAGACACAGTGCAATCTGATTAGTTAATCGCTCTTGTACTTGAAGTCTTTGAGAAAAAAGATCTGTGATTCTAGCAAGTTTAGAAAGTCCGATAATTTTGCCGTTTGGAATATACCCAATATGGGCTTTCCCATAAAAAGGTATCATATGGTGTTCACAAAGACTATAAAACTCAATGTTCTTAACAATAACCATATCTTTTGATTCACCTTCAAATATTGCGTTATTAATTAATTCATCAAGATTTTCAGAATAACCTTTTGTTAAGAAATCCCAAGCTTTTGCCACTCTTTTAGGTGTATTTAGCAACCCTTCTCTTGAAGGATCTTCTCCTAAAAGCTCTAATAAATTTTTTGTATTAGCTTCTAATTTTTTTCGTTTATCGTCGTTCATTTTTCCTCCAAATAACTAGCTGGTCTTATTTTATCTTTTAAAACCCATAGTAAAAAATAGATAATTGGTGTATCTATTAATGCAACTATAACTTTAAATAACCAACCCATAAGTAATAAACTTCCAAATCTTTCCCAACCTATTGCTCCCGCTGAACAAAGAATTAGTAATACCATTGATGTATCAACTAATTGAGAAAACATGGTAGAAGCATTATTTCTTAACCATAAATGCTTGCCTTTAGTTAATCTTTTCCAAAAATGAAAAATACGTACATCAATGAACTGGGCGGTCAAATAAGCCATCATAGATGCTAAAAATGCTGGCGCAGATAGACCAAAAACTTTATTGAATGTTGCTGAGTCTACTGGCGACCACTCAGCTGCAGTAGCATTCATTGAGATAAAGATTAATAATGTAGTAAAAACGCTAGCACAAAAACCTGAAATAACAACCTGATTTGCTCTTTTCTTCCCATAAAGCTCTGAAATAAGATCTGTAACCAAAAAAGTTACCGGATATGCTATAATCCCTACAGAAAGTTCAAAAGTTAAGCCTAGAAAATTCCACGTAAAGAATTTTTGAAATATCAAATTGCAGGCAACTAAAGAAGCAATAAATATTCCAGTAAAAATCAGATATAATCGTTCTTGAAAATCATTCATCAATTGGCCCATAGTAATCAGTATAAATTGTTGGGGTTTCCTCTATACGAATTCTATGCAAAGTACATCCTTCTAAACGTTTTGTAATTTCTTCCCATATAAAAGTAACTAATACTTCCGTAGAAGGCTGTTTTCCTTTAAACCATGAAATGTCTTTATCAAACTGAGAGTGATCTAACACATCAACAACATGTGTATTTACAATTTTCTTTAAATGGCCCAAGTCAACAAGAAACCCTGAGTCAGGATTAACTTTTCCAGTAACTGTTACATGTAAGGTATAGTTATGACCATGTACTCTTGTATCCTTTCCAAATACATCCCAATTTTCCTGTTCAGTCCATTTTTCATTTCCGTACTGGTGTGCAGCACAAAAAGAAAATACTTTTGTTAAAAAAGTTGTGTTTTTTGAATTCATAGATACAATAATTTATTTAAATAATGACCTTCTTCCAACAATAGTTGTAATCGGGCAATCATTTGGGTTAAAATTCTTAGCAGGGCAATATTCTCTACCATAAAAAATAATTTGTAAGTGTAATTTGCTCCATCGATCTTTTGGAAATAATCGTTTTGCATCTTTTTCAGTTTGAACAACGCTCCTTCCACTAGATAATCCCCATCTATACATACAACGATGAACATGCGTATCAACAGCGAAAGCAGGATATCCAAATGCTTGGGACATTACTACTGAAGCTGTTTTATGTCCCACACCAGGTAATTGTTCAAGCTCTTCAAAATTTTTAGGTACTTTTCCATTATGAATTTCAATTATTATTTTTGATAATTTTAAAATGTTAGAAGCTTTGGCAGGCCCAAGACCACAAGGTTTAATGATTTGATATAAATCTTCGTATGAAAGTTCTAACATTTTTTTTGGAGTATTAGCAATCTTAAAGAGATATGGTGTAACCTTGTTCACAGACTTATCAGTAGAATTTGCAGAAAGTAATACGGCAATCAATAAAGTAAAGTTGCTTGAATGAGTTAAAGGAGGTTCTACTGTAGGGTAAAGTTCATCAAGCTTTTCTATGATGAATTTTACTTTATCTTTTTTAAGCATTAATAATTAAAGCTCTTTCAACGCCTCATACGTTAAAGATTTTGGACGAGTCAAAGGCATTCCCATTGCTCTAGCTAAAACCATTTGAGACACAATTCCAAGAGATCTTGACATACTAAATAAGACAGTATAAAACTGAAATTCTTTAATACCATAATGATATAAAAGTGATCCAGATGCTGCATCAACATTTGGCCATGGGTTTCTTGCCTTCCCATGCTCTTTAAGAACATCAGGAACAATGTCAAATAATTTTGAAACTACATCAAATACATCACTTCCTTTAATGTGTTCTTTACCAAAATTCATAAATGCAGTGAATCTTGGATCAGGACATCTTAGTACTGCATGTCCATAACCTGGAATAACCTTACCAGAATTTAATCTTTCCCATGAAAATTCTTTTAGCTGTTCATCTGATGGCACACCTTTGTAATGATCTAAAATATCTAAAACAAACTTCAAATTATTTTGATTTGCAAGGCCATGCAAAGGACCAGCTAAACCATTCAAGCCAGCAGATAATGAATAATATGGATCTGATAAAGCAGAATTAACAGTTAATGCACTAAAAGTGCTGACATTTCCACCTTCATGATCACAATGAAGCATCAAATATAATTGCATCATTTTTAACATATCATCTGAAAAATCTATTCCCATCATTTGTAAAAAGTTTTCAGACCAATCAACTGAATCGCTTGCTTCTAACCTGCTTCCCTTGTCAAATCTAGTTCTATAAACAGCAGCACCAATAGCAGGCAATTTAGCAATGATATTTAAACCATCTTCAAGAGTGCTTTCCCAATAATCTCCTTTAGAAACAACTAAGTCATAAGCTTCTGCAAACTTACTTTCCTTTTGCATTGATAAAATTGCTGTGTTAAACATAGCCATAGGATGAGAATCTTTTGGCATGCCAGAAAGAACATCCCAAACGTAATCTGGGACAGTACTTCTCTCCTTTAACTCATGCTGTAAATCAAGTAACGCATCTGCATCAGGAAGCTCACCAATTAATAATAAGTATAGGATTTCTTCAGGTTTTAAATCAACTAGATCAAGAATATGTTTTCCTCTTACATGAAGACCAGCATCAGCAGTAACTGATGAGGTGTCACATATCATACCCTTGACACCTTTCATTCCAGAATAAGCTTTATCAATAGTAACAGTGCTTGTTACAGTATCGCCTTTTTCATCAAGAAGTTGACGATAATTATATCTCCAATCCGGAATTTTTTTTGATAGATGTTCTTTTAATTTCCCCATTGCTTAGGATAATTTAAGTTCGAAATTGCATTTTGTGTAATTGTTTATATAATCCATCAATATTTACTAACTCATCATGCTTACCTTCTTGTACAATTTGTCCATTTTCAAGTACTAAGATTTTATTAGCATTGTGTACTGTTGAAAGCCTATGTGCAATTACAAATACTGTTCTCTCACTCATTAGATTTTCAATTGCTGATTGAACATGCTTTTCAGATTCGCTATCAAGCGATGACGTAGCCTCATCTAATATTAAAATAGGAGGATTTTTTACAATTGCTCTTGCTATAGCAATTCTTTGTTTTTGTCCTCCCGATAGCGATACTCCTCTTTCGCCAATAATAGTATTGTATCCATCAGGAAGCTCTTTGATAAATTCATGAGCATTAGCAGCTATTGCTGCATCCTTAATCTTATCATCAGAAATATTTTCAACACCATATGCAATGTTTGCCTTAACACTGTCATCAAAAAGAAATGTTTCTTGAGTGACAATTCCCATCAAAGATCGTAAAGAATTAATCTTAAGTTTTTTAATATCCTTTCCATCAATTTTGATTGAACCGCTTAATGCATCATAAAATCTTGGTATTAAATCTACTAAAGTAGATTTTCCAGCTCCACTAGGACCTACCAAGGCAAGGATTTCTCCTTTATTTATCTGGAAATTGATATTATTTAACACTATATCTTTCTCATCTCCATAAGAAAAAGATACATTTTCAAAAGATAGTGTGTTTTTTAAATCATTTACCTCTACAGCATTATCAACATCTTGTATATCAGATTTAATATCCATTATTGTAAATACTCTATCTGCGGATGCAAGTCCATTTTGCAATTCATTTACAACGTTGGTTAAGTTTTTTAACGGCTGAAATAAACTAAAAAGCAAAAGAATAAATCTTAAAAAATCTTCTGAGCTAATTGATTCAATAACTAATACATCTCTTGCACCTACCCATAATAATAAGGCTGCAATAGTTGCACCAAATGTTTCAGAAACAGGAGAAGAAACAAATCTTAACCTATCTCTTCTTAACATCAATTTATAATACTTTTGGGTTTCTTTAGCAAATCTATTGATTTCAAAACCTTTTGTAGCAAAAGCTTTAACAATTCTCATTGAACCAATTGTTTCAGCTATCATAGAAGTCATTCCAGCTAATTGAGCCTGACTTCTTGCAGATCTTCTTCTAATACTATGAGAAATACCAAAAATTATTATACCACTAACCGGTATAATTAAAAGTGCAATTAAAGCAAGTTTTGTACTCACAATAAATAGCAAACTCATTAAAATGATAATATTGATTGGCTCAACAAATAACTTTTGAAACATGATAGATAATGAGTTTCTCATATTATCAATATCATTTACCAAAACAGCAGTTAATTCTCCAGATTTATTTTTGTTAAAATAGGATAAAGAAAGATAATGGAAGTGGCTGTATAGCTTGTTTCTTAAGTCACGTATTAATCGGTATTGAACAATTGAAAGGGTAATATTTTTTATATACAACGATATATTTTTTGCCGAAAAAACTACAATAAGTGCAACACAAACTGCTGAAACTGTGCTTATGGCTGTATCTTTTAAAAGTAAACTATTGGAAAATAACTTAAGCCTATCATTCATTGTTAATTCACTTAGGCTTGAAAGTCGCTGATTTTCGACCAACATTTCATTGAAATCAATTAAGATATTATTAATCATTGTGGCAGTGATCCAAATGGATGCACTATTGAAAATAACAAAGAAAAAAGCTGCTAAAGTTGACATAATAAGAAATGGCCAATGAGCCAATACAAATCTAAATAATCTTTTTAGTGATGATTCTTTCATAAGATTTACTTATAAACCATTTTTGAATGAAGAATGTCAGCTTCTGTGAACTGTTCACCTAATACCTCAAATCCTAGTTTTTTATAAAAATCCACTACTGTTTCCTGTGCATGTAAATATATGGTTTTCTTAGAAGAAATTTGAGATAAAATAAAATTTACAATCTGTTTACCGATGCCCATCCCTCTGAATTCATGCAATACCGCAAATCGTTCTAACTTTACGCCAAAGCTAGTTTCTCTCCATCTACCTGTTGCAACAGGCAAATCATTATGATAGCAAATGACATGATGAGATTCATCTTCATATTCGATTTCAATATCTATTGGGACATTTTGTTCTTCAACAAAAACTAATTGTCTGATATTGAGTATCTCTTCATATTCTTTATTAGTATTTACTAATTGTATTTTTAAATTCATTTTAACAATTTGGACAATATATAATGTTTAATCGTACACTAACAACAATTCTTGGAATTATTTGCTTACTTTCATTTTCTTTATCAGACGATAAATTTTCTTCTTTCAGAGAACTAAAAAAGATATCAAATGGGATGTCAATAATTCATACTAGCGATAGTAAGGTGGGTATAATTGCAATTCATGGATTTTATCCTGCATATTGGGTTGGCATTCATCATGAATGGGTTCAACCATTTAATTATTTAGTAGAAAATGATATTAATACTTTTTTTTATAAATATGATTGGAACGATTGCCCAAGTAGTGTTGCTGTAGATTTTAATAAAGAGCTAAATGACTTAATAAATAAATATCCTAATATTAATCAGTGGCAGGTTGTTGGACACAGTATGGGTGGTACAGTAGTATTATTTTCAATCCTGAATTCAGAATTAAATGAAAACATAATTTATAATACAGTTGCTACTGCCTTACATATGGATATTGATAAAGTTCCAATGACTACAAGAATGTCCATAGAAAAAAGATTTGAAAAATGTCCAGATAATTTAAATAGTTTTGATGAGGCATTTTCGAAAGGATTTAAAAATAAACTAGTTCAATGGAGAAATATTAAAGAATTTGATTCTCAGTTTAAGAAATATGATTTTGATCCTTACGGTAAAGAAATTAAAAATTCAATTGTTGTGCAATTTCCTGATAGCTTAAACGGTGAGCGTGTAGGCCATACTTCGAGCTTATATTTTGCAATTTTAGAAATTGTCAACTAATTCAATAGAGACTGGACAATGATCAGATCCCATTACGTCTTCATGAATATCTGCATCGGCTACTGATTCTACAAAACCTTCATTCACAAAAAAATAGTCAATTCTCCATCCAATATTTCTTTGTCTTGCTCCAAAACGATACGTCCACCATGAATATCTTTCAGGCTCATCGTGAAATAATCTAAAGGTGTCAACATAACCGTTTTCAACATATTCATCTAATTGAGCCCTTTCAACAGGCATAAAGCCGGAATTTTTTTCATTTGCTTTTGGATTGGCAAGGTCAATCGGAAAGTGAGCAGTATTCCAATCTCCCGCAACTACTACATTGGTTCCAGATTCTACTTGCTCATTCAATATCACTAATAAATCGTCATAAAAATCTAATTTGTACTGTAATCTATGCTCATCTTTTTGTCCATTCGGAAAATAAATGTTATATAATAAAAAATTTTCAAATTCTGTAATCAACACTCTTCCTTCTCGATCATATTTCTCAATTCCCAACCCATATTTAACATCAAGCGGTTCATGTTTGCAAAAAGTAGCAACTCCGCTATAGCCTTTTCTAACTCCGGAATGCCAATATCCATGGTATCCATGAATATTTTGAAGTGATTCAGGTAATTGATCAAAATTTGCTTTTGTTTCTTGAATGCAGAGAATATCTGGAGATGTACTATCAACCCAATTAAGAAATCCTTTTTTTTCTATTGCTCTTACTCCGTTTACATTCCATGAAAAAAGTCTCATTGGCTTAATTACTCCTTTAATTTTTAAAATATATTAATAAATTTAGCCATGAATTTTAAAGAAGATTTTAAAAAAGTTATTGAAGAAAACAAGATTGTACTTTTTATGAAGGGAACAAAAGAAATGCCTGTTTGTGGTTTTTCTAAAACAGTGGTCAGTGTTCTAGACCACTATGGAGTTGACTTTCATGATGTTAATATTCTTGGACACGAAGATATGAGGCCAGCATTAGCTGAATTATCAGGATGGCCAACTTTCCCACAACTATTTGTTAATGGAAAATTGCTTGGCGGTTGTGATATTACTGTAGAAATGCACGAGAATGGTCAACTTTTAGATGCTTTAGATGTTTAAATAAAGTCTATTGTAATAATAATATCTTAGTTCTATATTTTCTACGTTTTTTGGCCCGTTCGTCTAGTGGTTAGGACTCATGGTTTTCATCCATGCAACAGGGGTTCGATCCCCCTACGGGCTGCTTCCTCTTCTATAAAAATGTTGAAAACATAAGTTTTTTACAAAAATAAACCGACCAGTCGGTTTTTTCTTGTTTTTTTCAAATTCTTGTGTTTAAATTGTAATGTCAATATGAGTTAGTTGGGGCGGGGGAAATCCTTGATTAGTTCATACACTATGTATTTATATCTCAATTCTATAAACAATACAATATACCTACCTTCTCCCGCCTTACTCCATTTCAATAAAATAATTTGGGCTATGGTCTAATTGGCAAGACACCGAACTGTTAATTCGGATGATTCTGGTTCGAGTCCAGATAGCCCAGCTGGCTATCTAGCAGATTCCAAAAGAGATTTTGCAGCATTTCCAACTTCAAAACCCTTATTGAAATCATTGTCTCTACTTCTTTCGAATGCTTGTTGAGCATTTTGACATGTAAGTACACCAAATAAAACAGGAATATGTGACTTTATAGAAATATTCATTATTCCATTTGATACAGCTTGACAAATATAATCATAATGATCTGTATCCCCCTTGATTACACATCCTAACGTTATCACTGCATCATATCTTTCAGATTCTACACATTTTTGTGCTGATGCAGGCAATTCAAAAGCCCCTGGAACTTTAATTATATTTAGCTTATGATCTTTTAAAGATTTCTTACATCCTTCTAAAAGACCATCTACAATTTCTTTATTGAATTCACTAATAATTACTGCAATCATTAATCTAACATATGGTTTAGTTTAGTCTTTTTTATTGATAAATATTTTTCATTGTATTCTGATGGCTTGATTTTAACTGGTAGTCTATCAGCTATTTTTAAATCATGTCCCTCAAGCCCAATAAGTTTTTTGGGATTATTGGTCATAACAATTAATTCCTTTGCTCCTAAATCTTTCAGAATTTGAGCACCTACTCCATAATCTCTTAAATCTGCTTTAAAGCCTAATGCATTGTTGGCTTCAACAGTATCTAAATTCTTCTCTTGCTGAAGCTTATAAGCTTTAATCTTATTTCTTATGCCAATTCCTCTTCCCTCTTGTCTTAAATAAACAATAATTCCAGAACCTTTTTCAACAATTTTTTTCATTGCAAAATCAAGCTGGCTACCACAATCACATCTTAGAGAATGAAAAATATCTCCAGTAAGACATTCAGAGTGAACCCTGATTAAAATGGGTTTCTTAGTATCGATCTTTCCATAGGTTAACCCGAAGTGTACTTTATTATTATAGATGTCATCATACATATGTAAATCAAAATCACCAAATTTGGTTGGAAGTTTAATTTCTTCAACTTTTTTAATGATGCTTTCTTGTTTTCTTCTGAATCGTATAAGATCCTCAATTGAAATAATTTTTAAGTTATGTTTTTTTGCGAATTTCATTAACTCTGGACCTCTGAGCATTTCACCGTCATCCCCGATAATTTCACAAATGACCCCACTTCTAGAAAAACCTGCAAGTTGGGCAAGATCCATACTTGCTTCAGTATGACCGGCTCTTCTTAACACTCCTCCATTACGTCCTACAATAGGAAATATATGGCCGGGTCTAGCTAAATCAGAAGGATTCGTGCTGTCACTAACAATGGTCTTGATCGTTTTACATCTATCTGAAGCAGATATACCAGTTGTGGTTCCTTTAATAGCATCTACACTAACAGTGAATGCAGTTTCATGTAAGCTAGTATTTTTCTGTTCCATTGGTTCAAGATCTAATTTTTTTGCTCTTGGCTTTGAAACTGAAATACAAATTAAACCTCTACCTTCTTTGGCCATAAAGTTAATATTTGCGGGAGTAGCAGCATCAGATGCCATTACCAAATCACCTTCATTTTCTCTGTCCTCATTATCAAGAACAACAACCATACTACCAGCCTTAATTTCTTTAATTGCAGAGGGAATAGTATCAAATTTCATTTTCTTGCTTCCATAAAGTTTTCAATATATTTCCCTAATATATCAACTTCAACATTTACACTATCTCCAACTACCAAATTTCCAAAAGTAGTTAGCTCGATTGTATGAGGAATAAGTGCAACATCAAATGTATTTATATTCTTGCTTGCTACTGTCAAGCTGACCCCATTTAAAGCTATAGAACCTTTTTCAACTATATATTTCTCTATATCGTCAGCCATTTCAAACGTCCAAGTAGATGATTTATCGAAGTTCTGAACATTCTTAATTTTTGTGACACAGTCAACGTGTCCTTGTACAAAATGTCCTCCCATTCTGGTCGTAGGCAATAATGCTCTTTCTAAATTTAATTCATCTTTTTCTTTCCAAAATTCAGCGGTTGTTCTATTTAAAGTCTCATTAACTAGTTGGACTTCGAATGAATTATTGTCAATTTTAACAACTGTAAGACATACTCCATTACAAGAAACACTATCGTTAATTGACACATCAAATGAATCATTATGATTTATACGTAAAATCATCCCGTCTTCATTTTTTTCAAATGAATCGATTTGTCCTTTTGTTTCTACTAGTCCTGTAAACATTTCTTTTTATATGTTTTTTTAATATCGCTGCTGAATGAAATTTCAGATACCAAATCTAAAGATGAACGAATTGTATCAAAATCACCTCTATAAAAAGGGATACCCTCATTAAATTTTTTTGGAGAAATATATTCATGAATTTCATCAAAATATCCACTTTGGATAAATGACGTTATGGTTTTTTCTCCCCCTTCAACAAGTAAAGATTGTACATTTTCCTTAAATAAATTGTCAAGAACAATTTTGATATTATTTTCTGGAGGTTTTTCACTCAATGTTTGAAAAATTATAGGGTTTTTCTTTGACACTTTTAGAGATGATGATAATGGTTTTGAAGAAAGAATTACAATACGTGGATCTTTGCCTAATCCATGAGAATCCAATGAAGGATTATCTTGTTCAATAGTATTTCTGCCAACTAAAATTGCATCGCAACCAGACCTTGTGAGATGGACATCTCTTCTAGCATCTTCTCTAGTAATCCATTTTGAACTTCCATCTAAATGAGCTATAAATCCATCTTGAGTTCTGGCGTATTTTAATATTATAAATGGTCTCTTATTTTCAAAAAATGTAAAAAATCTTTTATTTATTTTTTTAGCTTCAATCTGACAATCCCCTATCTCAACCTCAATGTTAGCTTTTTTTAGTTTATCAATTCCACCCATAGCTTTTTCATTTGGATCTGCTATAGCAATAATTACTTTTTTAAACATTTTTGATTTAATAATTGCATCTACACATGGAGGATTATTCCCAAAGTGTGCACAGGGTTCTAAAGTAACATATAAATCGGCATCTCTAACTGGAGTATTCAGAGATTCAATAGCATTTACTTCAGCATGCTTTGTTCCAAATGCTTTATGATACCCTCTTGCAATAATCTTGTCATTTTTTACTATGACACAACCAACCAAAGGGTTTGGATAAACTTTATTTGGATCAGCTTTTAAAGCTTCATTTATAGCTTGTTGCATAAAAAAGGAATTTTGCATTGTATTTAATTATTAGTTAAGAAATTGAGCTAACAAGCGATGAAAATGATGTACGCCCTGCTCTCTAGTTGGTGAATATCTTCCTGATTTATAAAATGATGACTGAATACCTTTATTAACATTTTCAACAATGAATTCATCTTCTCTTTCTACTTTATCAATATCATTGCCAGCACCTTTATGAAGTTTTGAATCATCAAAAACATACGTCATAAAAGAAACTTTAGTTTTATTAATAGACAAAGGTTTAACAACATTGATTGAAAGACCCCAAGGATAAAAATTGAACATCATATTTGGGAAAAGCCAATAATAGTATGCTGCAATATTTTTTCCATAATCAATATGGTCTTTTGGAAAATCAAAAACTTCATTTGATTCATCTGAAAAACCTATTTGTAAATTACAGTGATCATAAAGAACTGTTTGATAATTACTATAATCTAAAACCTTATTTAATCCTTCATGAACAAATGGAATATGAAATCCTTCTAAATAATTATCACAATACAGAGCCCAATGACAATTGACTAGGTAGTCTTTAGATAAATTGGCGTCAAATAAAAATTGATCTAAAGGTAAAAATCCAATTCTTTCATCCATAACATCTAACACGCTTTTAAATTCAAATTCAGGATCCATTCCAGTAAATAAAAAAGGGCCCCACTCTTCAATTGGGAAGCTATGCAGATTATCATTTTCTGTTGGAAAATTTTTAGTTTGGTCAAATTCAGGCATTGATTTAAAACTACCATCTAAATCAAATGCTCTTCCATGGTAACAGCAAGTTAATTTTTTAGATTTTCCGGGTCCAAGTGCAACAATATTTCCTCTATGTGTACAGACATTTGTAAGGCAGTGGACTTTACTTTTATCATCCCTTGTTATGACAATAGGTTCAGTCAAAAAACCGTCAAGTATCGTTTGTGGCATAAATGAATTATTAAGTTTTATTTGTGAATTATCTCCAATGAATTGCCATGATTTAAGAAAAATATCTTGCTTAATTTTTTCAAAAACGTTTGTATCTCTATAAAATGATGATGGTAATGTTTCAGCAATAGAAATATCAGAATGAATCTTAAATGATTTAGACATATAAAAATAAATTTACGTTAAAATAAAAAACCAAATCTTAAGCCTAAGTGTGTAGTACCAAATTTATTAGCTATACTTGGCTCAATAAACGGCTGACCTGCAGATGTATTATTTAAAATAAATGGAAGAGCAATTTCAAAGTATGTACTTTGAACCTTAAATGAATCAGTATCAATAATACCAGATGAACCATCTACTACAGCATCAGGAGAATTGTAGATATTCTTCTCACTGCTAACACTAAGTTTTAATCTTGGAATCATATAAAAACTAGCATTTGTCTCAATTTCTTTATAGGCACCAAATTCAAAAGCATAAAACTTGCCATAAAAATCTTGATTCAAGAAATCTAAAGCATTACTAGTATAATTTTTTGTTCCATATCTGGCGCCGATAGATAGATTTAATGGAAGATTTGAACTAAAAAGTGTTTGGCTTTCATTAAGATAATAAGTTAAGCCAAAGGAAAATGTTTTATCTCCAACATTAGAGTTCTCTGATCTAAAATTTTCAACAAAATTAAAGTTTTCATCCTCTGAAGTAGATGCTCCCTCTTCCGTTGAAAAAGTATATATGTCTTTTTTATCATTTAGGGAGTACCCGTAACCTAAATCAATTCCAAATATACCATTATAAACATAACCTAAACCAATTGCGTTGCTATAACTATCTCTTAAAAACTTACCTTCTCCAAAAAAATCAACATTTTGATCATGTTTAAACGAAACTGTAAAACCAGAAAATCCTTCTGGAACTATATGAGTTTGAGCATTTAAGAAAGAAAGTGATGCAATTATTATTGTTAATAGTTTTTTCATCTAAAAAATTTACTGAATGAATAAGTCTTTAAGAATTTATTTTTTATTTTTTTCAATTAAGTCTACTAGCTTGTCAAAAATTAATTCAGTCTGTCTTGGAGCTCCAACAATGATATCACGAATGATTCCATCACTGTCTACAATGAAATGTCCTGGAGCTACTGGAGTAAAGTCATACATAAGAGACCTTGATATTGAGCCATGCTCGTATTTAAACTCGGTTTTACTAAGAAAAGATTTAATATCTGGTATAGTATCAAAACTTAAAGCTAAAAAATGGATATCCTCATTTTGATATTGATTAACTAAGTCATTTAAATATGGCATTTCAGCGATACATGGTCCACAATTAATGTACCAAAAGTTTATTACCAGCAATTTGCCCTTATAATCTGAAAAGGATTTTACACTTCCATCAATCATTTGTAAAAAATCACCATCAGGAAGTGGCTTATCTTTCCACTGATCATTAATTCTTTTATTAAGAACTGCTCCTTGCCCTCCTGATCTTCTGAGCTTATTCTCTTCGATAAGATTCTCTATAGCATCATCGGAAACAAACCCTCTTAAATCTTCATAATCTTGAAATAAAATGTACTCAGTATTATTGTTATCTTGATCATATCTTCGAAGTGCTTGGATATTATCCATATATTGAACAAGACTATCTTTTTGAGCATCGGTAAGTATATTCCCCTGAGCATCTTTAAACACAATACCATTTGTTATTTGTTGAGTTGGCTGAGAATCTTTCTCTAAAGATTCTTGCGTTGAATTGTCTTGAGATTGAGCTGGTTTGATGCCTTTATCTGACACCTCACTCTGGCAAGCTATTAAAAATAATATTACTAAGGTTTGTAAAATTCTCATTTCTGTCGATTCAAATATAGTTTTAATATAAACAAAGCTGAAACAACAATACATATAACGCAAAACCATAAAAATATTGCTTCAAAATTCTCTTTTAACCAGAGAGCTGTTCCAGATAATTCTTCTTTTTTAATTAAATACATAGTACTTTCGCAGGCAAATTTAAGCAAAAATATGATAAAAACATTATTAACAAGTAACATGGCATTAATAGCCTTTCTTTCAATAGGAATTATTTTTCTATTAGTTGGGTTAACTGCAAAAAAGACGAACGATCCTTTAGAGAAATCTAAAGCAATTGCGAGCTTTTATGATTTGAAAGCGACATCAATTGATGGTGAAGAAATTAATTTCGAACAATTTAAAGGTAAAAAAGTATTGATTGTCAATACGGCGTCAGCCTGTGGCTATACTTATCAATATGAAGGTCTTCAAAAGCTTCATGATTTATATGGTGAAGATGTTGCTGTACTTGGATTTCCTGCAAATGACTTTATGTTCCAGGAAAGAGGCTCTGATTCAGATATCGCTGAATTTTGTGAAAAAAATTATGGTGTTACGTTTCAAATGTTCTCAAAAATTACAACTAAAGGTAGAAATCAAAGTCCAGTCTATACTTGGCTCACAAATAAAGATTTAAACGGTTGGAATGAAAAAAAACCTACCTGGAATTTTTGTAAGTATCTTGTCAATGAAAACGGAGATTTAGTAGCATTTTTTGACAAATCTGTTAAGCCTCTATCAAAAGAAATAACTGGCTTATTATAAAGCCAATTATCTAAGAAAACTATCGTACTTATTTAAGCATACATCATAATCAAGCTTATAGCCATAATAATCATTCCAATTGTTACGCCAATGATTGTATCACTTGGCTCACCATATTCTTTGGCAACAGGTAATAGTTCATTTAAAGCAACATAAACCATTATTCCTGCACAAAATGCGAAAGATATACCAAATAAAGCTTCATTGAATACGGTTCTAAATATTAGAAATCCGATTAATGCTCCAATTGGTTCTGCAAGACCAGAGAGAAATGAAATATAAAAAGCTTTTCGCTTGCTTTTAGTTGCATAATAGATTGGAACAGAAACTGCAATGCCTTCTGGAATATTATGTACGGCTATTGCAGTGGCAAGTGTAACACCAATGGCGGGATCATACACGGTAGCAGTAAAAGTAGCAAATCCTTCAGGAAAATTATGAATTGCCAAAGCAATTGCTGAAAAAATACCAGCTTTAATTAATACAGATTCATTTTTATCTTCTGATCTAGAAATAAAATCTGCTATTGAATGATGATCAAATAATTGATCGATAAGAAGCATCAATAATAATCCAACAACAAATCCTGTAACCGTTATCAACTTACCAAAATTCATTCCATATATTGCTGTTAACGATTCAAAAGATAGTTGCATGAGCTCCACGAAAGATACATATAGCATTATTCCTGCAGATAAGCCTAGTGCAATAGCTAAAAAACGTTTATTAAACGATTTTGTAAAAAGAGCTAAACCACTGCCAATCCCTGTACTTAACCCTGCAAACGTAGCTAAAGCAAACCCTAGATATATATTATTTAATTCCATAATTTTACTGATGTTCAATATAGCAAAAATATTAATATCCGCACTAATTATATTTGTCGCATCAGAGATTGGGAAAAGAGATTCTCTTTTAGGAGCTATAATTGTATCACTTCCCATGATTTCTTTGATTACAATTTCGTGGATTTATTTTGAAACTAAGGATGTAGATAAAATAATTGATTTTTCCTATGGAGTATTTGCAATGATTATGCCTTCATTATCATTTTTTATTACGTTGCCATATTTTTTAAAAAGAATCAATTTTATTCCAAGCATGTTTCTTTCAATTTCAATCATGGTAGTATTATATTTTGCTTTAAGTATGTTATATAAAAAAATTGGAGTAGAAATTTAAAATGAAAACATTACTAATCTTATTCTTAATCTTTGCAAGTTTTTTAAAGGGAGCAGACACGATGAAAACAGTTGAATCAGTAGATTTAGAAAAATTTATGGGTAAATGGTTTGTGATTGCCCTAGTTCCTAATATGATAGAAAAAGGAGCTACAAACTCTTCAGATACTTACGTTTTAAATAAAGATGGTACTATAGATATTACTTATGATGCTATTAAAGATGGTCAAGCAAGGCAGATTAAGCAAAAAGGTACCGTGATAAATAAAACTTCAAATGCAGAATGGACCATTCAAATGAGAAAACCTTTTATTCCATTTATGAAATTCCCATTTAAAATCGTTTATGTCGATGATAATTATGAATATATGGCAGTTGGTTATCCCAAAAATACTATGGGTTGGATTATGGGAAGAACACCAAAAATAACAGATGAAGGATATAAAAAAATTATCACTTCTCTTGAAGAGCTAGGATACAAAAAAGAACAATTTGAATTTGTTCAGCATGACTAGTGTTGATGCTCAATTCCTAAATAACTAAACATAAAGTATAATATTCCTACTGTAATTATTAGAATTGCTGCAACAATATTTGTATTAAATTTTTTATTAACAGAGTTTAATTGTTTTACAAATCTATCTTTAAACATTAAAAATAAAGTCATAATTCCAATCAGTGTCAAAGCGATTCCTAAAACATAAATAAAAATAGACGAGTATAGTGTAATAAAATCATTTTGAAATTTATTTGCTGCAATAAGTAATACCGCTATAGCAGAAGGACAAGGGATTGATCCTGCTACCAATCCAGTGATGAATGGGCTTGCATATTTTGTGTCGTTGAAATGAAAATGCATTGGATCATTACACTCTTCTTCATTTTCATGTCTAGTTTCTTTCAAAGATCTTATTAATAAATAGACACCAAGAAATATAATTAATAAAGGTCCTATATAACCTAAAATTGGAAATTTGTCTCCACCTGCTTTGATTAAAAAAGCAATTAATGAGAATAAAAGAAAGTGTGTAATTATAAGTCCACTAATGATTTTTAACGAACCAGAAAACCTTAATGACCCTCCACTTAAATATGCTAAAATCAGAGTTTTACCGTGGCCAGGCTCAAGCGCATGAAACATACCTAAGATAAAAATAACAGAATATGTAAAATTATTATTAAGAATTAATTCCAAGCTTTCAATAAGTTCATACATATTTAATCTTTTCTTGGGACAGGATCATAACCTTTTCCACCCCACGGATGACATTTTATAATTCGCTTCATGGATAAATAAAGACCTTTAAATAAACCCCACGTTTTTAAAGAATCCATGCAATACTCTGAACATGTAGGTTGAAACCTACAATTTGAACCTAATAATGGTGAAATAAGTGTTTGATAAAATTTTATTATTACGATGAACGGAAAGATAAAAATTTTATTCATCTTTTTTGAAGTCTTTATAGAGCATACTAGTTTGAATATCTTTATTTCCTTGATATTTTCCACTCTTATAAGGATCTACTTCACCTTCTACGGAGTGATAAAAAATTTGACAAATTTCAACAGAAGGATAAATTTTAATTGGTTGAACACAGAAAATCTCTAAAGTCCAATAACCTTTAAACCCAACATCGCCAAATCCTGCTGTTACATGAACAAAAAGTCCTAACCTACCAACAGATGATCTTCCTTCAAGCATTGGTACTAAATTATGCGTCTCAGTATATTCTATAGTCCTTCCTAAATATAACTTTCTGCTTTCAAGTAATAATCCATCCTCTGGTATAATAATTTTCTTAGCAGCATTATCTTCTTTCATATCTAAAGGACTGTTTTCATAAACCATTAACTCGTTGTGGAGTCTTAAGTTATAACTATTAGGGTTGATCTGATTTTCATTGAAAGGTTCAATGATGATATCTTGATCTTTACGCTTAAGAATTTCTTTTCCTGATAAAATCATAGTTTGTATTCGAGGTTATATAATTTTTTTTAGGTTACAAAGTATTTTTTGTATCTTTCTATATGGATTTCCTATCATGGTGGCAAACTTTACCCTCAAAAATGGATCCGGTACTAATTTCAATTGGTCCATTAACTATTTATTGGTATTCAACAATGTATCTTGTTGCTTTTGGTGTAGTGTACATACTCTGTAGTAAAAAAATTAAACAAAACAAGTTTAATAAAATTAACCTAGAGCAATTTGAAGACTTATTATCATGGTGTTTTATTGGATTATTAATTGGAGCAAGATTTGGATATGTGATTTTTTATAATTTTGAATATTATCTTTCTAATCCATTAGAAATTCTTCTTCCTTTCAAATATTATAATGGTAATTGGGTATTTACTGGTATTGCAGGTATGTCTTACCATGGAGGGGTTATTGGAGTAGTTACTGCAATATGGCTTTTTAGTAGAAAAGTAAAATTACATTTATTAGAATTAGCAGACTTTTTGACTGCTGCTATTCCTTTGGGCTATTTTTTTGGTAGAATTGGAAACTTTATTAATGGAGAATTGTACGGCAGAACAACTGAAGCATCTATAGGAATGTATTTCCCAAATGCAGGAGATAATGTATTACGCCATCCATCCCAATTATATGAAGCATTGTTTGAAGGAATTATTCTTTATTATTTAATTAACTCATTTAACAAACATAATAAACTTGGATTTAATAGTGGTACGTATGTGTTTGGTTACGGAATTGTAAGATTTTTCATTGAATATTTTAGAGAGCCAGATGCTCACTTAGGATTTATTCTTTTCGATTTAAGCATGGGCCAACTTCTATGTATAGCAATGATGCTCAGCGGAATATATATCTGGTATGTTGGCAATCAAGAAACTGCTAAAGCTCAAACTTAAATGCAGGTTCTTCAACAGTCATAGTTGAAGACTGGACATTCTTTGTTCCATAAACATTCATGATGTTTTGTTGCTTTTGATACATATCCATAAATATTGTATTGAATACAGCTACATTAGATGGCGAATTAAATTTATCAATTTCTAAAAAAAATAGAGTGAAATCTCCATCAATTTTCTTTCCAAGATATCTCCAATAATGATCTTGTATAATAAAATTATCTGAAAGGTAATCTATTATAAAATCATCTATATCTTTGTTTTCTCGCTCAGAACCTAAATTGGCTAGATTAAAATCAGCTTTCTTTAATAACGCTTCTACATCATGAGTAAACGTTTGGATAGTTATCTCTAAACTTTTTTGGTTATCACTTAAACGCACCTCAGTTGTAGTCAGAAAAAACTGATGACTAAAAACAACCGAGTGAAATAAAATTATTTGAAAAAATAATTTATACATTATTTAGTCGTCCTAATATTACTTGGAATCGCTTTGTTTGGCTCTCTGCATTGGATTTGATCCACCATACCATGATGAGCTATCATACTTATAGATATCAAATAAAGTTGGCTCATTCTTTGGTGGCCAATGATTATTGTCTCTGAATGTATCAGCAGTTTCTCTAAATGGGTCCAATGTGAAGCTTACAACCTTCTTTTCAGTTTTGAACACTTTAGATACTTCTGGTCTGTTAAATCTCCAAATTTCTACAGGTATTCTTACAACATCGGTTGATCCATCTTCAAATGTCATTTCAATAATCAAAGGCATCACAAGTCCACCAATGTTTTTGAATTTAATCTTGTAAAAGTGATCATTTCTTTTTGCTAATCTTCGTTCATTGTCAGACAGTTCGTCCAGCAATTCTTCATACTGGCTTTTACCACTCATTTTTTCCATGATTTTAGCTTTCATTTCATCTGAAAGATCAGCATCATTTAACATTGTTTCATACCTTCTACGTTGGCTGGCATCAGTTATATCAGCAAACTCATCATAAGAGTCATAAAAGTCTTTTGTTTTAGGATCTCTATCTGTAACAGTTTGCTTAATATCTTTCTCATCCAACATTGCAGCATAATATTTCTTGCTTTCTTTATCTTTCTTTTCAGCTGCTCTTTTTTTGGTTGGATCAATCTCTAACTGGAACCATTCAACTTCTTCGATGGATAAATCTACATGGTCATTTGTAAAGAACCATCCCCTCCAAAACCAATCTAAATCTACACCAGATGCATTTTCCATAATTCGGAAAAAGTCAGACGGTGTTGGATGCTTAAACATCCAAGTTTTTGAATATTCTTTGAATGCAAAATCAAATAACTCTCTACCCATAATAGTATCTCTTAAAATATTTAATGCAACTGTAGGTTTACCGTATGCATTTGCACCAAATTGATAAATGGATTCAGAATTTGTCATTATCGGCATTATGTTAGATTTATCTCCTCGCATATATCGCACGATATAGTCTTGGTTGTTTCTTGGATGAAACAACTCTGAGTCCCATGCTCTTCCTGCCAAATCATCCATAAAGGAATTAAGACCTTCATCCATCCATGTCCATTGTCTTTCATCTGAGTTAACAATCATTGGAAACCAGAAGTGTCCAACCTCATGTATAATTACTCCAATTAATCCTCTTTTTGTTCTTTCAGAATATGTCCCATCTTCTTCTGGGCGATATCCATTAAATGAAACCATTGGATACTCCATTCCCATACGATCAATATGAGCTGAAATAGCAACAGGATATGGATAATCAAATGTATACTTTGAATAAAAATCAACAGTGTGTGCTACTGCTTTGGTTGAATATTGCCCCCATAGAGGGTTTGCTTCATTTGGATAGTAGGACATAGCCATTACTGTATTATCGCCTACTTGCACACCCATGGCATCCCATATATATCTTCTTGAAGCAGCAAATGCATAGTCTCTTACATTTTCTGCTTTAAAGTGCCATGTTTTTTGTCTACTTGTTTTGGTTTCAAGATTTTCTAAGGCTTCATCCACTGTAACAATTAAAACGGGTTCTTTGGATTTCTTTGCTTTTTCAAGTCTATTAATTTGCTCATCAGTAAGTACTTCATCTGGGTTTTGTAATGCCCCGGTAG
Organism: Fidelibacterota bacterium; assembly: GCA_028140795.1. Classification (GTDB taxonomy): domain Bacteria; phylum Fidelibacterota; class Marinisomatia; order Marinisomatales; family Marinisomataceae; genus Marinisoma. The sequence continues at coordinate 45,414 of JAOIOW010000001.1, forward strand.
CTCCAACAACAAAATCTTCAGGTACAGTAATTTTTACATCATAATCACCGAAAATTAATGTGAATTCACCCCTACCTAAGAATTGTTTATTTTGCCAACCATATACATCATTATACATACACATTCTTGGAAAGAATTGTGCTATAGTATAAATGTAGTTATCGTCATCCTCAAAATATTCATATCCTGATCTTCCACCGTCTCTAATATGATCATTGATATTATACCACCATTTAATCTTGAAAGTATAAGTATCTCCCGATTGAATTGGTTCAGGAACATCAATACGCATCATGGTTTTATTGATTGTATATGGAACATTTTTATTTTTTTCATCTTTTACATACTGAATTTTGAAACCGCCATCAAAATCACGATAAAAATTTTCTAATGTTCTTGATGAGACTGTACTACCAATAACCATCTTCTCATTTCCTCTTTGAGCTGAAAGGTCACCAGTAGATTGAATTTTGTAGGAATCTGAATCTAAGGCTCTAACATTTTGTGTGAGCTCCATCCATAAATAATTCAATGCATCAGGAGAATTATTGTAGAACGTAACTGTTTCTTCTCCATAAAGTCTTTGCTTGTTGTCATCAATTCTTAATTTCATATCATAATCTGCTCTTACTTGCCAGTATTCATGTCCTGGATAACCAGCAGCAGTACGATAAGTATTTGGTGTTGTGATATCTTCATTTAATTGTTTAAAACGATCTAAATTGATTTGATAAGAATTAAAATGTCTATTTTCTTCAAGCTCAACATTATCTTGAGCAAAAATCATTGAAAATAGGCACAAAATTATTGCGGTTTTTTTATACATATTTATATCTCCTAAAATTGTATGAACTAACAATGTAAGTATCAAATAATGATGTTGTAAATAAAAAAAAGATGTTATCTTTATTACGTTAAGGAGACAATTATGGTTAAAAAAATACTTTTTATTCAAAATAGAACTGGAATTAAACGTTCTAATTTCTTTGATCACTGGGAAAATATCCATGCACCTCACATGGTAAACGTTCTTAAGCCACAAAAATATATTCTGACATTTTTTGAAGAAGATATTGAAAATGGATGTTGTGGAATGGCAGAGCTTTGGTTCAATTCAGAATCAGAATACCAGGAAGCAATGGAACGAAGAAAAACAGAATATGGTTCCTCAGATAATTGGCATGATGTAGCTAAAGCATGGCCAGATCCTGATCGCTATGAATACACTGGAAGAGAAATTAAAATAGTCGATAATACTTAGGTAATGTCAATTAAACATCTTTTCCCCATAGCAATGGGTGGTTTTTTCATTTTTTATGTATCACTCATGTTGCGTCAACCATCATTTACTTTTCAAGAAGGTGATATTTTCTTTCAAGATCTAGATTGCGGACCACCATGCGATGCTATCGAAGCAGTAACCCAAGGTTATATGGGATCAAATTTATCTCATTGTGCAATTATAACTGAAGTTGGACCTAATCTTAAAACTACCAAATTAGCTGAAGCCATAGGAGAAACTGTTACAGAAACAACATTAGAAGAATTCTTAAATAGAAGCAATAAAGTACTTGTTGGAAGATTGAAGAAAGAACATGCTGAATTAATACCAACTGCTCTTAAACACATTAAAGACAATTTACTTGGAAAACCTTATGATTTTATTTTTGATATAACTGATGATACCTATTATTGTTCTGAAATTATTTATGAAGGATTACAGGTTGCAGATAATAATCAACAAATCATGCAATTAAATCCAATGACATTCAATGAACCTGGTACAAATTCTCCATTTGTGCATTGGGTAGAATATTATGAAGAATTAAATCATGAGATTCCGGAGGGTGAACTTGGATTGAATCCAGGAGGAATGTCAAGATCTGAAGGATTAGATATTATTTACATATTTGAAAAGCCTTCAGGGTACATTCAATAAGGAAGCCTGATTCATTAGAAAGGAGTAAAATGAACCAGGCTTTGCTAACCATGAGACAATGGATTTCAAATTCTTTGAGGAGGCCTGACTTTCTACGAAATCCATTAAAATAAAAAGTCAGGCTTAGAGTAAAGCAATTACATTTCTGAAACTGTTTTAAGATATAAACAGTCTTCACAATCTAAATTATAATCTGGTGCTTCATCTAATTGAAGACAATCATACATTTCTTGAATCATTGGATCAATCCAACTAGTATCTAGTTCAAAAGGTACAAGAGTTCTTCTAAAGTGCATTTCTCTGCCCATAAATGGCTTACTTGCATCACCATTATAATACATCAGATAAGCAGTACTATTAACTGCGAAATCATTTTTTTGAAGTAGCCAACTATAAATCTCCAACTGCCTTTTATAGGACTTACCGTCATCATATACATCTTTATAGGTAAGAATCTCAGCAGCTTTTGCGGTAGCTTTGAAATCTACAACCACTAATTCATTATTTTCATTTACCATAATATCATCTACTCCACCATAGAGTAAAAAATTGTGTTCTTGATCATGATACTGAATACCAGTAAAAGCATTTTGCCATTTTTCGATATCATCATGTTTAAACGGTTTAATATTTGGTAAACCATTTTCTGTAAAAATGCCATGTGCACGATCTTCAGTCCTGCAAAAATCCACTTCCTTTTTCAAAAGTGAGTCAACTGCGCTGTTAATTGCCCAACCTGGCATAGGAGGCTTTCTTAATCCTAATTTAACATCCTTATAAAAACAAGTAGGACATCTGTGAAATAGTTCAATTTTACTTCTACTTATCTTAAAGGGTGACGAAGAATCAGGACCATTATATCGCCACTTTTCTCCGACAATGGGATTATATCCATATTTCATTAATTTAAACTCCTATTTTTATTCATCTTACTAGTTAAATCCTCAAATTTTACAACTTGATTTTGCATTCTTTCTTCAGCCTTAAATATTTCATCTAAAGAATTTATAGCTTGGTCAAATAGATTTTCTTCTTGAATCTTTTTGAAATCTTTTATGATTTCAAAAGTAGATCTTAGCATAAGCTCTTTTATTAAAACCCATTCATTTTTAGTTAACGTTTGACCTAAAGCCTTTTCAACGTGTCTTTTGCTTATGGTCATTAATGGCCTATCATCTAATCTTCTAAATGATAGATCATCTTCATTATTGTTATTTATTATCATATAACTCCTATGTTATATTTTTAGCCGATTTAACCCTGCGGCGTTTCAGGTGTAACGTCAAGCATATCAAAAATCTCTCCTCTTTTGAAAGACTCTATCAGCGCTTGGCGAAATTTTTTGTCTTCTGGAGGCAATGAACCATCCTGAACTAATTTGTCATATATCTTTCCATAGTATTCTATGAAAAAAATAAAATTTGTAATGTTAAAATAACTTTCGTCATCAATTGCAAATTGATTGTTTTTTACTTTTCTAAACAACTTCTATCCTTTCGAGGCTCATTCATTTGAGCCTCATATTTTTAATTAATTTTATTAAATGATTAAAAAGGTTTTTCATTCCCTTTAATTATATTTAATTCTTTCTCTAAGTCTTTAATTGTCTTTCTTAATGCTTGAATACTATCGTTTTGTAAATCGAATACAAGTTTAAATTCCTTTTCATTAATCTCTTCTTGAGAAGAAAATAAACCTTTATCATCTTTCTCAAGAAATTTTCTTTTGACTTCCATTAGCTCCCTATTAATGTCAGATATAGAACTTTCTATTTTCTGCCTACTTATGTCTGAAGTGATATTGTAATTTTTTTTATTACTTAACTTTTTCAAAGAAGAAATGGCCGTTAATACTTTGTTTTTTCTTTTTTCGAGCAAATGCTGAAATCTTTCTTCAGGATTTCGCTTACCAATATCAAGACTAATTTGATCTTTTGTCATCACAAAAATTTTGTGAAGATCATTTTTTAAATCATCTTGAGTTTCAAAATCCTCTAATTTTTTTAATGAATCATCGTCAATTGTTGATAAAAGAGTAATTTTTATTTTACATGTATTTTCCTCATCATATGGATAGCAATATCTACTTTTATTATCTTCATTAGGATGCTCGTGTTCGGCATATCTTTCAGAAAATTCTTCGTTTTCTTTTTTTAACATATCTTTTGTATTTATATCAACCGATACAATAAATTTTTCATCAACATATTTTGATAGAAAAGATTTTACCAATTGTTTTCCATACCATACTTTATCATATCTTCCTCCTATTACTTCATACCATTTTTTAAGTTCTTTATATTGTGTTTTACCATAAATATGTGGAGCACCATATGAATAAATTCTTTTTTGATCTTGCCAGTCTCTAAGAGTTATACTTTTAGTATCATATAAGAATTCTAGTTCATTGTTTAAGTCTTCTTGAACAAAGATTCTTCCTTTAATATTATTTATTTTTGTAATTATTTCTTCTCTACTCATTTAAAGTCTCGTAATAATAAATATTTGCAATGATAAAACAATAAATGCTAATACAGTTCTTATGAACTCCATTAGGTGATTGTGTCTATCGAAAAATCTTTCAATTTTATACCAAATTGATTCTTTATACTTTTTGTATTCTTTTTTATTCATGATTTAACTTATTATTAAAAAACGATTAAAGTCAAGAAATATCCTTATATTTCGTAACTTTAGACTAAATATATCTATTTTTACGTATAGTTCAAATAAATTTAAGAAATAATTTTTGATTTTTTTAAAAGGGACTTGAGGATAATTAATCGTCATTAACTATCCTCATAAGCAAGAAGAAATTTACCAATATCTTCTTCCACAACTATAGCAGTAACTATTATAACCGTATCTGTCTTCTTGTACTGCTCTGTAATAGGCTCCAGGATTATATATCCTTTCGCCATATCCATTAAAATACATACTACCTCCTTTCAGCAATTGCATTTTTCATTTTATGATATATTTCCAGACGCTTTGCCAATTCTCTGGTACCATTTTTTTTATCAAATTTTTCAAATAGAATAATTATAGATGTTATTAGTTCGCTTTGAATATCATCCCAATCATTTTGATCGTATGAATAATTTTTCTTATTGGAGAGTTTTCCTAATTGATCCATCATAACTATTAATTTCTCTAATCTTTTTTGCGATAATTGGTAAAATTTTATTTTTCTGTTAGATTTTGATGAAGAAGATATTTTTATATCAATTTCAAAACTTCCGTGGACTTTATTGAAAATCTTTTCTAGCTCCTTTCTTAAGCTATTTTTGACATTTGGTATATCACCTATTGCAAAATCTATATATCTTTGCCTCAATTTTTTGTTACCTATGCTGTTTTTATCAACAAATAAGTGGTCTAATTGCATTAAAACTTTATTTCTTTTTTTAAAGGGTATTTGATCCATATTTAAAAGAATATTAATCTCAATAGTATTTACTGGTTTATAATGTCTTTTAAGATAGATTCCTTTTATAAATCCCTTAATATGAAATGAGTCATTTTTCTGTAAAATGCTTTTTATTTCTTTATCAACAATCTCATAAATTGAATCCTTAATTCGTTTTTTATAACTGCTTATTTCAATCTCTTCTTTTATTTTCATTTCACTTATATAGTTCATTTCTTTCCCTATTTATAATTTTCCGTTGAGCAAATTTAATGTCAAATAAATTTAGGAGCAATAAAAAAAACTTATATTTAATATAATAAAGGTTAATAGAGGACAAAAAGATGTTATTTTGTATAATAAAGGTATTATTTTACATCTAGCGGATCAAAATCACCTGACCAAGCAAGACATTGTTGCTTATCAATTGCTATATTTGAAATTGAAGTCATATCATCAATTGAAATTTCGAAATGATCTAAACTTAAATTCTCTTTAAGTCTATCATATTTGACAGATTTTGGTAACACAGGATACCCAAGTTGAATTGCCCATTTTAAGAATAATTGTGGGACTGTGACTCCATACTTATTTGCAATATCTTCGCAAGGCATTGCTCCGCTTTTCATCTCTTCTGGTTTTCCATTCCATCGTGAACCTTCTCTCCAATTAGGAATAGGTGCCAATGTAGAATAAGCAATTGGAAGAATTTCGTGCTTATCCATATATTCTGCCAAAGGCTGTGGTATTACATGCCATGGATGAATCTCAATTTGATTAGCAGCAGGCATCTCAATTCCTGCTTCCTCGATTTCTTTGATGTGATGAACATTATAATTAGAAACCCCAATATGTTTTACTTTGCCCTGTTTCTTTAGTTCTACCATTGCTTCCCATAGCTCTAATCTATTTTCTTTCGCAAATGGATTATGGATAAGATATAAATCTATCTCATCAACTTGTAGCAATTTTAAACTTTGCTCACAGGCCTTTAATGCACCTTTGTAATTCTGATATGGTTCTTCTTGTTTTGACATTCCAGGCCACATTTTAGTTGTGATGTATATATCATTTCTTGAAATAGATAAAGATTTTATGGCTTTCCCTATTCCTTCCTCGTTACGATATATTTCAGCTGTATCTATATGTTTATAGCCCAGATTAATTGCATCTTTTGTAATTAATTCTGCTTCATCATTTGGTATAAGCCATGTACCAAGACCTATCAATGGAATATTAATTTTATTCATGTGAGTATTATACGATTTTTTTTTGGATTGATTCCATCTTTTTTGTAATTGATCATTTCCTTTGATATGGCGTGGTTCGTATGGACACATCATACATCCATTACCGCAACATTGTTTTTGATCAATTAAAAATTGTGATGATAACATTAGAGGAAAAATATATGCAAAATATTTTCTTTCCGCTAACTAGAAAAATTAAGATAATGGGTGGTCAATAACTTTTCATCATCTGAAGCATAATTTTGATGCCAATTCTTTAATCTAGGCTCCATTTTAGACTTAGCAAATGCAGGGAAAAAAGTAAATAAAAGGATATACGTTAAATAACCAGATGGCAAAACAACTCCTGTATTATCACATGGATTTAATTCCCAAAATTCTTTTTGTGCATGAACATGATGATCTGAATGTCTTGTCAAATTATAAGTTAAATAGCTAGTCATTTTATTATTTGAATTCCATGAATGATGGTATTGAACGGGTTTACCCTTAATACGTACCAGTCCATAATGCTCAATGAAATTTGTTAATTGAAAAATGTAATTTGCTACAATACCTAAAATGATATAAATCAGCATTGCTTGCCAACTAAAAAAATATCCTATTAAAGAAAAAATAATCAGAGTTCGTAAGTAACCATTGAGAATTCTATTATGAAAAGATAGAATATTTTGTTTTCTTCGCCTTAATTGTCTGGTTTCAATTCCCCATGCATGGGTGTGTTCTTTAAAAAAAGCTTTAAAAGCAAAACTAATTGGATTTTCTCCATGACTTGCAGTGACAGGGTCTTCTTCGACAACACCAATATTTTTATGATGTCCATAAACATGCTCAATTGCGAAAGCGGGATTCCATGCAGTGGCAAGAGCCCAATTACCTACTTCACAGTCGAATTTTTTACTAGTTCTATGAACTAATTCATGTCCAATATTGATTAAACTGAGTGCCATTAATAAGCCCAGAGTTGGAATGTAGAATAAATAATATATTTCAAATGTATTTGAGATTCTATCTAGATACAAATAAAGAACTATTAAAAATAATGGGACGTTTATGAATAGGGAGAAATCTAAAAGAAATGGAAATCGATAATTAGGAGTTGAAATATCATCGCCAAATGATAATTCCCCAATTACAATTGATAGTATAACGATGAAAGCTATTGAAAGACCAATCCAACCATCAAATATTAAGGATATGGCCATCAACAATAAGTAAAAAGGTGTTAAAAAAAATTTTAAATAAGATATCACCTCAAATATTAAGAACTTTCTTCGACAATTTCAATCCAACCCCTTTGCCACTTAGAATTATCTTTAAGATCTTTAAAAGCTACTTCAATTCTAATCTTTTTAGCACATACAGAAAACATTTCAACTTTTTGCTCTTTTTTATTGATGTTTAATACTTCATAATGGCGCCAATCTTTAATTTTTTTAACTGCAGTCCACTTTGATTGTTCTAAATGTTTCACAATGTGATTGATTAAGATTTATATTTATCAGTTAATTCAATTTCAACAACTTGACCTTGAAAGTGTCCATTATAAATATTATCAGCCATCCATTCTTTTTCACTTTCTAGATCTTCAATGAAGATATTTTTCCACCAATATCTTTTTACTCTGTTCCACCTATAATTTCTTAATTTTAATAAGTCTTTTGTTTCGTAAGGGCTATTAATTGCTGCAATTTTGTAAGTTGGTTTGACTGAGTTTGATATTAACTCTAACGATGCTTTATTTTGTCCTTTGACATCATATGTGACCAAGTGGATTAAGGCATCTACATCATACATTGCTCGGTGTGATTCATAATAAAATCCGTGCCAAATACATAAAATTTCTTGGCCTTTTGCATTGAAACCCCTTTGCGACCAATTAATATCATTCACAGAACATGCCCAAACTTTTTCTTTTGAAAGTGGTAAATATCTATCCATGAAACCTCGATCAAAAGTAGCATTATGAGCTACCACAATATCAGCTTTATTGAGAATTGAAGAAATAATTTCCCAATCTAAAGAGTGCCCTTCCACATCTTTATTGGTAATACCAGTGATTCTTGTAATTACTGGTGAAATAAGCTCTTCAGGATCATTAAATGATTGGTAACTATCAATTATACCTATTAGATCCCCGTTCTCCTTATTAATAGCAGCAAGTTTTCCTGCAAATTCAATTATTTTAGATGATTCTTTATTTGTACCTGTTGTTTCAAGATCAAGAAAGCATACCTTAATCGTATTTTCATCATGGAAGTTTTGAGGTAAATTGACAAAATTTTCTCCATTGAATTTATATAGCTCTATGCTTTGGTTACTCTTAATTGTTTTCTTAAGAAATGTCATAATATATTTTACGTTTTATTTTTAAATATTTTGAGGAAAAACAATAGTGAATTTTAATACTGTATTGAAATTTTGTCGGGGTGGCAGGATTTGAACCTGCGACCCCCGCCTCCCAAAGGCGGTGCGCTAACCGGACTACGCTACACCCCGAAAATTTTCGGGTGACTGATCGGACTCGAACCGACGACCAATCGGACCACAACCGATGGCTCTACCAACTGAGCTACAGTCACCATAAGGCTTAATCAATTTAAGCATGGGAACTTATTATAGTTTAGGTTTTAACACAAGTAGAGTTAAATTTTAAAAATCTTATGAATACACTTAATAAATATTTATTTAAACAGTCTTTAATCCCATTTTTATTATCAGTTGCAGTAATCACTACAGTACTCTTTTTACAGTTTCTTATCAGAGCTGTGGATCGCTTTTTGGGTAAAGGGTTAGATGCGCTTACAATTTTTGAGTATTTATATTTAAATCTAGCATGGATTATAGCACTATCAGTTCCTATGTCATTATTAATATCCAGCGTAATGACTTTTGGTCGTATGGCACAGCAAAATGAGATAACTGCATTAAAGTCTGCTGGTATAAATCTTTACAATATAATTAAGCCAGCAATATTGTTTGGTTCTTTGGTTGGTATTGGATTGTGTCTTTTTAACAATTTTATTCTCCCTGAAATGAATTATAATGCTCGATTGCTCGCAAGAGATATCTACAAGAAAAAACCAGAGCTATCTATTGAGCCTGGATATTTTGTTGATATGATTCCTCAATACACCATGATAGTTAAAGAAATGGATGGTAAAGATTTCAAAGATGTGAAAATTTTTAGTAAAAATCAGAAATCAGAACAAACAACGATTTATGCTAATCAGGGGTCATTATCTTCTGATGGCAACATGATTACAATAGATTTAATGGATGGAGAAATCCATGAAATTGATTTATCAGATTATGATTATTATAGAAAAATAAAATTCAAAACACATCAAATTATGATATCAATGGATGAATTAATGTTAAATCGTACCACTGAATCAAATCGAACGGATCGTGAAATGCGAATACCGCAAATGATTGATGAAATTAAAAGAAATAAAATTTTGATTTCCAAGATTTATGAACGTATCGAAAACGTAAAAAAAGAAATTGGAATAACAAATCTAAATGCTAATACATTAGAAAGCATTCAAGAAGAGATTGAAAAATTAAAACAAAAACAAATTGAAATTTCATCATCGGAAAATGAATTAAATGATGATTCAATTATTTCTAACCTTGAAGATAAACAATACATATTATCTTTAACTAATAACGCACGTCAATTTAAAAATGAATTTACTTTAATTGAAAATTATGAAAAGACAAATAACAAGTTTAAAGTTGAAATACATAAAAAATTTACATTAGCACTGGCATGTGTTCTCTTTACGATGGTTGGTGCGCCACTTGGGATTCTTGTTCGAAATGGAGGTATGACCATTGCCTCAGGTTTAAGCATTGCCTTTTTCTTAGTTTATTATATCCTGCTTATTTGGGGTGAACAATTAGCTGATAGAAATCTATTAAATCCTGGATTAGGATCATGGCTTCCAAATATCATTCTTTTTATAAGTGGAATGGTGATTTTAAAACTCTCAAATAAAAAAAATTAGTTTATTGCGGCACATTAGATCGCAGAAAGAATTCTTTCTCTAAATTCTTTGTTCTGCTTGTAGGAAGTTGTTTAGTATCTGAATCAATTTCAATTTCTACAACACCATCAGGCATTTCAAATCTATCTTTAGGAATATTTAATTCTTTATGTGCATTTTTCATAAACAAAGCCCAAGCCGGAAGAGCTGCAACTCCACCATATTGACCATCACCCAAACTAACTGAATATTCATCAATTCCATACCATACTCCAGCTGTAATATTTGGAGTAAATCCAACAAACCAAGCATCACTTAAGTTTTGCGTAGTTCCAGTTTTACCACCTGCTGGATGTCTAAATTTATATTTCCATCTTAAGCTTCCACCTGTTCCGCTATCTACAACAGATTGTAATAAATTAGTCACCATATAAGCTGTTTCAGGACTTAATACTTCTTTTTGATCGATCGAATACTCTTTTATAATTCTTCCATATTTGTCTTCTATTCTAGTGATAGCCATTGGTGAAGAATAAATTCCCTTATTTGCAAAAGTTGAATATGAAGCAACAATTTCAATTGGCCTTACTTCTGAAGTTCCTAGGGCAATTGAATCTACTGCCCTAATTGGTGAACTTATCTGCATCCTTTGAGCAATATCTTTCACTTGTCTTGGTGGAACGAGCTCCTGAACCATTCTTACAGAAATTAAGTTAAGCGATCTTTGTAACCCTTCTCTTAATGTAGTTAATCCACCGGTGCTCTTGTCGTAATTTCCTGGCGTCCATTTTTCTCTTTCACCTTTGGCGTTATTCCTATACAAAGCAACAGGTTGATTTAAAAGTTGAGTAGTTACTGGATAATTATTATCAATAGCTGCAGTATAAATATATGGCTTAAATACTGAACCAGGCTGCCTTAATGCTTGGGTTGCACGGTTAAATTCATCAGGATAATCTGATCTTCCACCAATCATTGCAAGAATTTCTCCTGTCTTAGTATCCAATGCAATAAATGCACATTGAACTAGCAGCTCTTTGCGTAACTCTTCGTACAATTCAACCTGACCATTAAGCATCATCTTAACAGAGTCAGCATCAAAAATTGATAGATAGGCAAGTTGTGAGAATTTATCCTTATCAGCAAAAAGTTGACGATTAAATTCATCTTGATTCTTTTTCAAAGTTTGCATCACAGAGTCTTCAGCAATTTTTTGTAATCTATAATCAAGAGTAGTATGTATTTTTAATCCATCTTGGTAAATATTGATTCCTAATTGTTCATCTTGTTGTTCCAAAATTCTTCTAACATGTTCTGCAAAATATGGGGCTTTACCTTTAGGAATTTCATAGTAAATATTGTCAGGAACGATACTATTATGCTCCATATATTCTTGATAAGATATAAAATCTTGATTATACATTAACTTCAGCACAATCGATCTTCTACCAATTGCCTTATTTAGATTTCTTAATGGAGAATAGTTTGCTGGAGATGGAAGAAGTCCAATTAACATTGCTGATTCTCCAATAGTTAAATCAGATGCATTTTTATTAAAAAATCGTTTAGCTGCTGATTCTGCTCCATAGGTTCCGTGGCCAAAATGAACCGTATTCAAATACATTTCTAGTATTTCATCTTTAGTATAAGTTCTTTCAATTTGAATAGCTGTTATCATTTCTTTTAGTTTTCGAGTGATACTATCTTTAAATCCAACTTCTTTATAAAGATTCCTAGCTAACTGCTGAGACAGCGTACTAAATCCCTGCCTAAAGCTCATCGATGAAACATTAACAACTACAGCTCTAAAAAAACTTTGTAAGTCAACACCCCAATGAGAGTAAAACCTTTTATCTTCAGAAGCTATAGCTGCATTTTTTAAATGGTTTGGCATATCCTCAATATCGACAAACACTCTTTTTTGTATATAGAATTCGCCAATGACTTCACCATTTCTATCATATAAAGTAGATAGCATTGCTGGATCAAAAGTTTCTAGGCGTTCTAGTGAAGGTAAATCTCTAGATAAATAAAAGACATATACTAAAACTAGTATAAATAGATAAAAAATTATTCTTAATGATGAAAAAAATGTTTTGATCATGCTTTTTTGGGTGCAACCATTAATTCTGGTTTAACAATTTTATCAAATTCTTGTTCCGATAAATGTCCCAAAGCTTTTGCACTTTGTTTCAGAGAAATATTTTCTTTTAAAGCTTTTTTAGCAATCTCAGCTGCCTTTTCATATCCAATTTTTGGAGCAAGTGCTGTTACAAGCATTAAAGACTTATTTAAATTTTCTTTAATTTTTTTCTCATTAGCTTTTAATCCATCAAGTGCATTTAGTGTAAACGATTCAGCAACTTCAGATAATAATGAAATCGATTCATGAATTGCAGAAGCAATAATTGGTCTGTACGTATTAAGTTCAAAATTACCATTTGTACCTGCATAATTTACCGTAGCATCATTACCTAAAATTTGAGCATAAACCATATTTACAGCTTCACATTGTGTTGGATTCACTTTTCCAGGCATTATAGAGCTGCCAGGCTCATTTGATGGAAGTATTAATTCTCCTATTCCAGCCATTGGTCCACATGCTAACCATCGGATGTCGTTAGCAATTTTATTTAGTGATCCTGCACAAATTCGAATCTGTGCTGATAAATTAGATATAGCATTTTGAGAAGATAATAATTCAAATTTATTCTTACATACGTTAAATGAAAGTCCCGTTTCTTCAGAAATAAATGAACACATTAACTCATCAAAACCGCTTAAAGTATTAATTCCTGTTCCAACAGCTGTACCTCCAACAGGTAAATCGCTACATTCTTTTAAAGCATGCTTAATTCTTGAAATATCATTTTTAATCATTGATGCATAACCAGAAAACTCTTGCCCTAATCGAATCGGTGTTGCATCCTGAAGATGAGTTCTTCCGACTTTAATTATTTTGTGAAATTCTTTTGACTTTGCAACTAACGATCTCTCAAGCATAGTTAGCGCTGGAAGCAAATTATCCTCAGATGATATTACACTTCCAACTAAAATTGCAGTTGGAAAAGTATCATTTGTGGACTGCGACATATTTACATGATCGTTTGGGTGAACAAACTTGTAAGAGCCTAATTTTGCACCAAGAATTTCATTTGCTTTATTTGCAACCACTTCATTTACGTTCATATTTGTTTGTGTACCACTTCCAGTTTGAAAAACTGGTACTGGAAACTCATTTAAGTATTGATCGGGGTTGTCTAAAATATGATTACAAGCTTTAATAATTGCGTCAGACAATTTTTTTGAAATATTTTTTTGAGCATAATTTGTTTTTGCAGCACATTTTTTTACAATGATATATGGAAGAATTAAACTGAACTCCATAGACCACCCAATTGCAAAATTTTGTATTGCCCTCTGAGTTTGAGCGCCATAATATGCTTTTGAAGGAACTTTTATTTTACCTATGCTGTCTTGCTCGATCCTGAAGGACATTATTTTACCTCCCAGGTATCTCCAGCATTAAGTAAATCGTTAACACTTTTTGGACCTTTAGTATTTTTCTCTGCTTGTTTCATTTGATCTACCATCATATCATCATAAGTTGGTCTCTCAACACAATATAATACTCCTAAAGGTTCTGGGAAAGTATCACTTGCAGTAAAATTAGAAAGCATATCTCCAATGAAAGCATCAGTCTCATCATGTACTAGAATATCTTCTATAGAATATTCTTCTCCAATGGTAACAACTTTAGGCTTCGTACCATCAAGGTGAATACCCTTGTCATTTTCTTTACCAAAAATCATTGGTTCTCCATGTTCAACTTTAAGCACTCTATCAGATTTAGTTTCTTTATCAGTAAGTTCTGAAAAAGCGCCATCATTAAAAATGTTACAGTTTTGGTAAATTTCAATAAAAGAAGTTCCGCGATGCTCACTTGCTCTCTTTATCATACTTTGTAAATGTTTTAAATCTCTATCTATGGTTTTAGCAACAAATGCACCTCTAGCACCCAAAGCTAATTTTGTTGGGTTAAATGGATAGTCTAAAGAGCCCATTGGTGTAGAATATGTAATTTTACCTTGTTCTGAAGTAGGGGAATATTGTCCTTTTGTTAATCCATAAATACGATTATTAAATAACATAACATTTAAATCAACATTTCTTCTAAGAAGATGAATTAAATGATTTCCACCAATTGAAAATCCATCACCATCACCTGTTACAAGCCAAACAGATAAATCAGGGTTAGAAATTTTTAATCCACTTGCAACTGTCGGAGCTCTTCCATGAATAGTATGAAAGCCGTATGTGTTCATGTAATATGGAAACCTACTTGAACAACCAATACCTGATATAAATACAACTTTCTCTTTTTCTGTAGTTATTTCAGGAAAAATTTTCTGAGTTTGAGCAAGAATTGCATAGTCTCCGCATCCTGGGCACCATCTAACTGCCTGATCTGATTCAAAATCAGCTTTCTTTAGTATTGGTTTATCAACCATTGATTAAATCCTTTACTTTTTCTTCAATTTTTGATGCACCTAAAGGCTTTCCTTGAACTTCGTTTAAACCAATGGCATCAACTAAAAATTCTGCGCGAATAATTTGCCTGAATTGCCCTGTATTAACCTCAGGAATTAAAATTTTCTTAAATTTTTTTAATATTTCTCCAAGATCGTTTGGTAAAGGACAAATCCAATTAATGGAAGCGTGACCGACTTTTAGATTTTCTGATAATAAAGTTTCTGTAGCTGCTCTACACGCACCATGAGAACTTCCCCAACTTAAAATAAGCACATCTCCACTTTCCTCACCAAATATTTTTGTTTTGGGAAGCTCGTTGGCAATATTTGCTACTTTTTGCGCTCTAATCTCAACCATTTTTTGATGGTTATCAGAATCATAGTTTACATTTCCAGTTATATCTTGTTTTTCCAATCCACCAATTCTGTGTTCTAAACCCTTAGTACCTGGAATAGCCCAATTTCTAGCTAAAGTTTTTTCATCTCTTTTATATGGAAGGAATTTTTCATCGTCATTTTCTCTAGCAAACTCTACCTTAAAATCTTCTAATTTATTTGGATCAGGTATCAACCATGGTTCAGAACCGTTAACTAAATACCCATCTGACAATACCATTACAGGAGTCATATACTTGACAGCTAATCTACATGCTTCATAGGTCGCAAAAAAACAATCTCCAGGTGTAGTTGGCGCAATTACAGGTATAGGAGCTTCGCCATTTCTTCCATAAACAGCTTGAAACAAATCAGATTGTTCAGTTTTTGTTGGTAAACCTGTACTAGGACCACCCCTTTGAACGTTAATAACTACTAATGGTAGTTCAGTCATTACTGCTAGACCTAAAAATTCTGATTTCAATGCAATACCTGGACCCGATGAAGCTGTTATCCCAAGAGCCCCACCATATGAGGCGCCTAGAGCAGCACCAATTCCAGCAATTTCGTCTTCAGCTTGATAAGTTTTAATCCCAAACTGCTTCCAGTTTGAAAGGGTGTGCAAAATATTACTTGCAGGAGTGATTGGATAGCCGGCAAATGTAATGCCTAAGTTACTTTTTTCAGCAGCAGTTAAAATACCCAGACACGAAGCAAGTGTTCCGTTCATATTCCTGTACTTACCTTTTGGTAGCTTAGCTTTTTCAACTATATATCTTGTAGTAAATATTTCAGCAGTATCCCCATAATTATATCCTGCATTTAACGCTCTTACGTTGGCTTCAATAATATCAGGCTTTGACTTAAATTTTTGATTTAACCAATCAATTGTAGGTTCAAGCGGTCTATCATACATCCAAAATAAAACTCCTAGAGCACATAAGTTTTTTGTTCGATCGACCATTTTTGATGGAATGTCTATTCCTTCGCAAGCATTGGTTACAAGCTTGCCCATTTCGATAAAATGAGTTGAATAATAATCTACTAAAGATCCATCCTCTGTAGGATCATCTTCATATCCAGCTAACGTTAAATTTTTCTTTGTAAAAGCATTTTTATTAACAATTAAAGTACCACCGGGAACCAAATCTTTTAAATGTACTTTTAAGGCTGCTGGATTCATTGCAACTAAGACATCAGGCTTCTCTCCAGGAGTATGAATTTCCTGCGAGCTAAAATGAATTTGAAAAGAGCTAACACCTGCCAAAGAACCAGCCGGTGCTCGAATTTCTGCAGGGAAATCAGGAAGTGTGCTTAAATCGTTTCCAACCACAGCGGAAGTTTGGGTAAATCGACCACCACTTAACTGCATCCCATCGCCAGAGTCACCCGCAAATCTAATGGTAACATTGTCGATTGTTTTATTACTTACATTTTTAGCCATTTTTTTCTCCAAATGAGAAACAATTTACATTATGGAATTTAACATAGCAATGAGTATGAAAATTAAAATTTTTCTAAAACTATAGGACATAAATCTTATGGTAATTAAATTCCTTCCCTTATATGAAAAATGTTAAAAATAACGTAATTGAAGTACTCAAGCAATGTAATGATCCAGAGCTTCCAATTGACCTTTGGAATCTTGGATTAATTTATGACTTGAAAATCAATGAAGAAGGTGAAAAATTCTCGGTAGATATTGTTATGTCTCTCACTACTCCTGGATGCACAATGGGTCAATATATGATTGATGACATTAAAAGTAAAATGACATCAATTGATTCCATTTCAAGAGTTGATGTGGAACTTACATTTGATCCGCCATGGAACCCAGAAATGATGACAGAGGAAGGTAAAGTAAAATTAGGATTATAATGAGTGAAGAACTTAAAAATCAAAAAATTAGTATTACTGAAAAAGCTGCTTCTAGATTGAAAAATATAATCGAGAATGAAGAAACTGATACAAAGGGTATCAGAGTAACAATCGACACTGGTGGTTGCTCCGGTATGTCTTATAAAATAACATTTGAAAGTGAAAAACAAGAATTTGATAAAGTCTTTGATAGCCACGGAATTTCAATATTTTGTGATGTTAAAAGTTGGATATATGTCAGAGGTTGTGAAATAGATTTTTCAACAGATTTACTTAACGGAGGATTTAAGGTTAATAATCCAAATGCTACAAGAACATGTGGTTGCGGTATTAGCTTTTCAGCATAATTATGGTAGATAAAAATCAACAGGTAATAGATAAAACACTCGAGCAAGAATACAAATATGGATTTACAACAGATGTAGATCAAACAAAATTTGAACCAGGTTTAGATGAAGAGGTCATAGCTAAGCTTTCTAAGATAAAAAATGAACCTGAATGGCTGCTCGAATGGAGACTGAAAGCGTTTAAGAATTGGAAAAAAATGTCAGAACCAACTTGGGCAAAGATTGATTATGAACCAATCGACTATCAAGCATTGAGTTATTATGCTGCTCCTAAACAAAAAAAGAATGACAGTTTAGATGATGTTGATCCTGAAATTTTAGAAACATACAATAAGCTAGGTATTTCACTTGATGAACAAAAAAGATTAGAAGGTGTTGCTGTGGACGCTGTTTTTGATAGTGTATCCATTGCAACTACCTTTAAAGATGAGCTTGCCAAGCATGGTGTAATATTTTGCTCTTTTTCGGAAGCAGTTCAAGATCATCCTGAATTAATAAAAAAATATTTGGGCTCAGTTATACCTGCAACAGATAATTATTTTGCTGCTTTAAATTCGGCTGTTTTTAGTGATGGTTCATTTGTTTATATCCCAAAAGGTGTTCGTTGCCCAATGGAGCTATCAACTTATTTTAGAATTAATGCTACAAACACCGGTCAATTTGAGCGAACTCTCATTATTGCTGATGAAGGTAGTTATGTAAGCTATCTTGAAGGATGTACAGCACCAATGAGAGATGAAAATCAATTACATGCTGCATGCGTGGAACTTGTTGCACACAAAGATGCTACCATTAAGTATTCCACTATTCAGAACTGGTTTTCTGGTGATAAAGATGGTAAAGGTGGAATCTATAATTTTGTTACTAAAAGAGGAAATTGTCTTGGGGATAATTCCAAAATTTCATGGACACAAGTTGAAACTGGTTCTGCAATTACATGGAAATATCCAAGCGTAATCATGCAAGGTGATAATAGTGTCGGTGAATTCTATTCAGTAGCTGTGACAAAAAATAAACAGCAGGCTGATACTGGTACCAAAATGATTCATATTGGTAAAAATACAAAAAGCACCATTATAACTAAGGGTATATCAGCTGGTGAAGGTCAAAATACTTATCGCGGCGGGGTTAAAATTTTAAAAAATGCAGAAAATGCTCAAAATTTTTCGCAATGTGATTCTATTTTGATTGGAGACAAGTGTGGTGCCCATACTTTTCCATATATTGATGTAAAAAATCCATCAGCAAAAATGGAGCATGAAGCTACCACTTCTAGTATTGGTGAAGATCAACTTTTCTACTGCAATCAAAGAGGTATAAAGCTTGATGATGCTGTTTCAATGATTGTAAATGGATTTTGTAAAGAAGTTTTTGAAGAATTACCCATGGAATTTGCTGTTGAAGCAAAACAATTAATTGAAGTAACCCTTGAAAATAGTGTAGGATAATTAAATGATTAAAATTAAAAATTTAGAAGCATCGATTGATGATAAAACAATATTAAAAGGTATTGATTTAGAAATATCAGCTGGGGAAGTCCATGTAATTATGGGTAGAAATGGTTCTGGAAAGAGTACATTAGCCAATGTAATTGCTGGTAACGAAGCTTATGAAGTTGATGGCGGCAGTATTGCTATGAATAATACTGATATTACTGAGATGAGTATAGAAAATCGAGCCTTAGAGGGCATATTTTTATGTTTTCAATACCCTGTTGCTATTCCAGGTGTAGGTATGGCCTACTTCTTGAGGTCTGCATTAAATGCTCATAGAAAACATCAAGGTAAAGATGAGATGGATGCATTAGAATTTTTGAATAATGCCAAAGCAATATTATCTGAACTTGGACTAGATGATTCTTTTTTAAAAAGATCCATCAATGATGGTTTTTCTGGAGGAGAAAAAAAGAAAAGTGAAATCCTTCAACTCCTAACCATTAATCCGAAATTAGCAGTTTTAGACGAAACTGATTCAGGTTTAGATGTTGATGCATTAAGAACAGTTGCAAAAGGTGTTAATAAGTTTAAAAATGAAAATAATTCTGTATTAATTATTACTCACTATCAGCGTCTACTAAACTATATTAAACCTGATGTTGTTCATTTAATGATTGATGGAAAAATTGTTGAATCTGGAGATATGTCTCTTGTTGAAAAAGTAGAAAAAGATGGATATTCTTGGCTAGAAAAATAACATGATCGATTCAATCAAAAAAAGTAGTATAGAATTTTTCAATACCAATGGTCTGCCAAGTAAGAAGCTTGAAAATTGGAAATTTACCTCATCAAAAAATTTTAAAAATTTTAATAAATCATCATCGTTAGATGAAATAAAAAAAATTGAATCAGACGAATTATCAATTGTATTCATCAACGGAGTGCTTGATAAGCATTCGTTAGAAAATTTTAAATTTGCGGACTTAATTGAAGTTAAAAATTTAAATGAGCTTACTAAAAAAGAACTGTTGTATTGCTCAGAAAGTTTTTTGAATGAATCTATGTTTAATCTTGGAGTATCTGAATTTGAAAATGGAAGTTACATTTCATTCAAAGAAAATTCAGTCATTGAAGAAGTTATTAATATTAAAAATTATTTTTTTGAAAATGGTCAAAATGAAAGGGTTTCTTCTTTCAATATTTTTCATATTAACGAAAGATCAGAAATTTCAATCATTGAAGAAGATATAAAAGAAAACTTTTCAATATTCAATTTGAAGCTGAATAAATTTATTTGCGAAAATTCTTCAATCTTTAAACATGGAAAAGCTTATAATGATGATTCGCAAACACATTCATTATCATATAATTACTATCAAATTGAACAAGATGTTGCATTAAATGTTGATTCTATGGTCAAAAGCTCTTTCTTTAATAAAGAGTTTATTGAAGTTGACCTTAATAAAGTTGGAAGTGATGCTAAAATCAATATTTTAAATCTTGGTAAAGAAGAACAGCATGTCGATAACAATATCTTAATCAATCATAAAGCAGAACACTGTACAAGCTTTCAACATGTAAGAAATGTCTTAGATAATAAGTCTACAGCAGTGTTTAACGGAAAAGTTATTGTTGCAGAAGGAGCGCAGCAAACTGATTCCAATCAATCAAATAAGAATCTCCTCCTTTCACTTGAATCAAATGCATTTTCAAATCCCCAATTGGAAATATATGCCGATGATGTATCATGTGGACATGGATCAACAACAGGTGCTTTGGATGAAAATAGCATTTTTTACTTACGCGCCAGAGGTATTGATTATTCAAGTGCTCAAAAAATATTAATTAAAGCTTTTGCAAAAGAAGTCATCGATGACTTTTCTCTTTCATCGCTCCAAGATATATCCGAAATTGCTTTGGATAGCTGGATTGATGGATAATATAAAAAATAATCTCGCAAATATTCGTGATGGCTTTTCTATTTTAGATGGACAAGACAAGTTGGTGTATTTGATTGATTTGGGCAAAAAGCTTGATCACATCAACGAATCTGATCGTACTGAAAATAGTAAAATTCATGCTTGCACCTCTCAAACCTGGTTAAAACTTGGTTATGATAATGATCTTGTAACAATCAAAGCTTTTTCTGAAAGTACAATTGTTAATGGTTTGCTTCGAATTCTTCAAATTGCTTTTAATAATTCAGAAAAAAAGAGTATTATTAATTTTATAGAAAGTTTTGATGATTGTAGCAGTCTATTTGAGTGGCTAAATCTTGGTCCTGCAATATCTAGTCAAAGACAAAATGGATTTCTAGGGTCACTTGATTATATTAAAAAGGAATTAAATGATGCATAAAGAGTTTACAATATTAGAAGACATAGTAGTTCACAGTGTTCCTGATGGAATTAAAACAACATTAGAAAAAGGTAAGTCAGGTATTATTTCACAATCTTTGGGAGACAATTATACTATAGTCGTTGAGGGGAACATGTACCAATTAAGTGGTATAGATGGTGAAAAAATAGGCGAAGAAAAACGTGAATTAAGTTCTAACAATTTTGCAAATGAAGAAGAAGTATGGAATGTTTTACATACATGCTATGATCCTGAAATTCCAGTTAATATTGTTGATCTTGGCCTAGTTTATAATTGTGAGCTTAAAGAAGAAGAAGGCGGAGTTAATATTTTAATTCAAATGACACTTACCGCTCCAGGCTGTGGAATGGGTCCTGTAATTGCAGATGAAGTAAAGCAAAAATTATTATCACTTAGTGGTGCCAAAGCAGTTGAAGTTGAACTCGTATGGGAGCCACAGTGGAATCAAGATATGATGAGCGATGCAGCAAAACTACAATTAGGGCTTTATTAAAGAATTATGATAGATATCAGAAAAGACTTTCCAAACCTTAAGGAAAAAAATCGAGGAAAAACTTTAGTTTATCTTGATAGCGCAGCTACGAGTTTAACCCCAAAGCAGGTAATTAATTCTGAATCAGAATATTATGAAAAATTTGGAGGAAGCATTCATAGAAGTGTGTATGAGTTAGGCGAAAAAGCCACTAATGCTTTCGAAAATAGTCGAAAAAGAATTGCTGATTTTATTGGAGCATCAAAAAATTCAATTGTTTTTACTAAGAGTGCTACAGAAAGTATCAATCTTGTTGCTGAATCATGGGGATATGATAATTTAAAATCAGGGGACGTAGTTTTGCTTACTGATATGGAGCATCATTCAAACATAATTCCATGGCAAGTCATTTGTAAAAAGACTGGTGCAGAAATCAAATATCTTAAATCCACAGGACATGGCACTATTAATTTAGATGACTTAAGAAGTGCTTTAGATAATAATGTCAAAATAGTAAGTATAACTCATGCATCGAATGTTTTTGGTACAATAAATCCAATTAAAGAGATTATTGATATTGTTAAAAAAAATGGTTCAAAGATCATGATTGATGGGTGTCAGAGCATTCCTCATATGAGAGTAGATGTTGTAGACTTAGATTGTGATTTTTACGCTTTTTCTGGACACAAAATGTTTGGGCCTACTGGAGTTGGTGTTTTGTATAGCAAAGAAGAAATCTTAGAAAAAATGCGTCCATATCAAACCGGTGGAGGTATTATTGAAACTGTAACCATGACTGATTCCACTTGGACAAGCATTCCACATAGATTTGAACCTGGTTCTCCTATGGCAGCTCAAGCAATTGCACTCGCCGAAGCAGTAAATTATTTAGAATCATGCTTAGAAAAACATGATAATTCATTAAATGAGTATTCTCTGGAAAGAATGAAATCAATTAATGGAATATCTATTTATGGAAATCCACCTGAAAGAACGCCAATTATAAGTTTCAATATTGAAGGTATTCATTCTCTAGATTTAGCACACTTCTTAGATTACGAAGGAATTACCATTCGATCTGGCCACCATTGTTGTCAACCATTAATGCAAGCGCTAAATATAACAGCATGTGCACGAGTCAGTTTTTATTTTTATAATAGTGTTGAAGAAGTTGATTTTCTGGTAGACAAAATAAATAAAGCAATACAGGTTATTAAATAATGCAAAATATTAATCTAGATGACTTTTTAACAGAAGGTATTATTAAAGAAAAAGATTTTAGAGAAAAAGTATCCCTTATAAACTGGGAAAAGTATCAAGATCAAAAAGTTATTATCAAAGGGTGTTCAAAAGCAGCAGTTCCTACATGGGCATATTTGATTATTACGGCTAATTTAACAAAATATGCTAAACGTATTTATTTTGGTGAGCCATGCTCGGCAATTGATATTTTTAAAAACTCTTAAGTAAGATTTTCTGCTACAATATCTGCAACATCTTTAACCTTGATTTCTTCTTGCCCTGCTGGAGTTAAGGGTCCAATACCTTGATTCATCATACCATAACAAAAATTACATCCTGTAACTACTGTATCAGTTTTTGATTCGATTACCTGTTCTGCTCTTAAAAGATGAGTTCTACCTTCTCCACTATCTTTTTTCCACCATAAAGCACCACCTGCTCCGCAGCATAAAGTTTCTTTACCGCTTTCATCCAATTCAAAAAATTCAGGAGCAGCAGCTTTAATAGCATTTCGAGGAGCAGAAACTTCATCAAGCGTTCTCGAAAGATTGCATGGATCATGATATGTTACTTTCTCCAATGAACCTGGATTGATATTAATTCTTCCCTCTTCTAGTAATTCAGAAATTACTTGGGTATGATGTTTAACCTCATACTTAATTTCATGATATTTCTTATATTCTTTTTGGAGATTTACTACACAATGTGGACACATTGTTGTCACATTTTTTACTTTATTTAATTCTTCGACATTTTGATCCATTAATAATTGATAGGTTAATTTATCTCCTAATTTATTTGCGGGATCTCCAGAGCATTGTTCGTTACTCAGTACACCATATGTAACGCCAGCCGATTCAAGAATTTTGACAAAATTTCGAACTGAACTTACAAAATTAGGGTCCATTGCATGCTTCGCAAAACAACCAAGCCAAAGCACCAACTCTTTGTCAGCTGTGTAAACAGGTAGCTCATTTAATAATTCGCTTGATGATGATCCTTCTGTATTACCAGTTTCTTGTAGATTTCTTAAAAGCTTCTGATATTCTTGAGGAACATCACCTTCTGCTAAAACTTGAAAGCTTCTTATTTCATCAGCCTTTTCAACATGATTTCCTACAGGACAAACCTCTGTACATGCTTGACATGTAGTACATTCCCATCCTGCTTCAACATTAATCTTGTCAACTACGTTAACATCACCACTTTCTAACATTGGATCTTTTAAATCTAAAATGAAATGGTATTTTGGATCTAAAATGCCTCCACCTCTATTTGCGGGGCATACATCTGTACATCTTCCACATTCAACACATGTAAAAATGTCAAGTGCTTGATCTTTACTTAATCTTGATAAATCAAGCAGTAAGTTGTCTAGCTCTTCTTCTGAAGCTTCCATATCGATTGGAATAGCACCATGGTTGGGTACTTCAAAAGGACGTAAGAAAATATTAAAAGGAGAAAGTACTAAGTGCATATGCTTGGATTGAGGAATTAGAAATAAAAATCCACCTATCACTCCAGAGTGTAACCACCAGTTGAATTTTTCTGCCGCACCAGTTAAAATATGTAACTCATCAATTAAGTAAGTTGTCATAAGAGTAACGATAAAAACTGAAACTAATGCAGAAGTACTTGAAAATTTTCCTAGCGCTTCAGGTTTGATAACAAAACGTCTGTAGGCTAACCCTAGTATACCAATTGTGCACAAAATTGCCCAAGGCGCGCCAAAAATAAGAAAATATGTATGTCTAAAGGATTCACTAAAAATTGGCAATCCGAAAGCCATACCAAAATGATTAATGGTTATTAACCCAAAAAAAATAAATCCATACATCACCAGAGCATGTAATATTCCAGCAGACTTTCTTTTTCCACTTGCAACTTTTTTATGCAGAATAACTTCATCAAAAACTCTGATAATTCTTTTTGGGAGTTCATCAACGCTAAAGTTTGACTTTCCTTTTAATACAATTCTAAGCCTCAATAATAGGTGGTATAAGAAAAAAGAGATGCCAGATAAAAGGAAGAGAGCTAGAGCTATTTGTTCTACGAGAGAAAATTGTAACATAAAAGATTCTTACTTACTGTTGTTAATTTCCTCGGTCAATTTTGGTACAATTTCAAGCACATCACCAATAACAGCGTAATCAGCAATTTCAAATATAGGAGCATCTTCATCTTTATTGATAGCCAATATATTTTTTGAACCCTTCATCCCAACTACATGCTGAATAGCTCCAGAAACACCGCAAGAAAAATATAGCTTAGGAGATACTACCTGGCCTGAACTACCAACTTGTCTATACGGAGGTAACCAACCCATATCTACTACAGGTCTTGAAGAAGCAACTTCAGCCCCCATTGCATCAGCTAAAGATTGCATCGTAGGAAGATTGTCTTCACTTTCAATACCTCTTCCAACAGATAAAATTAATTCTGCTGCTGTTAAATCAACTCCGCTTGATGATTCTTGAAATTCAGGTTCACTATTTGACTTAATATCGCTATCAGAAAGTTGGACATTAAATTCTTCTACTGATCCAGGAGCTCCCTCCTCAATATCATCACTTGAAAAAGCTGCAGATTGAAAACTTAATAAAGCTTGGTCAGATGATATTTCAATACTAGTAGCAAGCTTTGCATTAAAAACTTGTTTAGAAAAATGTGGATTACCACTATTAAAATCTACAGAAATAATATCACTAACAAATGGTATGCTAAGCTTTGCGCTCACTCTTGGAAGAAAATCTCTAACCATATAAGAATGACCTACTAAAACATATTTTGGTGAAAGTTCACTAATGACATCAGAAAGAACCTTTGAATAACCGTCTGCAGAATACATATCAATTAAGTCATTTTTTGCTAAAATGAGTTTACTAGCTTTGAAATTTTGTGCTTGAGATTTTAACTCATCCACTTTTTCGCCAATACATAATATCGTTAAGTCGCAGTTCAATTCGTTTGCAAACTTTTGTCCTGCTGCTACTGCTTCCAGACTAAAAGGGTGGATTTTACCTCTCTGGTTTTCTAGAACAACTAATACCATTATATAACCTTTAATTTATTTTTTAATATATCCATTAGCTTGGCTACAATTGTATCTGCATCCCCTTCAATTTTTTCTGTAACCTTCTCATTCTTTGGAACATATAAATTTACAAAGCTTTGTTTTTGAGACTCAGAGGAAGATTCAAGAGTATTTAATTCTTTTCTTTTTGCGCCCATAATTCCTTTTAAAGAAGGATAGCGCGGTTCATTAATACCAGACTGGATTGAAATACTTGCAGGAAAAGGAAGTGTTACCCACTGAAACCATCCAGATTCTAGCTCTCTTTTAACTTTAATCTTATCTCCTTCAACTTGAGTTTCTATAGCAAGTGTAGCTGTTGACATTTCAAGTAGCTCTCCAATTAAAACACCTGTTTGTCCAGAACCCATATCGTCTGATTGTAATCCGGATAAAATTAAATCAAAGTTCTCAGATTTTAAATTATCAGCAAAAATTTTTGCAACTGTAAGTGGATCTGTTGTAGAAGACTCATTTTTGATAAATATTCCACGATCAGCACCTTTTGCTAGCCCGTCTTTAATTACTTTTGAAGTATTAGCCTCAGATCCAAGAGTAACAACAACTACTTCAGAACCTTCACCCAAACTTTCTTTGATTTGTAATGCTTCTTCAAGTGCGTATGAATCACTTTCATTGACAACGTAATTAACAATGGACTCATCAATCCAACTACCTGAGCTATCTACTCTGATACTGGATTCATAACTTGGAATTGCTTTTGTTAATACTGCTATTTTCATTTTTTTATTTAAAAACCGACTATTCAGTCTATTTTTAATATAACTCCTAAAAATTAAATTAAACAATCAATATTTATAAAAAAAACAGGCTATAAAAGAAAGTTGATAAGCGGGGGAAAGTCTTTCAATCTTTCGCATTTTTTATAGCCTGATAAGTCTTTGGTTTTACCAATTTAGCCTTATTATTAAGCTATTAAAAGAATTTTATTCTGAATCTTCTGTAGCAAATTTAGTCCAATCACTTGAAACTGCAGATTCGTCAATTGACGTTTCAGTTTCAGCTGCTACAGTATTACCGCCGTGTCTAGCATCATCTTCATAAATATTTAAGCTATCTTTTTTTACCTCATATTTATCTAGATCAAATTCCTCATCTTCACTATCTAATGACTCTTTATCTTGATTATATAAATCCAAATCAAAGAAATCTAAATTTTCTACATGACCATTTTCCATTAAATACTCAAGGAACGGTAAAAAAATTCTTTGCTTTAAATTCATACCACAGGCAGGACATTTTAATTTGTCACCAATATCAGAAGTCTTTACTTCAACATCACAACATGGAGTTATTACTTCGTCGATACTATTTAAATCAAATGTACTCATATTGATTCGAAGATATTATTTGTTTAGTATTGTGTCAATCTTTTTTGTAAAGATCAAACAATATAGCTTCTATTGAGGAGAAATCAACATTTCTTCTAGACATTGCTTTTGAAGCAACATCCTTAAAATCGTCAAAAGTAATCTTTGAAATCTTGCCATTGTAATAAAATGAAAAGCTTGGAATATATCTTGGAGGAAAAGATTGTGAGACAATGTTAGATCCCATTTCAATGACTGTTCCTGTATTCAGGTTGGTACCAATTGATGTTTTTACATGCTCTCCAATAATTGAACCAAAGAAAATAGATTTAGTATCAACTAATTCTCCATTCCATTTTACTGAAACATTCGAATAATTATTCTTCAAATTACTTGTTGTGGTACCTGCTCCAAGATTTACCCAAGATGCAATAAAGCTATGTCCCAAAAAACCTTCATGAGCTTTGTTAGCAAATGGTTGAAAAATTGAGGTATGCACCTCGCCTTTAATTTTGCAATCATGGTTTATTATAGATTTTGAAATATTTGAATGAGATTTTATTAAACAGTTATCACCAATAAATACAGGGCCATTAATAATTACAAACGGTTCTATAATAGCTGATTCAGAGATAAAAACAGGTCCATTGGATTCATCTATAATTACATTATCAATTCTTGAATATGAACTTTCAATATCTTTAAAAAAAAGATCAATATTGGCAATCCACTGCCATGGAAATTGAAAGGTATCATCAAAATTATAAACTTTATCATTTATAATTAAATCAGATGATATAATTTTTTTCAAATGTTCTATCATATTTTTATAAACTGCTGTATCATTTTAAAAGTTCCTTCTAAATCCTGCTGATAATTAGAATCCAATATAACATTATAATATTTTTTGGAATTATCATAATTAAAACCCATTCTTACCTTAGGGTTGCTTAGCAAACATAAGAACGCCCCAAACCTGCTAAATTTTGCATTTAAATCAATAATATTTTCAAAATTAAATATTCTAATTTTATCAATGAAAATATCTCTTGGTAAACCTAATGAATTCATATCATTATATGAGTATTGAATTGAATTTTGGATGATCTCATTTGAATAAAAGTTAGAAATAGAATCTTTTAGTAGATAATGAACTTTACCTTGAGCTTTTACTGAGAAAAGTTGCGCCATTTCAAAAGCAATATCATTATCTGGAAGAATGACTAAACTTTCACCATTAAATTTATGAGAATGATCGGAATTATCGGTGTATTTTCGATATTTAGTTGCAAGCATTAATTTTTCTTTTAAAGTGAATTCCATATCTTTATGTTAATTTAACCATTAATTAGAATATTTAATTTTATAAAGGTTTAATTTTTATTATGTCAAAAAACAAATTTGGTAAATATCCATTTGAAAAAGGTATCTATAGAAATATGTACCAAGACAAACTGTGGACTATGCGTCAATATGCAGGCTTTTCTTCTGTTGATGAATCAAATAAAAGATATTTAAAGCTAATTGAAAATGGGGTAAGTGGTTTGTCTGTTGCATTTGACTTGCCAACACAGATGGGGTATGATTCAGATGATGATATGTCTTTTGGTGAAGTAGGGAAATCTGGTGTTCCAATTTCAACCATTGAAGATATGGAGCGTCTTTTTGAAAATATTAATCTTGAAGATATATCAGTTTCAATGACTATTAATTCCACTGCTGCTATTTTGCTAGCATTCTATTTTGCAACAGCTAAAAAGCGAGGTTATAACTTTGATGCTCTTCGTGGGACTTTGCAAAATGATATTCTTAAGGAATATATTGCTCGTGGAACTTTTATTTTTCCTGTAGATCACTCGCTAAGATTAACTTCCAATATTTTTGAGTTTTGTCAACACAATCTTTCCAAATGGAATAGCATTTCTATTTCAGGATATCACATTCGAGAAGCTGGGAGCACCGCAGTTCAAGAACTAGCTTTTACATTTGCTAATGCAATCACTTATCTAGAAAAAGCTAAAGAAGATGATCTAGATCTTATTAAACTAACTGAGCAAGTCTCATTTTTTTTCAATGCCCACAGAGACTTTTTCGAAGAAGTTTCAAAATTTAGAGCTGCTAGGATTATTTGGGCTCAGATAATAAAGAAAAGATTTAAAATAAATAATGTTAAATCTCAATTATGTCGATTTCATGTTCAAACTGGCGGTTCAACACTCACTGCCCAACAAATTGATAATAATATAGCTAGAACAACTTTAGAAAGCTTATCAGCCGTTTTTGGTGGAGCTCAATCAATTCATACAAACGGAAAAGATGAGGCAGTCAGTTTACCCTCAGAAGAAAATGCAACTACCGCTTTAAGAATTCAGCAAATAATTGCACATGAAAGTGGAGTAGTGAAATATATCGATCCATTAGGAGATAGTTCTATAATTAAGGACTTAACTAATAATATTGTTAAAGAAGTAGAACTAAAAATTGATGAAATATTTGAAAAAGGCGGTATGAAGACTTTGATTGAAAGAGGAGAAATTCAAAGTGAGATTGAAAAATCTGCATTTGAATTTCAAGAGGACATTGACTCAAAAAAAACAATCTTTGTTGGAGTAAATAAGTTTATAAATGAAAATGAGATTATTGATTCAGGCACTTCATTTAAAGATAGATCTGAGGACAGATTAAAACGATTAAATATTTTTAAAGAAAAAAGAGACAATAAAATTGTAAAAGAATCACTAGATGAATTAGTTAATGTCGCCAAAACAAGTAAGAATCTAATGCCGCAACTTATAACCTGTGTTGAAAATAATTGCACTTTAGGAGAAATAATAATTGCTTTAAAAACAGTTTTTGGTGAATATTTAGAATAATATTTGGAACAATTATAAATTAATTTAGTTCTATTTTAAGGAGGAAATTATGTTACATAAAAATTTAATATTTGTTTTACTTGGATTAATAATGATCAGTTGTTCAGGAACTGTTCCTAGCGTTGGTAATGAAGTTTCTGTTCAGGAAGCAGAACAAAGTAATGAAGTCGCGGCAAAACAAGAAGTCTCTGTCGAAACATTTACTGTGCAAGAGCCAGAATCACCACCATTGCCTGTAACTGTTTTTGAACCATATATGATTAAAAGAGGGGACTTTCTAACTAAAATAGCCTTAAGAGAATATGGCGATGCGTCAATGTGGAAAGATATATATTCTTGGAACAAAGATGAAATTGGTGATAATCCTGATCGTTTATATCCATATAACTTTTTATCACTTAAAAGAGAATCTACCGATGTAAGGGACTGTGAACCTGAGTTTTTTGACTACACAATTCAATCTGGTGATACTGCATGGAACTTAGCACAAAGAGTATACGGGGATGAATTAGCATGGGTGATCATTTATGTAGACAATGCCCAATTAATAAAATCAACAGACGGAGTATTGCAACCTGGTACTACATTCAAGATGAGAAAAAAACTTGATCCTTGCAATTAATCTTAAAAGATATTGATTTAAAAACTAATTGGATTAAATCTGGAAAAGGGTCTTTTATATATTTTGAAACAATTGACTCAACTTTAAATATAGCTCTCAATCAACAATATCAAGAAAGCTCTATTGGTAAAATTGTCATAACGGATAATCAAACATCTGGTAAAGGCTCTTATAATAAATCTTGGTATAGTGAACCTTACAAAGATCTAACATTTAGTATTATTCTTGGCTCATCAAATAATTTTCAACAAAGTCTAGTTGATGAAACCTGCACAGCAATAGTAAGAATTCTTAATGGATATCAAGTTGAAGCATATCAAAAACCACCTAACGATATATATGTTAAAGACAGAAAAATAGCTGGGATTCTTTTATCTAATGTACAGATTGGTAATAGTGAAAATTATCAAGCATTGAGCGTTGGAATTAATATTAACTCTAATATTGAATTAGAAGAGTTAGACATCAATGCTAAAGCCAATCACACATCTTTTGCAAAAGAATTAGGTAAAGAAATAAATAGAGAAAAAGTTCTAGTTGAAATTATTGAATTAATTGATAAAACTATTCAAAAGCAGGTAGATCAGTAATCTTCTGCCCAAGAATCAATGTGTGGATTTCATGTGTTCCTTCATATGTGTAAACTGTTTCAAGATTCATCATATGTCTCATTACTGAATAATCATCCATTATACCATTAGCTCCAAGAATTTCTCTTGCACTTTTAGCGCAATCTCTTGCAATTGCTACATTATTTTTCTTTCCAAGAGAAATATGAGCAAAATCCAATAGGTTCGAATCTTTTAATTTGCCCAATTGAATTGCTAATAATTGCGCTTTGGTAATCTCTTGAACCATTTCAACTAGTTTTTTTTGAGTCAATTGGAAGCCTGCTATAGGTTTTGAGAACTGTTTTCTGTCCTTACTGTAGGCAAGTGCAACTTCATAACAATCTATTGCTGCTCCTATTGTTCCCCAAACAATTGAATATCGAGCCTGAGTCAGACAAGATAATGGACCTTTTAAACCCTCAACTCCTGGCAAACGATTTTTATCAGAAACTCTTACATCTTTCATAAATAATTCAGAAGTAATAGATGCTCTTAAACTCATTTTACCATGAATATCGGATGCAGTAAAACCATCCATTCCTTTTTCAAGCAGAAAACCTCTTACTATACCTTCTTCATCTTTAGCCCAAACTACCGCTACATCTGCAACAGTTCCATTGGTGATCCACATTTTAGATCCATTAATAATCCAGTCATCTCCATCCTTTACAGCTTTAGTAGTCATCCCGCCGGGATCAGAGCCATGGTTAGACTCGGTTAAACCAAAACAACCAACAGCTTCTCCAGATGCAAGCTTTGGTAGCCATTTATCTTTTTGCTCTTCCGTTCCGTATTGAAAAATAGGATACATTACAAGACCGCCTTGAACACTACAAACAGATCTTAAACCCGAATCGCCTTTTTCTAATTCCTGCATAATTAAACCATAAGCAGTATTGCTAATTTCACTACCACCATATTTTTTAGGTAATGTTGCACCAAAAAATCCTAGCTCACCCATTTTTGGGATTAAATCAACAGGGAATGAACCTTTTTCATAATACTCATTTACCAAAGGCATAAACTCTTTTGTTACAAATTCGTTTGCTGTTTTTTGAATTAACAGCTCTTCATCTGTTAAAAGAGTAGTAATGTTGCAAAAATCTGGACCAATATATTTCATAATTTTATGTTGAATTTTATATCAAACTTCACTAAAAAAGCAAGTCTGAAACCCCGTCAAACAATACTGAATTTGTAGCAATAATTGTATCTGTAACAAGTGTTTTTTTTTGATTATAAATAATTTTTTTGTCGTTAATCGTTTTAAATACTCCTCCTGCTTCTGAAATAAGACAATCTCCAGCACATATATCCCATTCATTTTTTGGGGCAATTGTCGTAAAAATATCATAATTACCTGAACTGACAAGTGCTAACTTATATGCAACACTTCCAATAGGATTAATAGATTTAAAGTCATTACGATATGGCTCCCACTCTTTTCTTTTTACCTCCGATCTGCTAACCGTTATGGATGCATCTAATAAATTTGTTTTTTGACCGACATTTACCTTTTTACCATTCAAATAAACTCCTTTATTTTTTTGACATGAAAACATTTCATCGGTTGCAGGATTATAAATAACACCAACGACAGGGTGTCCATCATAAACCATAGCAATACTAACAGAAAAATGTGGAATGCCCTCAATAAATTCTTTAGTACCATCTAAGGGATCAACAATCCAAACTCTATCTTTACTAAGTCTTTCTTCCGTATCAACTGTTTCTTCTGAAAGCCAGCCGTCATTAGGAAATTCGCCTATTAAAAAATCAGATAAGTATTCATCGGCTTCATTATCAGCAATTGTAACTGGATTGTCAATTCCTTTCATTTTGACTTTATTATCCTCTGACTTATAATATTTCATAAGGATTTTTCCAGCATTTCTTGCTGCTACTTTTGCTGCAATTAATTCTTCATTAAACATAAGATTAGATAATATGCATTTTAAATGTAAATTTCGTTAAATTAATATGATTTTGAGGCGTGAAGCTTAAAACAGTTTTTTTATAATTTTTTTTATTTAAAGTAATTTTCTTATAAAATTCTTCTCTCCTCAACTCAACAAATAAAATGAAAGAAATCAGAAGAATTCTTCTGATTAATGAGGTATATAAAGATGAAGAAAGAAATCTACATCAGCAAAGGAGTAGGTGAAACTCGTATTGCCGTGAAAGAAAACGGTAAGTTAGCTGAACTACACGTTGATAAACAATCCCAAGTTAAAACTGTCGGAAATATCTATAAAGGTATTGTTGAAAATGTAATCCCAGGTATGCAAGCTGCATTTGTAAATATTGGTCAAGATGTAAACGCGTTCCTACCTTTTTCAGAAATTTCAGATTCTGAACTTATTGTAGAAAAAAACAATAAAACTCAAAACTCAAAAGAAGTAGATGTTCTCTTGCAACCAGGTCAAGAAATTATTGTCCAAGTCATTAAAGAGCCTTTTGATAAAAAGGGGGCTCGAGTAACTACTGATCTATCAATAGCTGGACGATTTATCGTTTTGATACCAAAATCAAAATATATTGGGGTATCAAAAAAAATGAGAGATAAATATGAAAGAAGACGTTTGAAAAAAATTGCAATGGAAATTAAACAACCTGGTTTAGGAATGATTCTCAGAACAGTTGCTGAAGGTAAAACTGACTCACAAATTGAAAATGACTACAAATCATTGATTAAAAAATATAATGACCTTCTTTATAAGGCTGAAAAAAATAAGGCACCTAAACTTGTCCATAATGATTTAAAGGTAACTTCAAGTGTTTTAAGAGATTTGATTAGTGAAAAAGTTGAAAAAATCATTGTTGATTCAAAAGAAGATTACAAAAAAATCCAAAAAATGATTAAAGAAGATGCTTTAGATATTGGAGATGCTTTAGAGCATTACAGAAAAAGAGAGCCATTATTTAAGGAAAGTGGCATCAATAATTCAATGATGAAATTATTAAGAAAAAAAGCATGGCTAAAAAGTGGTGCTTATTTGATCATTGAAAGAACTGAAGCTATGGTTGTAGTTGATGTCAATAGTGGAAAGTTTGTTGGTAAAAAAGGTCATGAAGAAAACTCTTTAAAAATAAACTTAGAAGCTGCAAAAGAAATTTGTGCTCAGTTAAGATTAAGACATCTATCAGGATTAATCTTAATTGATTTCATTGATATGGTTAAACCAGAGAATCGCAAAAAAGTATTTCTTGAGATGAAAAAAGAACTCAGAAAAGATCGTGCTAAAGTTGCGGTATCAGAAATATCAGAATTTGGTATTTTAGAAATGACAAGAGAACGAACAGGTTTAAGTATCATAGATTCATTAACAGATTGTTGTGAGGTGTGTAATGGAAACGGAAGAATCATTTCAAAAGATACATTATTAACAAGAATTGATTATTGGTTAAGGGATTATAAGAAGCAAAATAAAGATTTAAGATTAAAACTATTTTTACATCCTGAATTATCAGATTATCTCAAAAAAGAAAAGACGCGAGACTATATAAGATTGATGTGGAAAAATTTCATCTATTTAAAAGTAGTTAATGATGATACAATGAATAAAAACCAATTTAGATTTACAAAGATGTCAGATTCAAAAGATATCACAAATGAAATAGGTACTTGAAAAGGACAAAATTAGCTATTAAGTTCCCACGCTATGTTTGCAATTGTTGAAATATATGGAAAACAGTATAAAGTCGCTAAGGGCGACAAGGTCTTAGTTAATTCTAAGATTGATGTTGCTGAAGGAAAAACTATTAAGTTTGACAGCGTAAAAGCTATCTCAGACAAAGATAACAGTATTTTTGAAGCGAAAGACTTAGCTAAATACAATGTTAGTGCTAAGGTGCTTGAACATTCAAGAGATGCTAAGGTTACAATTATTAAGAAAAAAAGACGAAAAGGCTACCAAAGAAAACGTGGTCACCGTCAAGATCTAACACTACTGCAAATTCAATCTATTTCAGCAACTAAAACAAAAAAACCAGCTGCTAAGAAACCAGCTGCTAAGAAAACTGAAAGTAAAAAGTAAAAGGAATTAACTATGGCTCATAAGAAGGGACAAGGAAGTTCAAGAAATGGTAGAGATTCTAATGCTAAAAGATTAGGCGTTAAAGTTTCTGATGGACAGTCAATTTTAGCTGGTGGAATTATTATAAAACAAAGAGGTACAAAGTATCATCCTGGAAGAAATGTAAAAAGAGGAAATGATGACACTTTATTTGCTACATCTCATGGCTTAGTCAAGTTTAGCAAAAAAGGTGGTACTACCTTTGTTAGTGTTCAAGAATTAAATTAAGCTATGTCTAGACCTAAAATATCATTAATTGGTGGCGGTCAAGTTGGTGGAAATATCGCATTGCTTTCTGCACAGAAAGAACTTGGTGATATTGTC
This sequence comes from Fidelibacterota bacterium, assembly GCA_028140795.1. GTDB lineage: Bacteria > Fidelibacterota > Marinisomatia > Marinisomatales > Marinisomataceae > Marinisoma. The sequence continues at coordinate 81,574 of JAOIOW010000001.1, forward strand.
ATTGTTGATATACCTGAAGCAGAAAACTTCATGAAAGGAAAAGCTTTAGATATTTCACAGCTTCTTCCTCATGATGGCTACGATGCTAAATTATCAGGTACTTCAAAGTTTGAAGATATTAAAGATTCTGATGTTGTAGTAATAACCGCAGGATTTCCAAGACAGCCTGGAATGGATAGAGAAGATTTACTTCAAAAAAATCTGGATATAATGACTAATGTTGCTAATCAAGTCAAAAATTTTGCTCCAGATGCTTTTGTAATTGTTGTTTCTAACCCTTTAGACGCTATGGTTTATGCTTTTCATAAAATTTCTGGGTTTGCAAAAAATAAAGTGGTGGGAATGGCTGGAGCATTAGACAGTGCTAGATTTAGATCATTTATTGCTGAAGCAACTAATTTATCATCTCAAGATGTGAATTGTATGGTTTTAGGTGGACATGGTGATACTATGGTACCTGTAAGTAGATTAGCTACTGTAGGAGGAGTTCCTTTATTCGCTTTACTTAGCAAAGAGGAAATTGCAGCTATCGAAGATAGAACCAGATTTGGTGGTGGAGAAATAGTGAAACTTTTTGGAAAAGGTTCAGCTTTTTATGCACCAGCTCAATCTGCTGTTGAAATGATTGAAAGTTTTGTAAGAGATAAAAAAAGAGTTATCCCCTGTGCTTCACTATGTGAAGGAGAATTTGGTATTGATGGATACTTTTTAGGAGTACCCACAGTCATAGGTTGTGGTGGTGTAGAAAAAATTCTGACCTTTGATTTAAATGAAGAAGAACAGAATGCCTTAAATAATACACTTACCGAAGTTGAAAAAACTGTTTTAGAAACAAAACTTTAATTCTTGAATTTTATCAAAACATATTTCTTTGCATTAATACTCTTCTTAACAAATCTTTTAGCCCAAGAGAATTTCTTAGTTGAAACTAAAATAAATGCCTCTTTTAAAATGGGGTCCATGCAATCTGCATCAAAAACTATTTACTCTGAAGATACATTTTTTTCAAATGTTAAGTTTGCATTTAAGGGTAAAGGTGTTGCAAGACTCATGAGTAGAGAAATGCATACTGGAACTATTATTTCATTAAATGATTCTACTGTATCAAATATTGATTTCAAGAAGAAAAAATATTCGGTAAAAACATTTAATGAAATTCTTAAGGATAAAGAAAATAAAGACAATCAAAACGAAAATGATAATCAAGACAATTCTGATAATGAAAATATTAATGAAGAATTAAAATTTTTTATTTCTGAAGAATCAGAATTGATAAATGGATTTAAAGCTTACAAGCTTACAATTCAAAGGGATGGAACTAATGAAATTTGGTTTTCAAAAACTCTTCGAGAACCTGATTTTGTGATAAAGATTAAAAATGAAATTTCAGAGTTTCAAAATAGTTGGGAAAACATGTCAATTGATCTAACCGAATACGGAATAGATGAAGATTCTATAATTGTTAAAATGTCTACAGAAAGCGAAGATGGGAATTTTAATTTTGATTTAATTTCTTTTCAAAAATTTTTAGGGGATGACGAAGAATTAAAAGTACCTGAAGATTATAAAAAAGTTAGAAAAATCTAATTATTTTTTTTAACAATATTATTCATATCTTGAAATAATTTCTCTTCTCTCTTGAATGGCCTATCTAATAAAATGCCTCTATTAAATAAATCATATGCTTTTTCTTCGTTGCCTAGTTTTAAATGAGTTTTTCCAAGCCAGTAATATGTGCCTATATAATCTGGATTTAACTCTAAACTTTTCTCCAAAAAAAATCTTGCTTGCTCAAAAGAACCTTTTGGAGGTTCTGAAAAAAGAAATGATGCTATTCTTCGCGATGCTTTACCTAAGCTGGCAAGCTTATAGTGCCATTGTCCCATTATATTATAGCAAAATTCATCATCTGGCAGTAGCTCAATAACTCTCAATGATAACTGTTCAATGTTCTTTGATTGTTCTATTTGCTTTCTAATACTTTCTTCCTCAACGGTTTTACCTAAAGCAATAACATACCATTTTAATACATTTGGATCCTCTGAGTTAAGACTAAGCGCATGATCAATGTATTTAAATGCTTTTTGAGCATTTTCCTTATCTTCTTTTTGTTGAATTGCTTTTTCAGATAAGTAATGATGAGTAATAGATAATCTTAAAAGAATATCTTTATTATTGGGATACAAATTATTCAGTTCTTCGAGCGGGATTAAAGTTTTATTAAAGTTAAGATCACTTAAATCCTTATCTATTTTTGAGAAATCTTGTGTAAAAATAACACTATAAAAAATGGGGGTTATAAAAAAAATTTTGATTAAAAGATTCAAGGATAAAATCTGTACATTACTGGCTGATGGTCAGAAATTTTGCCATCTACATTGTTATTAGAAATACCAGCTTCAGCAGGAACAGAAATTACATTTGAAGTTGATGTGGCATCCATTGTAAACATTGATTGATTGATAATAATATGATCAAGATGTGATGCTGAATAGGAACTTGACCAACCTTGCCAAGAATATCCACCTGCAGGGCCTTGCAAAATACTTAAATCGGTTAATTTAAACGATGAAGCTGAATCAAAATTATCTTGATCTGTGAATGGACTTAGAGTTGGATTTGATATTGATTGTGAACCAACATTGTTAAAATCTCCTAAAACAACAACGTTATCACTTGATCTATTATTTAAGATATATTCAGTAAGTAAAAGGCTGGCGTGGTGTCTTCTAGTAGTTTCATCTCCTGTATCATTTGCATTGTATGAATCGTCTCCACAGCATTTATAATGAATTCCAATTAAATATAGGTTTAATGTTTTAGTACCATCAGACCATGTAAGATAATTTTCCATAGGAGGGCGATCCGCAAATTGATAAGCTGCATTATTGTAATAGTCTGAGTCACCATCATCATTATTAGCAGTATCAGCCCACAATTCATTTTTTGAATTAAAAGTTACATACTGGTTTTTATAAACAAGCGCAAAACCCAAATTTCCGGATTCATCATCTACTACGTACGAGTAATTAGGCATTGCATCAACCATACTAATAAGTTCTGACTCAGATCTAATTTCTTGGAAAAAATATATATCTGCATTCCATTTTTCTAATAAGTTTTTTACATAATCTTTTGTTGAAGAATGTTGCGGGAATTGTCTAATGTTCCAAGTTACTATTTCTACTTGATTGGATAAACCATAGTCCACTGCATTTGGAAACTCATAAGGGTTTGTATTATCTCCTCCACCATTATCATCTCCTGGATCTGTTGGTGAACTTCCTCCGCCTGAACACGCTAGAATAAAAATAATTAATAATAAATATTTATATAGTGACTTAATCATAGATATAATTTAATAATAAAGTTCCAACTTGTTGCAAGCTTTGTGGCGAACAATTTTGTGGTATATCTTTTTGTGTATGCCAATAATTATAAAATAAATTTGGATAATCAAAATCAATAATATCTATTGCTGGGATCTTAGCATTTTCCCATAATGGAACGTGATCATCATATATATCATAACCAACTTTGTATTCAAAAGCATTGAGTCCAAGCTCATTAGCTAAGCTCCAAATTTCTTTTACCATGTCAGGATTGACAGAATAAGAGTATCTTTCAATTGGTATATTTAGATATTTATCACCAACCATATCAACTATAATTGCAGAATTTGGTTTTTGAATTGGTAAATTTTTAGAAAAATACTCGGATCCCATTGCATAGGTGGTTGGTTGTCCTGATATACCAACATCTTCTGCATCAAAAAACACTAAATCTATTCCAATTGGAGGAGGATTATTTGAAAATATTTTTGCAAGCTCCATTAAAATAGCTGTTCCACTTGCACCATCATTTGCACCTAAAATAGGAATAGATCTATTATCTGGATTAGGGTCTTCATCTGCAACAGCTCTAGTATCCCAGTGAGCTCCAATTAACAACCTTTCTTGAGCTTCTAAATTGAATTGAGCTACAAGATTTTTACCTTTTCTATCTTCTCCTGTTATGTGTTCAAGATAATTAAAATCTTGAATGATAACTTTTTCTGAATTTTTTAACAAATAATTCTCTAGAAAATTAGCAAATTGCTGATGTCCAGTTGATCCCGGATTTCTTGGCCCAAAATCACATTGCTCTATAATGTATTGGTATGCAATGTTACCGTCAAATTCTGGAATATTTTTTTCACCATCACTTGAAGAACAAGCAAGTATAAATAAAATGATTATGATATATTTTTTCATTATCCTCTTATAGCTACGTTTAAGTTAATACCAAAGTCTCTATCAATTCTTCTACCAGTTAACCTTGTATCATTTTCTCTGTACTCATAGAATAAGCTACCCGTAACATCATCTGTTAATGTATATGTAATTCTTAGTACACTCTTTCTTGTATTTGAAAAGTTTTGTTCAACAAAATTAATTTTATCTTTTGAACCTTCTTCCTTCTTATTTGAAAAGTCAAAGTTTAAGGAAATATTCATATTATTTCTCAAATTAATATTCCTGTCTGTAAACGGAAGCTCAAATCGAATGCCTTTCGAAAAATTATATGTAATTGTCGCAAGAATACTATTATCAGAAATATATGTTAGTCCAGTTGCAACTTCGTCTAAAGTGTGAGTTACATTACTTCTTATATTTGTAGACACACCGTTTTTAAATGAAGTGCTAATTCCAATTAACGGAGTGAATGATCTTGTTACTCTAGATAGTTGAAGACTGTCATTAAAATCATCTTCAAAAGATGATATACCAAATAAATTAATTGGTGTAATTCCATCTTCATTAAATTTCCATGATAAATTCTGTTTACCTGAAAATGCATGTTCTAAAGAAACCGACGATACATATGGTTTTATAAAGCTTATTTTTTCTAATCCACCAATTCTAAAAGACCAATTTAAAAATGGAAAACCTTTGGAGAGATTATTACCAAAAGAAATATAATCTCGACTAATAGATCTAATGTCTATACTGTATCCATTAATATTAGATGAAATACTCTCATTAAATGAAATGCTTAAAGAGGTCTGTGGGTTAAACCTAATACCAGACCTAGCTGTAAATGACTTCTTAATATCCTCATTACCAGTATTAAGTCCTACTTCTGATACTGAAGATAATCCATGACTGTCTTTAAGTCCTAAACGATAGCCCAAAGGAACATCTCCATCTATTCCGTTTGATAGACTGTTAGTATTGTTAGTGATTGTGAGCGTTAAAGGTTCAATTTTCTTAGATTCATTATAAATTCTTTCTAAAAAGAGACTATTAATCTCTGATGAATTTTTCTTTTCAGGAGAATCTTTTTGGGTTTCTTTATCTTTATCTTCTTCAGAATTAAAGCTAGAAAGTCCTCTCGATCTTGTTCTTGAAGATGGCTTCGATTGTCTCTTGGAAAGAGGTGTATAGAAAGTTTCAATAATTTCTGTCGGGGAAATAGATAAATTAATAGCAGTATTTTTTACCAAATTCAAATTAGCTGCATCAATTACACTGTTTAAAGGTTTATTCCATGTATAATTTGTGTTATATGAAAAATTTGGTTTAAACCAACTCACCCATTGAGGACCAAATGAATAATTTAAGCTTTCATTCAAATTTGTTAATGACCCTACTTTCAATTTATTTAATACCTCTTCACGATACTCTGACATATCGCTTCGAATATTTTTTGAATAATTCAATTGAGTGTTATCAAATATCTTATAGTTAACTGTAAATCTTCTTTCTAACCCCAGACTGAAGTCTTCCACAAGCTCATTAGTTTGTCTAGAAAATTTTTCAGTTAGATTTCTATTTACTTTAATGCTTGAACCAAATGTTGAAGGAGTATAGAAAAATTTAGTTTCACTTAACTGCTCGCCAATAAGTGGTACTCTTTCAGCCCACTTGAAAGCTTCAATATAATTATCACTTGGAAATCTTAAATTATAATCAACATTTGTACTAATCTTGCTAACATCAACAGACTTCATAATTGCATCAGACCTATTTTGTGAAGAAATATTGAAGCCGGCGCTTAAATTGTCGATCGAATATTTAATAAATGGATTTTCTGATTTAACTCTTTTAGAAATCTTTCCCGTCACATTAATTGCAGAAGATTGCACTATAACAGAATCAGGTGCAGCACCATTTGTTCTTATATCTGTCCCAGGAAAGTATTTTGGAGAGTTGCTTACTGAATTATAACTCATATTTACAGGAAACGATATTCCTAAACTGCTTGGGAATAAACTTCCTAATTTAAAATTATTAGTAAATGTGAAGTTTTCAACAGTTTGATTAGTTCCAATTCTTTCTTGGAGTACGTGGAAATCTGCATCCTTTCTACTATAAGAAATGGTGCTCTCACTTAAATCGGATAAATTAAATTTTGATTTTAATCTTACTGCAGTTCCAGTTTCTTTTTTTACTCCACTCAATCTCAATTCGTCTAGCCACAATTCTCCGCTAATAGGGTGATCGGAATCATTTTCTATTCCAACAATAAAATATTGTAATCTTGACAGAGAAGGATTTCCAACAATTTCTACATTTCTGTAAATATTATTACTATCATCAATAAAACTATATTCTTTATAATCAGTTGAATCTGTAAATGCATCATTTGTATTTATTAAACTAATTGATTCATTTGTTTCATTTTTTAAACTGGTTAACCAATTTAAATCTAAGTTAATTTCATTCCTTTTTAAGTCTTCATCCCAAGTATCATATACTGGTTTTGTTAATTTATAATACTCATCTCCATTTCCAAACTGTATGAAAAATTTTAGGTCTGTTTCTTCAGAAGTTGCAAAATCACTATTACCATAAATAAACATTTTCATTTTGTCGTACATTAGAAAGCTTTGACCTTTCTTTTGATCCATAGCTAAAATCTTTTTAGCAGCACCCTTATGTTGCGGACTTAGATTATCAAACTTAAGTACAAGAGATTGTTCTTTCGATCTAATCTGATTTATCTGATCGTATTCGCCAAACACTCCTTTTGGTGGAACATATTCAGGATTATCTTCATCATTAATTACAGAAACAATAAATGTACTATCTTGAGCAGTATATATATCTTGACTTACAAGAGATGTACCTAATTCTTGCCAAGCATTACCTACTAATTCAATTTTTGCTATTTCAAGTTGAGATGCCTCTGATACCCCTGAAACTACTAATCTAACAGACTTAATTTCACTGAGTGAAATATCTTGAATTCTTTCAAAGTCGCTTAATGGAACTCTAATTAATCTCCAACCAGTCTTGAGTCCATTTACTTCTGTAGATCCAGCAACATAAGTACTGTCATTTAATGAGATAGTTTTGGTAAAGTAATCATTTGTTCTATCAAGAAAACCAGATTTATCCAAATCCTCAGTATCAGGATATTTACCACCAGTTTGAATTCTATCTCCAGTTCCGTTTCCTTCAGTACCATTTACTTTTTCATAATTAGAACTTCCTTCTGAATAGCTCCAATTATCTCCATTTGGATCATTTACATCAACATCAGAAGAACTATTTATTAATACTGTTTCTCCGCTGTCTAATAATTGTTGGTAGGTAAGTCCATCATCTAAACAACCCCCAAATCCGTTTTCAAATTCATTAAAACATCCATCTAAACCTGTATCTTCATTGTCTTCAAGAAAACCATTTCCTAGCGCAAGGCCAGCCTCTGGAATGTCTTCAGTATTTAAAATTCCATTTCCATCATAGTCTTCACTTATTTTTCCTAAATCTATTGTTAAGTTTCCCTCTTCACCTTTAAGCCATATCTCAAAAAACCTAGTTCTGGTTTGATCATAGTCTCCGATGAACATGGGTGTTGTTATACCAGCCCATAAAGAATCTGGGTCTGTTGTAGATTGAAACTCTTGAGGTTGATATTTTAGAACCAAAACATCTGTTGTTAGGTTTTGAGCTCTTTGTGATGTTGAAACATTAGGCCAAATATTATTTGTTAAAACCTGGGAGTAAGGATTATACCAATACATTTTTAACCTATTTCTCTGATCATACTCTTGATTATTTTGAAGATCGATAGGAGCAGATGATATGTTCCAAAATCTTCTCAATATTGAAGGGTTTGTTACTCTTTTAGACCCCTCAAAATCATCTATGAATGCAACGCCATTACCATCACCGGTTCTTGAATTTGAAATAGAGTTAGGATTAGGTAATACCTGCGCTACCTCTCCTTCAATAGAAAAACTTGAGATTTTTTCAGCATTTAAAAAATTAAATTGATTAATTCTTGCAGATAAATTATCTAAGTCGGTTTCGTATCTCCCATTAATGTCCCATATAAAATTTTGAATAGGTTCATATCCAACTTCCACTTTCTTATTTACAATATCTTGGTCATAATAAAGAGCAGTCATTCCCAAAAAGGAATTGTCATCAAAGTCAATTTGTGCTCTTGAACCAACCATTATTTTTCTATCAAAAGTCACTAAATCGTGCTTATCATACGAAATTTCTAAATCACTATTAGGATTAATATCTCCTGTTAGCATAATGACACCTGAGAAATAATCAATTTGGTAATCTTTCCCGCGTTCAAGTTTTTCACCATCTGAAAAAATCTCTTCACTGCCTTCAACTAAAGTAAATCCTAAGTTGATAGTTGAAGTTGGATTAGTATAATTAACATTAAGCGTAAAACGTGAATCTCCTGTGTACTCTGTTCTGTTAGAAGATGTATACATTTTTCCTTCTTGCAAAAATTCAAATAAATCAGAGTTCTCATTACCGCCAACAATATCGTCGTTTGATACAAAAGGTAAAAGAGCTGGTAAATGAATTTCTCCTGTTTGGAGATTTACAATATTAGGGTTATTAAAATCAATTACTTCATCTGGTGTAGATGCTCCTGATTGATTAAAATTATCTAAACCAAAAAGATTTAAAAATGTATTTCCATTATCAGCTCTATCGCTAATAGGAGTTGAAAAATTATCAATAATACTGACTTCCAAACTTTGCGAATCTATGTTTGTTGATCCCATTGAGTAAACATTCTTAAACATTAAGTCCCAAGCAGGATGATTGGGATGAGAAGATTGAGCCTTAATCATTTTTAGAACTAAATTTGAATTTTGTTCAGATACTCCTTCACCAATTTGGATAATTAACTGTCCGGTTGAACGATCAACTAACTGAAAATGAGCAGCAATAATTTCATTTTGTAATGAATTTCTCATTCGAATGAATCCCAAGTCTTCATTAATACTATAATCAGATCCTCTTTCAAGTCTAATAAATGCTCCCTCTTTACTCTTGTCTGGATATAAAGATAAATCATTAGGATCAATATAGGCTGTCCCTGGGTCTGCTTGAGGATTATTTGATGCATCTATCTTGTATAATTCAAAATTCCTGATTACAACATTTCCAATAGGATGTAAGCCATTTACTAGAGGGTAATATGAAGGAATTGATAAAGTAAATCCAGTATCTTCAATTGTATCGCTTGAACCATTTCTAAACCATTCATGAATGAAGAAATATAAATTTTTTCTGTAATCGTAGTCTTGAATCTGATTCAACTTTAATTCCGATGTACCTTTATATTTTTGGGATTGTTTTTTGGTTTTTTCTAAGGATGCAATACTGGTAATATTAACAGGTCCAAGCTTTGATAGGGCTTTTACTCCAAAAAGACCCTTATTTTGGCCTGAAAAAGTCACAAATTCCGTAGATGGCAAATTCAATGAAATATTACCCATTTCTAGTTTTTGAAGTATATCGTCATCTTCTCCCTGATAATCAACTCTAATCGTATTTTCCCAATCAAAATCACGTTCAGAGTTTTGATCTAGAGATACAGTAATTCTTTCACCAATCTTCCCTTGCACATTTAGTTGCTGTTTTTGATCAAATTTGAAATTTGTTTTTTCTTGCTCCCTGTAAGAAGACCTAACAAGCTCTTGATCTTGATTCACTAGCTTTCCAGATAAGTTAATATTACCTTGCACTCTCAAAGAAGCTCTCCCCAATGCACCTAGGTCAATATCAGCAATTTGCATGTACCTGTCTGTTCTTTTGCTTATAGTTGTATCAGACGCTGAAAGAATGAAAGGTTGAGAAAAATTGAATGATTGGTTTGATAAATATAATGAATTGATATATTCATCAAATGTAGAAACATAAGGTGCTGAACTAGGACTATTTAATATTTTTTCCGAAATAACTATTTTATCAAATGATGTTTCAAAAGAAACATTGTACTCTAAATATTTTTTATTAATTGAAAAAATACCAATCGGATAATTTGAAATATCATTTAAGGAATAATTTGTTTTTGATTTACTTTTAAAAGGGTCAAATCCAAAATCTTGGATAATATTTTGCCCAAAAATTTGGCTAATAAATACTATTAACAATAAAATATTTTTCATTTAAATTATTTTTTTAATTCTTGATACAAATTTAGAGATTGCTATTCCTCTATGACTTATCTGATTTTTTTGTTCTGAACTCATCTGAGCTAAAGACAAATTGAATTCAGTCGAACAAAATACAGGATCGTATCCAAACCCATTACTACCTAATCTAGATTGTAAAATTTTGCCTTCAATAGTTCCTTCGACATGAAAATCATTTATTCCATCAACAAATGAGATAATAGTACGAAATCTTGCTGTTCGAAATTTATCTTCTATACCATCTAATTTTTTTAAAAGTTTTATCATATTTTCTTCATATGTAGCATTTTTTCCAGCATAACGAGCTGTATAAAGTCCTGGTGCTCCGTTCAATGCATCAACTTCTAAAATTGTATCATCTGCAACAGAAGCAATTTTTGTATGATCAAAGGAAGCCCTTGATTTTATAAACGAATTTTCTTCAATAGTGTTTCCATCTTCAACTATTTCTCCAATTTCAGGAAAATCAGCTAAAGATAATATCTCATCAAAAAATGGTTGAATCTTTGCAGAAATTTCTGATACTTTGTGTTTATTTGAAGTAGCAATAACAATATTTTTCATTTCTTAAACTAAGAAATATTTATGTGTTTATTAAATAACTAATATTGCTTACCTTTTCAGGCATTTTTGTTGGCTCTGTAGCTCAGTTGGTAGAGCAGAGGACTGAAAATCCTTGTGTCGGCGGTTCAATTCCGTCCAGAGCCACTTCTTTATTATGAAACTTAGTAAAAAAAATATAGCAATTATAATTGTGACTATACTTCTTGTGGTCTTTATTGGTTCTTTTTTGAGACAACCAAAAGTCTATACATTCTATAAAGAACAATTTGTACCAAGCGATATGGATACTGTATTTGAATTTTTTTCAAGACCTGAAAATCTTGAGAAAATAACTCCATCATCAATGGGTTTTAACATTATAACTCCAACGCCTATTGAAATGAAGGAAGGGGCTGTAATTGACTATACCGTAAAAATTTTAGGTGTACCAGTTCGCTGGAGAACTATGATTACTAGCTATAAAGAAAATGAATATTTTGTTGATGAGCAGCTCAAAGGTCCTTACAGTTACTGGCATCATAAACATACTTTTAAAGAGGTTGACGGAGGTATTTTAATTATAGATGAAATAACTTATGCTCTGCCAATTCAAGCATTTCGAAAAATTGTTCATCCAGTTTTGATAAAACCCCAGCTAAATCAAATCTTTGATTTCAGATTTCAAACAATTAAAGATAAATTTAAGTAATGATTAATTACATACTTTCTAAGTCAAACATAATGATAAATTATGTCGGTTTTACGATTGTATGGTTTTCCTGTGTCTACAGTGGGGCTAAAGGAGATCCAATTATTGCTTTAATACCAACTTTTATTTTCTTATTACTTCATTTTCTAATTGTCACAGATCATTTAAAAGAAGAAATACAACTGATTGTTATTTCTATTATCTTTGGTTTAATAGTTGACTCTAGTTTTTCTATTCTTGGTTTTGTTAAATACAACGGTACATTAGATTTTGCGCCAAATCTAGCACCTCTTTGGATAGTTTGTATGTGGGCAGGTTTTACAGCTCAGATAAATCATGCGATGAAATTTTTGATTGGTAGATATCCATTAATTTGCTTCTATGGATTGCTTGCGCCATTAGCATATATTGCTGGAGAAGGTATTGGCGCAGCTGTAGTCACAAATACTTATTTATCCTATGGATTTATTAGCATATCGTGGTCAATAAGTTTATTATCTTTATTCAAAATTTCTGAATATTTAATGAGCAAATAAGATGAAAAAGATTATTTTTTTAATCTCTTTAATATTTTTTGGCTGTGCATCACAAAAACCTATTGAACCTAATCAAGTTTTGGATTTTGATGTTCCTGAGCAGTGGGAAGTAAGCATTTCACAAAATTTAGATTTTGATCGAGAGTGGTGGAAAATTTTTAACGATGATAGTCTAAATTCTTATTTGATTGAATTTATGGATGAAAATATAAATCTTGAAAAAGCTATGCTAAATACGAGAAAAGCCAAACAAGCATCAGTAATAGCGACTGGTAGTTTATTCCCATCAATTTCATTAAATAGCAGTGCCGTTGAATCTGAGCAGAACACTGCAGGATTTCCTCCATTCTTTTCAACTTTATTTGGTCAATCATCAGATGAGGTAACCGTATTCACTCAAGAAAATTATAATCTATCACTTGGAACACAATGGGAAATTGATTTATGGGGCAAGCTTCGACAAGGAAGAATTGCTACTAAACAACAATATCTATCTGCAAAGTATTATGAAGATTTTCTGAAGCTTTCGCTGACTGCTGAGGCATCTAAACTTTATTTTTCAATAATTGAAGCAGAACAAGTTTTAAATAATGCATCAAAAAAACTTAAAAATGCAGAAACTATTTTTGAACTTTATTCTCTACGCTACAATAAAGGGAGTATCTCCATACAAGCTTACCAACAATCAGAAATAATATTTAATGCAACAAAATCTGATTATAATAATAAACTTTTGATTGTTAATTCTCTTAAAAGGGAAGCAAAGTTGCTTGTAAAAGACTACCCTTCAACAGAATTTTTAGTTAACAATAACTTTCCTAAAAAATTACCAAGCATTCCAAGTACTCTGCCAGCAGATATTGTCAAAAGAAGGCCAGATTTAATTGCTCAACAATATAATTTACTCGCTAATAAAGCTTTAGATAGGCAAGCTCTTCTTACTTTATTCCCAACATTTAGTCTTACTGGAAGTTATGGAAGCTCATCAAATGATTTAGAAGATTTAACTAATGAAGACTTTTCAGTATGGAATAAAGGATTAAACGTTTTTGTTCCGGTATTTAATGCAGGAAAACTAATTACAAATAAAAAACTTGCTAAGACTAATAGAGAAATTGCAATGCTAGATTTTGTAAATACTTTGCTAAATGCATATAAGGAAGTAGAAAGTAGTTTTGAATCTGATTTGACATCAAATCAAGCTTTAGAAATAATTAATCAAAATATTATTTTGTCAGAAAGTATCTATAATACAACCTTTGAAGGATTTATTAAAGGATCTTCAACCTTCGAGGATGCTATTAATGCGAATAATGCACTTTATGACAATCTAGATTTAAAAGCTCGATTAGAAAAGGTTCGCATAGAACAGAGAATAAATTTAATTTTAGCTCTTGGCGGAGGATTTAAAACAAATGATTAAAAAATTAAAACCATTATTTATTTTACTAGGCGCACTTGCTATATCATATTTATTGTGGCTGCTAGGTCAGGTACAACCTGATCCGGTAGAAGAAGCGCCAGCGCCGGACGTTATTGTTGAAATTCTAACCCCTAAAGATTTTCAAATTCAAATAAGTTCTAACGGTACAACCAAGCCTCTCACCCAGACAGTATTGACTGCAGAAGTTGGTGGTGAAGTTATTTATCGTTCAAAAAAGTTTTCTGAAGGTTCATCAGTTATCGAAGGAGAAATTTTGGCAAAAATTGATGATACAGACTTACAACTACAGTACAAAAATGCTTTATTACAATTGGCAAATGCTGAAGTGCAGCATTCATTGCAACTAGCAGAAGCAGAAGTTGCCAAAGAAGCATGGGAAAAAATAGGTGATGGTATTGCTAGTGATTTGACACTTAAAAAACCACAGCTAAAGCAGACTGAAGCATTATTAGAAGTTGCTAAAGCTCAGGTAAATTCAGCTAAAAACAAATTAAACAAAACAGAAATTGTAGCGCCCTATGCTGGTAGAATTCAAAGTGTAAATATTGATTTAGGTACAACAATTATTCCTGGTCAACCAGTTGGAGCTATGTATACATCAAGTGAAATTGAAATTACATTAGCTGTGAAAGATAATGATTTACAATTTTTAAGTATTCCAATGGATGGAAGAAAACTTAATCCAAGTGAACAAGCATCGGTAGTAATTGAAAGTTTTTACAAAGGAAAAACTCAATCTTGGGAAGGCAAACTTGAAAGAGTTGACGGGGTTATAGATCCTATAACAAGAATGATTAATCTGATAGCGGTCTTTAAAAATGACTTTATTGAAACAGATAAACCTAATCTTCCTATTGGTCTTTTTGTTGAAGCAAAAATTGATGGCATTACATTAAAAAATATTTTTGAAATTCCAATTAATTCTATTTCAAAAGACAATGAAGTATATATTGTCGATAAAGATAATCAGCTAGAGTTAAGAAAATTAACCGTTTTAAAAAAATATAGTGAATTTGTGATTATTAAAGATGGATTAAAAGCTGGAGAAAGGATTGTTACTTCAAAACTCTCGACAGCTTCGAACGGAATAAAAGTTAACCCAGTTTATAAATAATGCGTAGTATAGTTACTTGGTTTGTTAATAATAGTGTTCCTGCAAATCTTTTTATGTTTTTTTTAATAGTAGGTGGGTTTTTTGTATCATATCCTTCAATAAAAGCTGAATTCTTTCCAGTACCAGATCCAAAAGCTGTAACAATTATAGTACCATACCCTGGAGCTTCTGCATCTGAGGTTGAAGCTTCAATTTCCTCAAAGATTGAGGATCGACTAGAAGGTGTTGCAGGAATAAAAAAAATCAATTCAAATTCTTTAGAAGGTGGTGGATATGTAGGAATTAGAATATTCGCTAGTGCTGATTTCGACAACACGTTTGAAGAAATCAAAACTATTGTTGATGGTATTACCACTTTCCCTGAAAACAGTGAAGAACCAATTGTCAAAAAACTTGAGATTGTTGAAAAAGTTCTTGATGTAGTAATTCATGGGGATGTAGATGAAAATACTCTTTTGAGTGTTACTAAAAGTATCAACGAAGAAATTAAAAATCTCAGTGAAGTATCATTTACTGAAATTTATGGTAATAGAAATAGAGAAATATCTATAGAAATTTCTGAAAATAGTTTAGAAAAATATAATCTAACTTTTGATGAGATTGCATTTGCTATCAATATGGGCTCAATCGATTTACCTGGTGGTGTTATATCAAGTACTAAAGGCGACCTACTTATAAGAACAGTTGGCCAGTCTTACAAGGGAGATGAATTTGAAAATATTGTAATTAGAACAAATGCAAATGGTAGTACTCTGCTCTTGAAAGATGTTGCAGTCATTAAAGATACTTTTGAAGATGTTGATAAATTCTTCAAATGGAATGGTACTAAAGCAATGTTTATAAGCGTAAATCTAGTTGGTGACCAAGATGTTTTGGATGCCTCTGATCAGCTAAGGAATTTTGTAAAAAATAAAAAAAATGATATGCCTGAAAATATTCAAATTGACTATTGGTATGATCAAGCAAGATTTCTTGAGGATAGAATAAATATTCTATACAAAAATTTTGCAATTGGAATGTGTTTAGTACTAATTCTTTTAACTATGTTTTTAAGACCTTCAGTCGCTTTTTGGGTTGCCATGGGTATTCCCATATCTTTTGGAGGAGCATTATTATTACTACCACTATTAGGAGTTACAATAAATGTTTTATCAACTTTTATGTTTATCGTTGTACTTGGAATTGTAGTTGATGATGCTATTATTGTTGGAGAAAATGTATTTCGTAGAAGAATTAAGCTTAAAGAAGATAACTTTACCTCAACTGTAAATGGTACTATGGAAGTTATGCTTCCAGTTTTCTTTGGAATTTTGACAACAATAGTTGTTTTTGCTCCTATGCTTGATTTAGCAGGTGATACTGGACCAATATGGAGAACATTTCCTTTAACAGCTATTCCTATTTTAGTTTTTTCACTTATAGAATCAACTACAATTCTACCTGCACATTTAAATCATGCTGGTGAATGGTTTCAATATCGTTTTGTAAAATTTGGAAATATTTTAAGATCAGCAAGAAATTATTTTTCAAAAAAATTATATACTTTTGTAGATGATAATTGGCTTCCCTTAGTTAAAAAATCTATTAAAAATCGCTATCAAACTGTTTCAATTTTTGTAGGTGTATTATTTATTTCATTTTCATTACTTGCTGGTGGATGGGTAAAGTGGCAGTTTTTCCCAGTATTAGAAGCTGAAGAAGTTGCAATTGTTATTGACCTACCAGAAGGAACACCAATTGATACGACAGAAAAAGTAACAAAAATGGTTGAGATGGAAGCTTTAAAACTAAAAAATGAATTAAATACAGAAAATAATAGAAAAATAATATCCCATGTTATGACAACTGTTGGTGATCAATATTTTAGTGCCCAAGAGGCAGAGAGTAGTCCAACTGGTCCAGTGCTCAAAGCTAGTTCAACCCCTCATCTTGGCGAAGTCGTAGTCATATTGACACCTGCAGATAGTAGATGGGGATTAACTGGTGCCTATGATATTATTAATATTTTAAGAGAAAGAGTTGGGATTATTCCTGGTGTTGAAAGATTGAATTTTAGCGCAAATATCTTTAGTGCTGGTAAACCGATTCATTTTGAATTTTCAGGGAATAATTTTGATGATTTAAATCGAGTAATTAAAAATACTAGATTACTTCTTAGTAATTATGCTGGAATATATGATCTAAATGATTCCGATAAAATTGGTAAAAGTGAACTTCAAATTGAACTTCTACCAGCAGCTGAAGCATATGGTTTAACTACAGCCATTATTGCAAAACAAGTTAGACAAGCGTTCTACGGAGAAGAAGTTCAAAGGATTCAACGCCAAGATGATGATATAAAAGTTATGTTAAAGCTAACAAAAATTGAGAGGGATAACGCTAGAACGCTTGAAAATTTAAGAATCAGAACTAATACTGGTATTAAAATTCCGTTGTACGCTGTGGCAAAAGTAAAGGAAATCCCAGGAAAATCTGCAATTAAGAGAATTGATGGTAAACGAGTTGTTGAAATAACCTCAGATGTAGATATTAGTAAAAATACATCCTCAATGATTTTGTCTACTATAATTGGTCCAGAAGGTAACCCAATAAATAGCTTAAAAAATATTTTAGACAAGGAACCTGGTGTATCGTTTGCACTTGCAGGAGAACCCGCAGAGCAGGCAGAACAACTTCAAGATATATTTGTAAAATTTGGTATAGCAATTTTTACTATTTTTGTTTTATTAGCAATTCCGCTTAAATCCTATTTTAAACCATTGATTATTCTATCAGCTATTCCATTTGGAATGGTTGGTGCTATTTTAGGACACCTAATGCTCTTTCAACCAATGTCTGTTTTATCATTATTAGGAGTTGTAGCTCTTTCTGGAGTTGTGGTAAATGACAGCTTGTTACTAGTAGTTTTCGTTAATAGAGCTAAAGAAAAAGGCGATAGTACATTAAAGGCTGTAACAGATGCAGTTAGATCAAGATTTAGGCCAGTAATATTAACCTCGCTTACAACTTTTCTAGGAATTGCTCCTCTACTCTTTAATCAATCAACTCAAGTACTTTTCTTAAAGCCAATGGCAATTTCATTAGGAATTGGAATTTTATTTGCAACGTTTGTCATTCTACTATTAGTCCCAGTATCATATGTGATTATTGATGATTTTATCAATTTGATATCAGGGAATAAAAAGAAAAGCGCCTAAGCTTCAAACTGTGAGTAATTATGATATCCAACTTTTGCAGGATCATCATAATCAATTTTGACAATGGCTTTCTTTAAGATTCTTTTAAGAATGATAAGTCTATCCTTTTCTGATTGACTTTTTAACAACATTTTTTTTGCACGCTTGTCAATATCAAGCATGGAAGCAATTTCAAATGCAGCTTTAGGCATGCTTATCTGAGCAATTTTTGCAGAGGCTCCTAATTTCATCAGTACTTCATATAAGAATACGTTGGTTTCTTGGAGTAAAGTTTCATCAATTGAGTCATCAATATCCTGCCAAGTTTTCACGTAAGCTTGTTTATAGTCTTTCGAATAGTTGTAGCTCTTAACAATAAATCGTTCAACTCCAGTTACAAGAATGTCATACTCTCCTGTATCTCCTTCAGCCGCAGTGATTTGAGTAATTTCAGCTGTACACCCAATAGATAGTGTATCGTTATTTCTAGAATTAACAATACCAAATTTTTGATTATGCTTTAAGCAATATTCAACCATCTTTTTGTACTTTGCTTCAAATATATGCAGCGGAAGTTTTTCGCCTGGAAGCAAAACTAAAGGAAGTGGGAAAATTGGGATTTTATCATTCATTGTGTTATCAAAATACGTATTGTTTTATTAATTTTCACTATCAAAATTTTAATAATTCAATTAAAAGGGTAAAAATGAAAAAAGATATTTTAGATCACGTAGCCATTTGTACTGATGATATAAATAAATCAGTTGAGTGGTATACTGAAAATTTTAAATGTGATATTTTATATCAAGATAGTTCTTGGGCAATGCTTGAATTTGATAACGTTAAATTAGCTTTAGTTCTACCTGAACAACATCCATTCCACTTTGCCATACTAAAAGATAATGTAGAAGATTATGGTAACCCCGTAACTCATCGAGATGGATCTGTATCAGTATATATAAAAGATAGATCTGGCAACAACATAGAAATTCTGAGGTACTAAAATGAAAAGAATCGTTATTATGAACTGTATTACAATTTCTCTCATTGTGATCTTGTCATACATTTCTACACCAAATAATCAAATCCTTGCTAATCATCATTTAATAACTGGCTTTGGATCAGTAATTGCATTTATGAGTGTTTTATGGATTGTGAGTTTAATTGTTAAAGATGCAAGTATTGTTGATATTTTTTGGGGGCCTGCGTTTATAGTTCTTGGGTCCTCGCTACTTGTATCAATGGACCAAGTCTACTCTGAAAGATCGTTGTTTATTCTATTTCTAGTATCACTATGGGCAATAAGACTGGCGTCACATATTGGATTTAGAAACATTGGTCATGGCGAAGATTTTCGATATGTTGAATGGAGAAAAGAAAGCGGTAAAAACTATTGGTGGCATAGTTTCATAAGAGTTTTTTTACTTCAAGGAGGTTTATGCACCTTAGTGGGCGTATCAATTTACTTTGGGTATCTAAATGAAAAATCTTTATCATTCATTGAGACCATGTTTGCATCAACAATATTTTTTATTGGTCTAGCTTGGGAGTCAATTAGTGATTTGCAATTAAAAGCATTTAGAAAAGATCCCAAAAATAAAGGTAAAATTTGCAAAAGCGGATTATGGAAGTATTCAAGACATCCTAATTATTTTGGCGATCTTGTTGTTTGGATAAGCATTTTTACTTTTAGCATTTCTAGTGAAAATCTTTTATTTATTGCAGGTTCATTTTTAAGTCCATTGATTATGGGGTCAATTTTTTATTATATTACGGGCCCTATAATGGATCAAGCAATGATGCAAAGTAGGCCAGATTACAAAAAATATATGGAAAATAGTAATTCACTAATTCCAAAATTAAAATGAAAGAGGGGAAAAAATGTATAACAAGTTATTGTTAACACTTTCAATATTCGTATTTATAGCATGTGGCGGTGGAGCTCCACAAGAAGCACAAGTTGTAAATATTGGATCTTTAGGTTCTGAAATGAAATATGATGTTGAAGAATTCACAGTTAAAGCAGGTTCGAAGGTTAAAATTGTTTTAAAAAATAATACTCCTTTAGAGTTTATGGGTGAAATGCAGCACAATATTGTCATTTTCAAAGATGAATCTGCTGCTCCAGAAATCATCAAGCTAGCTGAAAGCTACTTTGGTGGTGATGCTCCGGACGACAATAGAATTCTTGCGAAATCTATATTAATAGATAAGCAAGAAGAAACTACTATTGAATTTGACGCGCCTAAAAAACCAGGTAGATATTTGTATGTCTGTACATATATTGCCCATGCAGGTTCTATGCGTGGTTATATGATCGTAGAGTAGTTCCTTTATATAGCATTAACACGCTTGGATGAATTGATAAATCTGCATATATTACTATTCTAATATTGAGATTATATCTCAAAAGGGGAAAATATGAGTGAATTTTTAATTATGTTTAGAGAAGTGCTTGAAGGAGTGCTTGTTGTAGGAATACTGTATACTTTTATCGTTAAAACAGGTAGAGAACACTTAAAGAAAAGTATAATTAATGGTGTTATTGCATCATTTGTTGCTACTGGAATTTTTGCTGTTATATTTCAAATTGCGTATGGAGGCTTTGAAGGAAAGCAGGCTGCTCTTTTTGAAGGGACAACCATGTTAATTGCTGCCTTTTTGCTTTCAACAATGATTATTTGGATGGGTAGAAATAAAAATGTTGCTGCAAGTTTAGAAAAAGAAGCTACAGATATAATTGAAAAAGATAAGAATGTTTCTTTAGGTCTTTTTGCATTAACATTTTTTGCAATTTTCAGAGAAGGTGTTGAAGTAGTACTTTTCATGTATGCTATTGTAATCCAATCAAATGGTCTTTCTATCGGCGGCTCAGTTTTAGGATCTATTGTTGCGCTAATGATAGGTTATGCAATCTTTGTACAAGGTAAAAGAGTTCCTTTAAAACAGTTCTTTAATGTGACATCTATATTACTCATTTTTGTGTGTGCTGGATTAGTTGCATATGGCGTTCATGAATTTGAAGAAGCATTTTATACCAAAGATGAGATGAAGCAAATGGAAATATGGGATGTCAATGATAAAGGTCCCGTTTTTGGATTTAATATTGATAATAATGGAACTCCAAAACCATTATTGAGCGATAAAGGTGCAATAGGACAGTTATTCAAAGGCTTTTTCGGATACAATGGCAACCCAACTTCTACAGAGCTGGTCAGTTGGCTTCTTACTTTAACTCTTGTATCATTTCTTTGGAAAAGAGCATCTAATCCTAACACGACATAATTAAGATTCATTAACGATATCTTTAAGCTCTGTAATTATCATTGCAGTTGCCCCCCAACAAATACATTCATTGAAATGATAGGCGGGAACATTGATTCTAAAACCTGACTTATTGATTGGAGTGTTTAATACTAAATTATTATCAATTAATTCATCTAAACTAATCTTATAAACCTGATCAACTTCGCTATCATTAATTTTAATTTGAGGCTGAGTATCTGAATACCATAAAAAAACATGGATATTAAAATACGATACTGGTGTATAAAGGCTAGAAAGTTGACCAAGGCTTTTTAAGCTTGAAGAATCAATCCCAATTTCTTCTTTTGTCTCTCTAAGTGAAGCATTTTGTGCAGTTTCATTTTTATCAATAGCTCCCCCAGGTAAAGATACTTGGCCTTTATGATGCTCAACATTATCAGTTCTTTTTGTTAGCAAAAAAAATAATTGATTATTTTCTTCAAATAAAATGATGCTTACGCTAGCCTGCTTAGCATCTTTTGGAGGAATGAATGCTTTTTCTGTAATACTATTTATTGGAATTACAGCCATTTTTTTATGACTTTTCCATCCAGGTAATTCAGAATTACTGCCAACTCTTTCCTTTATTAATGCAATTATTTTGTCTACTTTCATATCCGTGAAATATAAGCACATAATTTGGGATTGGAATGGAACTTTACTTAATGATTTAACCTTATGCGTTGATCTACTTAATGTATCTTTAGAAAAAAGAAAGCTTCCCGAAATGACTGAAGAAAAATATAGAAAGAAATTTCTTTTCCCAATTAAAACTTTCTACGAGTCTATTGGATTTGATTTTTCAAAAGAAGATTTTACAATTGCAAATGACGAATTCCATCTAGGCTTTGAACAAAACTTTAAAAAACTAGCTTTACAACCTTATGCTCAAGATACCATTGCACGTTTCCAGAAATTGGGAGTCACACAAAGCATATTATCTGCAACAGTTCAAAGACGACTTGAAGAGCAAGTAGATTTTTTTGGCATTACACATCTACTTGATAATGTTGTTGGCATAAGCAATACACCATCAGGCTATGGAAAAGAATTTGAAGGAAAGGAATTATTAAATAATACTGATATACCGCTTGAACAAACAATTATTGTTGGTGACAGCATGCTAGACTTTACTGTTTCAACAGCACTTAGCATTGATTGTGCACTTCTTTCCAATGGCCATAACAATTTAGAAAGACTTCAAGCCACCGGTTCAAAAACTTTTGCTAATATTCAATTGTTTTCAAATTGGATCTTAGATTGACTTAGGTTGTTATCCCACCATCAACCGTAAAAATTGACCCTGTCACAAAATCCGATGCTTCAGATGCAAGATAAAGCGCCATTCCCGATATATCATCTGGCGATCCCATTTTACCCTGTGGAATTGATTTAACAATTTTGTTATGTGTGTCTTCGTTCTCCCATAACGCCTTACTGAAATCAGTTTTAATGAGCCCAGGAGCTAATGTATTTACATTAATATTGTGTTCACCAAGCTCTTTAGCTAAGACTTTTGTAAGCATTACTACAGCAGCCTTACTTATGTTATAAACCCCTAGACCTTCGAGGGGTGTTTTAGCTGCTATGGAAGCTACATTAATAATTTTACCAGAATTATTAGCAATCATCGTCTTACTACATGCTTTTGCAAAATTAAAATAGCCTTTAACATTAACATCAAAAATTTTATCCCAATGAGAATCTTCAGAATTTAAAATCGGTCCATAGTAGGGATTTGCCGCCGCGTTATTTACTAAAATGTCGACTCCATTAAATTTTTCTAATGTATGATCTACAACGGATTGAATGGATTCTTTATTACTTGTATTGCATTCAATAGGAATCAGAGTGAGTCCATTTGATAATGCTTGATCAGCCGCAGAATCAAGATTTTCTTTTTTTCTGCTGCAAATCACAACATTCGCACCCGCTTGTGCAAGTTTCGTAGCAATAGCTTTACCTATTCCTTTTGATCCACCAGAAACTATTGCGGTTTTGTTGTTTAAATCGAGCATTTATTTTTTCTTTCTACTTTCTGCCATTGCTTTCCACATTGATTCAGGCAATTTAGTTAAATCGGAAAATTCTCCTGCTCCTGCTATCCATTCTCCGCCATCAATAGTAACAACTTCTCCGTTAATGTATGCAGAACCATCGCTCATTAAATAAGATGCTAGATTTTCTAATTCATGTCTTTCCCCAAAACGTTTCATGGGAATTTTATTCTTCATATCATCTTCAAAATCATCAAATCCTGGAGGCATTAATCTTGACCACGCTCCTTTTGTAGGAAAAGGTCCCGGTGCTATTGCATTAAATCGAATATTATATTTACCCCACTCTACAGCTAATGATCTTGTCATTGCCAATACACCAGCTTTTGCAGCTGCAGACGGTACCACAAATGGTGAGCCAGTCCAAGCATATGTGGTTACAATACTTAGAATATTACCTTTTTTATTTTTGATCATTTCTTTCCCGAGCACACTTGTACAATTCCATGTGCCCATAAGCACAATGTCAATTACAGCTTTAAAAGCATTTTGACTAAGCATCTCAGTTGGAGAAATAAAATTACCAGCAGCATTATTCAACAGCGCATCAACTGTTCCAAATTTATCTAATGCCTGTTTAGACATAGTTTCAACATCTTCGATTTTTCGAACATCCCCAGGGCAAGTTAACACATCGATATTTTTTTCTGAAAACTCGTGAGCTGCTTCTTCAAGTACTTCTTTTCTTCTTCCGCTAATGACTAAATTGGCTCCAAGCTCACCAAATCTTCTTGCCATACTTTTGCCTAAACCAGAACCACCTCCGGTAACAACAATAGTTTTGTTTTTTAATAAGTTGTCTTTAAACATATTGTATTCTCCCCTTTATTACTTTAATGCGTCTAAATTATTTTTTATTGTCTCAGTTTTTTCTTTGAGTGGATCTAACACAGAATCCTCTATTACATCACCTATTTTTTCTTCACTATTCTCAAGCTGTGTCTTGATTTCATCCATGTTGGGCAAAGGTTGATTTGTGAAAAGCAAATAAGCACAATACAAAATAAATAAGGTTATCCCAAGTGTAACAATTTTAAATAGTTTTTTAATTACACTAAAGGTTATCATAGTAATTAAAACTATTGCTACAGCAAGATAAGCAGGATTATCCGAAATGCTATTTAACAGATTTTCTAACATTATATCAATTTATACATTACATTTCTACTTTACAAAGATGAAACATAAATCAACAAAAAACGTTAATAATAATGTGATTAAAAAAGTATGTGTTTTATTCTTTATGTTAAATATTATTTTAGCTCAAGATAAAATTGAGCTGAAACAAGCTGATTCTTTATCATCCATTCAAACTAATAATGAAACCCTTACTTCATTGAGTGGTAACATTATTTTCAAAAAAGGGAATCAAATACTCTTTGGTGACAGAGCTACACAATCAAGCAGTAATGATATAGTAAAACTTTATGATAATGTGAAAATTGAAGATGGAAATAAAACAATATTTTGCGATTCTTTATTCTTCGATACTGAAAAAGATAAAATAGAACTACTCGGACGAGTCAGTATAAATAACGGCAATCAAATAATTACTTCTACCAAAGGAAGGTTGGATAATAAAAATGAAAAAATTACACTCTTAAGTAATTCAACTGTTGAGGATAAAAACCAAAAAATTGAGGGTGATTTAATTGAAATTATTTTTGACAAAAGTGAAATTATATCATTAGAAGTTTTAGAAAATGGTTCCATTTTTTCTAAAAACTTTGGGTATGAAAAAGATAATAATAACCAAAATCAATCAATTGAAAATCAAGATATACTGACTGGTAATATTATTAGTATAAGTATGAAAGATAATCAAGTTGATGAAATTGAGCTTAAAGGAATGGCTTCAAGCTTTATACACCTATATGAAGATTCACTTTATCAAGGTACAAATGAAATTTCGGGTGATGAAATTGTCTTACAATTAAAGAATAATAATGCTACCGAATTAGTATCTAATGGAGGTGTAATAGGTAAATTTATCCCTTCTTCTTCAAATTCATTAGGGCAGGAAAAAGTAGATTATAGTGGACATAGAGTAGAATTTGATACTAATTCAAGATCCTCAAAAATGTATGGGAATGCTAACATCGTTCAAGTTGGAATGAATTTAACAGCTGCTCAAATAAATCTTGACTGGAAAAGCAACATTTTAGAAGCATTTAGCACTAATGCTTTTAATGAAGATGAAGATTTAGAACCTACTTTAATTGAAAATGGTCGCGAACCAGTTTCAGGAAAATCTATGGTTTATAATATTAAAAATAGAAAAGGGAAAGTAATTGCTGGTAAAACTAAAGTACAAAATAATACTTATATCGGCACACAAATTACTACTGTTTCCGATAGCACTTTTTACATTGATGATTGCATTTTCACGTCCTGCGATCCATCAAAATTTTATATTGGAAGTAAACAGGCAAAAATTATTTATGGAGATAAAATTATATTAAAGCCATTAAACATTGTTGTCGGAGGTGTACCAATTTTTGGTATACCTAAAGCTATCTTTCCTCATTCCAATAAAGAAAGAAGATCCGGTTGGATCATGCCATCTTTCGGGTCATCAGATAATCGAGGAAACTACTTAGATGGGCTTGGATATTATTTTGCTCCAAATGATTATTTTGGTTCTGAAAATTCAATTATTTTTGCTGATAGACAGGGCTTAATTCTTAAATCAAAAAATCAATACAAAAATCGTTACAAATTTAGCGGTGGATTCAACTTTGAAATTCGTAAACATTTGAGCTCCTCAGAACAGGATATTGCAAAACTAAATGAAAATAACAAGACAGATTTTTCTGTAAATTGGAATCACAATCAAATTCTTCGTAACGACCAAACACTAAGATCGAATGTAAGCTATTACAGTAATGGTGAATACAATCGTGAGACAAGCATTGATCCAATCAAAAGATTAAATCAGCAAGCAATTTCTAATGCTACATACTCAAAAAGATGGAAAGATAAAAATATCTCTATGAGCGTCAATGTGTCCAACAAACAAGACTTAATGTCCAAAAATAAGGTTAATAGCTCATCTTCTTTTTATCAAAATCCCACTAGTCTTTCTTCTTCAATTACAGAGAACACAAGCACGCTTCCTTCATTAAATTTTCGAGTTGGAAGAAGAAACTTATTTCGCAATTCAAACGAATCTTTTTTGAATAATATTCAATGGGATTTTAATTCAAGAATTTTAAATAATTCTAAAAACTATTATCGCTCTCAAGAGTTGATTGACGAAGAAGGAGTGAGCAGCTTTCAATGGGAGCAGGATGATGATGGAAATGCTATTGCTTTTAACCAAAGTGATATGATGTTAAAAAATAAATTTAGCATTAATGCTCCATTTACTGCTTTTAAATATGTTGCAATAAACCCAAATATTAATATCAGTTCTGACTTTGTAAATAGATTTCAAGAAGCATCCATTAATGAAGAAAATGAAGTAGAATTGAATACGATTGACCGCTTTAAAAATAGGACTACCTCAAATTTGGCTTTATCAATATCTACCAAAGTGTACGGCATTCTACCATTTAAGGTGGGAAATTTTCAAGCTATAAGACATGTAATGACACCAAGGATTGGATTTTCATATTCCCCTAATTATCTCAAAAATGATAATTATTTTCAGGAATTTAATGATGAATACTATGATTATTTTTCTGGAACCCTTATAGGCTCTACTCCAAGAACAAGTAGTAAAAAAATTAACCTATCTCTTGGAAATGTATTTCAAGCAAAGAGAAGTATAAATAATGAAGAAGAAAAAATAGATCTTTTTTCTTTACGTATGAATACCGGGTATGATGTAAATAAAGAAGAATTCAAATTATCCACCTTAAATTCTTCTTTAAGAAGCAGCTTAAAAAATGGAACAAATATTGATATGAATTTTACTCATGATTTTTATGAGTTTAATAAAGAAGAAAGTACAAGAATAAATAAACTCCGATCAATTCCTAGGCTTACTGGTATCAGGCTTTCAACAAATTTTACATTAAAGGGTAAAAAAAATGATATTCAAAATAATAATGAATTATCAGAAGAAACAAAAAATTTTCTAAATGATTTTTCCTCGAATGTTTGGCAAAGCAGAATAGGAGTAAGTTATACATTAAACAAAATTAATCCTGAAAATAAAATTGAGAATTTTTGGCTGAATTCTAATACGAGTATAAATGTCACAAACAATTGGAAGTTAAATTATAATGCGAGATTTAATCTTATAGATAATAATATAGTTCGACACAATTTAACACTTTATCGAGAAATTGATTGTTGGGAATTATTTGTTGATTGGACCCCTAATGGATATGCTAGAGGATTATATTTTAGATTAAACTTAAAATCAGATATGCTTCAAGATCTAAAAGTTGAACAAAAAACAGGAATCTATACTACTAGACCAAGTTTTTAGGTGTTATTACTTAAAAAAATTATTAAAGTTGTTTTGTGAAATCAAAATTCCAAAAAATTAAAGGAACTTATGATATACTTCCGCCGGAAAGTAAAAAATGGAATACAGCTGTTTCAATTCTTCAATCATTAAGCGAACAATTTGGATATGAAGAAATCAAAACTCCAATAATTGAAAATATTGATTTATTTAAACAAAATATTGGATATGAAACTGATGTTTCAAAGGAAATGTTTTCTTGGGAAGATCCTTCTGGCAATCAATTAGTTTTAAAGCCTGAAATGACTGCTCCTGTTGTTAGAGCGTACATCGAATCAGGATTTTTTAGAAGTAAACCTTTGTGCAAACTATTTTATATTGATGCTTTATTTCGTAGAGAAAAACCGCAAAAAGGAAGACAAAGACAATTTCATCAATTCGGGATAGAAGCACTTGGATCTTCTGAGGTCGAACAAGATGTAGAGGTTATTCTTTTGGCAACAAAGATATTATGTCATTTAGGCATTTCAAATACAACTCTTCAAATAAATGATATTGGTAATTATGAAACTAGAAAAAAATATCAGGAAAAATTGAATGAATACTTTTCAGATTATAAATCTAGTCTATCAAAATTATCTAAAAATAGATTAGAAAATAATTCTCTACGCATTCTTGACAGTAAAGAAGAGGAAGACATCGAAATCATTAAAAATGCTCCATTGATTAAAGAATTTTTAACAAAGGATGAATTAAATAACTATTCATCACTCTTATCACACTTAGATGCATTAGGAATAACTTATAAAGAAAATAGTCATTTAGTGAGAGGGCTTGACTACTACAATGGAACTACGTTCGAAATTTCAAATATGTCATCAAAATCACAAAATGCGCTTCTCGGTGGTGGAAGATATGACAATTTGGTTGAAAGCATGGGTGGTCCATCTACACCTGCTGTTGGGTTTGCTGCAGGTATTGAAAGACTTTTAATTGAATCATCAACGGAAGATAAAAATGAAACAATAGATTTTTTCATTGGTTTTGAATCTCACGCTGAAAGCGCTATTAAGATAGCAAATCAATTAATTGATGAGGGTTATTCCCTTTATATTGATACTTTAAAAAGATCTGAAAAGAATCAGTTAAAAAATGCAATTAAGATGAATGCAAGTTTTTACTTAAGATGTGATGAATCAATTAAGCTAAAAAACTTGACTACAAAAGAAGAATTAGTTGTAAATAATATTTCAGAACTCAAAAAATTTATAAAATTGTAACCCAATAATTTATATTTATATATAAATATAAATTTTTGACAAATACTCTTCGATTTGTGTAAGTTGCCAACCAATATGTCAAAAAATGAAAAACTATTAATTATTGTAGAGTCTCCATCAAAGACCAAAACAATATCAAAATATGTAGATAATGCATCAGTTATTGCTAGTGTAGGTCATTTCAAAGATCTTCCAAAAAAAGATATGGGAATAGATATTGATAATGATTTTGCTATGCAAATAGAAAGCATGCCTGATAAAAAAAAGTTTCTATCTCAATTAAAAAAAGAGGTGAAAATTGCTGATCGCATTTTAATTGCCACTGACCCAGACCGTGAAGGTGAAGCAATTGCAGCAGATATTGCATCTGAAATCAAAGGAGATATTGAAAGAGTTGAATTCACTGAAATAACAAAACAAGCTGTTTTAGAAGCAGTTAATAATTCTC
The DNA here is from genome assembly GCA_028140795.1 of Fidelibacterota bacterium. Taxonomy (GTDB): domain Bacteria; phylum Fidelibacterota; class Marinisomatia; order Marinisomatales; family Marinisomataceae; genus Marinisoma. The sequence goes on from JAOIOW010000001.1 coordinate 111,048, forward strand.
GAAAAATAAATTATGATTTGGTAGATGCTCAACGTGCCAGAAGAGCTATTGACCGTATTGTTGGTTTTTCATTTTCTCCAGTACTTTGGAAAACATTAAGATCTTTAAAAAATAAAGGATTATCAGCTGGTCGCGTACAGTCAGTTGCTCTAAAACTATTGGTTGATCGTGAAAAGCTTAGAAATAAGTTTATTGAAAATAAATTTTATGCAATTGATGCAAATATTTCGGAAGAGAAAAGCGGTGAAATTTTCAAGGCATCATTAGTCTCATATAACGGAAAACCTGTTGCTAAAAGCGATGACTTTGGAAAATTTGATATTGGTTTAAAAGATGATAATATTATTCAAGTAGATCAAAAATTAGCAGAACAAATAAAAGAAGAATGCAATGCTAATGATTGGTTAGTTAATAGTATTGAAAGTAAACCAACTTCCAGCTCTCCAGCGCCGCCTTTCACCACAAGCACGCTACAACAAGATGCTTCAAGAAGATTTGGATTTTCTCCAAAAAGAACAATGGTAGTTGCACAAAAACTTTATGAACAAGGGTTTATTACATACATGAGGACTGACTCTACACATCTTTCATCTGAGGCATTAAATGCTTCCAAGAAATTTATAGAAAGCAGTTTTGGGAATGACTTTTTATCTGAAAAAACGAATATCTATAAAAATAAAGTTGCCAATGCTCAAGAAGCTCATGAAGCTATTCGCCCAGCAGGTACAGCATTTAGGAAAGTTGAAGATGTTCAAAAAATTGGTGCTGATGAAGCAAAGCTATATGAATTAATTTTAAATAGAACAGTTGCCTCTCAAATGAAACCTGCACAATATATTCGAACAAACGTTGAAATTCATAATGGAACATCTATTTTTAAAGCAAGTGGAAATGTTACAGTATTTAAAGGTTATACTTTAGCTTATGAACAAGCTTTGACAAGAAAAGATAAAGGCAGACCTGATAGCCTACCAGCTTTAGATAAACAATCCAAAATTCAAAGCAAGGAAGTATTGCTTGAAGAAAAAACCACATCTCCTCCTAGAAGATTTTCAGAGGCTATGTTAGTTAAAGAAATGGAAACAAGAGGAATTGGAAGACCTTCTACTTACTCTGCAATTATAGAAAAATTGTCACAAAAAGAATATGTTGTGAAAAAAAATAAAACTCTAATACCAACTTTTGTTGGAATAGCTGTATCACAACTATTAGAAAACCATTATAATGCATTATTCAATGAAAGATTTACAGCTGATATGGAAAATCGTTTGGATGCTATATCCAGATCTGAAAATTCATACTTAGAAGTATTAAAAGAATTTTATTATGGTAATAATGACTACAAAGGAGTAGCAAAATTATTAGATGAAGAAGTTGATATTGCAAAGGCATGTACAGTAAATGTAGAAAAAGATTTAGATATTAGAATAGGCAAGTTTGGTCCATATGTTCAAAAAGATGGTAATAATACAACTATTCCTGAAGATTTATTTTTTGGAGAGCTAAACAAGAAAAAATTAGACGATCTTGATAGTATGCAGAAAGAGGACAATGTTATTGGGGTTCATACTAATGGAGAAAATATTTTATTAAAAATTGGTAGATACGGACCATATGTCGAGCTTGAAAAAAGTAAAAAAAGAAAGTCTGTTTTAAAAAATATTGGTGTAGAAAATGTCACGCAAGACATAGCTATCGAATTATTAAGTCTTCCAAAAAAATTAGGTACTCATCCAGAGACAAATGAAGATGTTTTAGCTGATTTTGGACCATATGGTCCGTACGTTAAGTGTGGTAAAATAAATGCATCAATGAAATCAGATGAGAGCCCATTAACAATAACATTAGAAAATGCTATAAAGTTAATTAAAGATAGAAAGCTAAAATTTGAGCCAAAAGTACTTGGTGAACATCCCAAAACTAAAAATGAGATATCAATTAAAAGGGGTCGATTTGGACCATACGTTACCGATGGAAAGAAAAATGCGTCTTTAAAAGGATATGTAGTTGATGAAGTCACTTTGGATCAAGCAGTACAATTAATTGACGAAAAATCATGACAAAAAATTTATATTTATTGTTTTTAAGTACAGTTTTATTGCTTGGATTTCAATCTTCTATTGAAGAACGCTTATATACACTTAATAGAGATCTCATGTGTCCAGTCTGTGATGGGCTTACCCTAGAACAGTCTCAAGCTGCACCTGCCCTTGAAATGAAAGACGAAATTAAAAAAATGGTGATTCAAGGAATGTCTGATGAAGAAATCAAAGAACATTTTGTGCAAAAATATGGTATTGAAATTCTTGCTGATCCTCCAAAAAAAGGCTTTGATACTCTAGTTTGGCTCGCACCTCTATTTTTTGGTTTTTTTGGAATAGTTTTTCTGTACAGATATATTTTTTCTTAAACTCTATACAAAATGAGTATAAAACATTTAGATAAAATTGTTTCTCTTTGTAAACGTAAAGGCTTTGTATTTCCAAACTCTGAGATTTATGGAGGATTAAAAGCGTCTTACGACTATGGGCCACTTGGTGTAGAATTAAAAAAAGCTATTTCTGAAAAATGGTGGAAAGCTATGATGAACAATTCAAACATTGTTGGGCTTGATAGTTCTATCATGGTTCACCCAGATGTATGGGAAGCAAGTGGACATATTGCCAACTTTAATGATCCTTTGACGGATAATAAGGACTCCAAAAAACGTTATAGAATTGATGATTTATTATCCCAACAAAAAAGTAAAGTTATTGATGCACTATGTGAAATATTGTCTATTGAAAATAAAAATGATAATAACACTCTTGATAAAATCAGTCATACTTTACTTCAAGAATCAGATAAATATAGTAATGCTTTAGAATCAGCAGGAGTTATTGATCCATTTTCAGGAAATATAGGGAAATGGACCCCAGCTACTCAGTTTAACCTTATGTTTCAGACAAATTCAGGTCCATCAGAAAAATCTGGTAAAAGTATTTATTTGCGTCCTGAAACAGCTCAAGGGATTTATATTAATTATTTATTAGTTCAAAATTCTATGAGATTAAAAGTTCCATTTGGTATCGCTCAAATTGGAAAAGCCTTTAGAAATGAAATTATTGCAAGAAATTTTATTTTTAGAACAAGAGAATTTGAACAAATGGAAATGCAATATTTTGTTCACCCATCGGAAGATGAATCATCAATGGAGCATTGGAAAGATAAAAGAATTAGCTTTTATTCTGAAGAACTAGGAATCCGTAAAGATAATTTAAAATTTCATCAACATTCGGAAGATGCCCTTGCTCATTATGCAAAAGATGCTTTTGATATTGAATATAATTTCCCATTTGGTTGGGGTGAAGTTGAAGGTATTCATAATAGAACAGATTTTGATTTAAAAGAGCATGAAAAATTATCTGGGAAAAATATGATGTATTTTGATGCACTTAAAAATGAAAAATATCACCCTTTTATCATTGAAACATCTACTGGCTTAAATCGACTATTTTTAATGGTTCTTTGTGAATCTTATTATGAGGATAATGAAAATAATAGAACTGTATTAAAACTGCCTTTTGATTTGGCTCCAAATAAAATTGTAATCTGTCCTCTGCTTAAAAAAGATGGTCTTCCTGAAAAAGCCAAAGAAATATATGATTCAATAAACGCGACACATAAATGTGTGTACGATCAACAAGGTTCTATTGGGAAAAGATACTATAGACAAGATGAAGCAGGAACTCCTTTTGGCATTACCATTGATCACGAAACCTTAGAAGATAATTCTATTACAATTAGAGAAAGGGATTCTATGGAACAACATAGAATACCAGTTGATAACATTTTAAAATTCATTTTAGAAAATAAATAGCACAGGAGAAAAGTATGCGCTCTGCTAATCCAGCATTAAATAATAACACTTTTAGAAATACAAGACGAGTTAGCGGCGAGCAAGCTATGTCTATAGACGGTACAGTAAATAAAACTGCTTTGAGTCTTCTTTTGGTCATGACATCTGCGATCTACACATGGAATAATCCTGAAGTCGGATTAGCCTTATTTTGGCCTGTTACAATATTTACTTTCGTTTTATTAATGATTACAATTTTCAATAAGAAATCTGCCCCAATTACAGTCCCATTATATTGTTTAGCTGAAGGATTGGTTCTAGGTGGAATCTCAGCCTATGCCAATGCATTGTATCCTGGGATTGCTAATCAAGCGATAGCGTTAACATTTGGAATTTTGGCAGCTCTATTATTTTTATATAAAAGTAGGCTAATTGCTGCTACAGAGAATTTTAAATTGGGAGTGTTTTCTGCTACTTTTGGCATTCTAATTATATATGTATTGAATCTAATCCTGTCTTTATTTGGCGTCTCCTTCATGGGGCCTTTATTTGGTAATGGATTAACAGGTATTTTATTTTCGCTCTTCGTCATAGGAATAGCATCTTTAAATCTTGTACTAGATTTTGATTTTATTGAGAATGGAGCGGAACAAGGTGCTCCTAAATATATGGAATGGTATGCTGCATTCGGATTGATGATTACTCTTATCTGGCTTTATATTGAAATACTTAATCTTCTAATGAAACTTAGAAGTAGAAGGTAATATATCCCTCCTCTTTAAATTATTGACATAAAGTACACTTTCTCCTAGATTATGCCAACTAAGGGTATATTTATACCTCTAAAAGAGGTACATACCAAGGATTTATTAATATGTACATAAACAAAGGAAAAACAATGAGAAAGCTATATAACATGATAGCACTAGTTTTATTTTCTAGTTTAATGTTTGCTCAATCAGTTTCAGGTACAGTTACTGATGCAGATGGTAATGCACTATTTGGAGCAAATGTTACGGTAGAAGGTACTTCATCTGGTGCTGCAACAGGAGCTGATGGATCATATTCAGTCGACGGTGTTGCAAGCGGTACTTATACTGTTACTGCTTCATACATTGGATATGAATCTGCAAGTGTTTCTGTAAGTGTAGATGGTGCTGCTACTGCTAATTTTTCATTAGCATCGAGCGCAGTTGCTGGTAATGCAGTATCTGTTCTTGGTTCACGTTTTGCAAGAAACGTTGATGAACAAGCAGTTCCAGTAGAAGTCATTACTGAGCTTGAAATTCGTGCAGCTGGTTTCACTGAAACTAATGAATTGCTGCAATCTCTAGTTCCATCATATAATGCTCCACGTGGATACATTACTGATGGTTCCGATCACATGAGACCTGCAACTTTACGTGGTATGGCTCCTAATCAGACTCTTGTACTTGTAAATGGTAAAAGACGTCATCAAGGTGCTTTAGTTCACGTTAACGGTTCTGTTGGTCGTGGTTCAACTCAGGTTGACTTAAATGCAATCCCAGCTAGCGCTATTCAAAAAATTGAGGTGCTACGTGACGGTGCTGCTGCACAATACGGTTCAGACGCTGTTGCAGGGGTTATCAACATTATTTTAAAAGAATCTGGCGGTGCTGACTTAAGTGCAACTTACGGTCAAAACCTTTCTTTCTTTGAAAGAGGTTATGCTGCAGGAGAAGGTCTTATTGATGGTCAAGATGCTTCAACTTATGGTTGGGATCTTGATGAAGACGTAGAAGGTACTGGTTACCTTCCTTATTCTGCTGATAGAGGTTGGGCTCGTCCAGGTCTTGAAACAGTTCTAAAAGAAGACGGTAGAAACCTAATTATTCATGCTGGTAACGGTTTGAATCTTTTTGGTGGAAGCGTATATATAAGTGGTCAAATTCGTGACGGTGGTCGTACTAACCGTGCTGGACTAGACCCAAGAAGACAGTACTTTGCGGGGATGGATGATAAAGAATATGCATTCGATAGAGAAAATCACCGTATTGGTGCTGGAGCATTCGAACAAGTAAGTCTTATGTTTAATGGTAGCTTCCCAATGGAACGTGGTGGTACATTCTACGCATTTGGTGGAATGAATACACGTGACGGAGAAAGTGGATGTTACTACAGAAGAGCACAGGATAATCGTACACTACGTGCATGGTATCCTGATGGATTCCTACCATTAATTAGCCCAACACTTACAGATACTTCATTAGCTGTAGGTATGAAAGGTATTATGAACGGAATGGTCTTTGATGGAATGGCTTACGACTTTAGTGTTACTACAGGAAGTAACGAATTTTCATGGGGAATGAAAAATTCTCATAATGCAACCGCAGGTACTGGTCCTAACCAGCAAGCTGAATTTGATCTTGGTACATTAGGATACAGCCAAACAACAGTAAACTTTGATCTATCTACTCAAATTGAGATGGATGGTTTTGAAGGTCCTGTTAACCTTGCCATGGGTGCTGAAATGCGTATGGAAAACTATGAAATTACAGCTGGTGAAGAAGCAGGTTATGCTGACTACGGCTATGATGTATTAGATGGTCCTAACGCTGGTGCTTCTGCAGCAGTTGGTTGTCAATGTTTACCTGGACTTGCTCCAGCTAACGAACAAGATCGTGATAGAGACGCTTTCAGTTTATATGCTGAAATGGGCGGTAATCTTACTGAAGACCTATCACTTGACGTTGCATTAAGAACAGAAAATTATAGCGACTTTGGTTCAACTACTAACGGTAAAGTTGCAATGAGATATGAAATTGAAGAAGGTGTTGCTGCAAGAGGTTCTTTCAGCACTGGCTTTAGAGCCCCTGCTCTTCAAGAAGCATACTTCTCATCAATTGCTACTAACTTTATCGATGGTGTGCCTCTTGAAGTAGGTACATTCCCAGTTGATACTGAAGCAGCTAGAGCTCTTGGAGCTAAAGATCTTGAACCAGAAACATCTGAAAATCTATCTTTAGGTATGACCTATAAAGATGATAGATTCTCACTATCTGTAGATGCTTACATGATCACAGTTGAAGATCGTATTAGTATGAGTGAGACATTTAGAGGTTCAGGTACAAGTTCTACTATGGTTGATTTCTTTGCTGAAAGAGGTGTACCAGCTGCGGCAGGTAGATACTTCTTTAACGGTATCGATACAGAAACCAATGGTTTAGACATCGTTGCAACAATGAGAGAAGATGTTGCCGGTGGTTCATTATTGCTTAAAGCAGCAATGAACTTTAATGATACTGAAGTTACCAATAAAGGTGAGCTTGAAACTCCTGCTGAGCTAGCAGCTTACACTTCAAGTGTATTACTTGGACGTGCTAACACAGTAAGATATGAAAGTTCTTCTCCTAGAGAAAACTTCCAGTTCTCAGCAACTTTACAAAAACCTACATCTACTTGGATGTGGAAATTAAATCGTTGGGGAGAAGTAACTATCCCAGCAAGTTCTGTTGAAAGAGAACAGGTATTAAGTTCTAAATGGACAGTTGATACGGAATATTCATTCCAGGTTAATAGTCAAGTAAGAATGGCATTTGGTGCTAATAACTTATTTGATGTATACCCTGACAAAACTATTAAAAGAAATAGTTTTAATGGAATTTTCCAACACTCAGGATATAGTCCATTCGGATTTAACGGACGTTACATTTACACGCGTCTAGATATGACTTTATAAGTTTTTTAAGTCATAAAATAAATAAAAAGCCTCTACTTTTTGTAGGGGCTTTTTATTAGTTTAAGTATGAATATAAAATGAAAAAAAATTTAAATTATCTATTTCTAATCTTAGCCACGTTTTCCTTGATAGCATGTGAATTAGGTTCAGACTATACAAAGACTAATCAAAATCTTAAAAATAAAAATGGTGCTGTTTCTTCTACCTCAAGCTTAGCATCTGCTGCAGGTATTGATATTATGAAAAAAGGTGGAAATGCTTTTGATGCAATTGTAGCTACTGGATTTACTTTAGCTGTAACCTCTCCATCAAATGGTAATATCGGTGGTGGTGGATTTATGGTTGCGAGAACTGCTGAAGGAGAAATTGTTACACTTGATTTTCGTGAAAAAGCACCTACACTTTCTTATGAAACAATGTTTCTTGACCAAGAAGGTAATTACAGTAGAAACCTGGCATTATTATCACACAAATCATCTGGTGTTCCTGGAACAGTAGATGGATTAATTAGAATTTTTAATGATTATGGTTCAGGAAATTTTACACTTAATGAAATCCTGTCTTATGCAATTGATTATGCAGAAAATGGTCATGCAATTAATAAAAGCTCAGCTTGGGGATTTGATTTTTATAAACATCTTTTCTTGGAAGATAAAGGATCTACTGAAATTTTTATAAAAAACTACTCATTAGAAATGAGACAATTACAAGAAGATGTTCAGAATGAAACCATTCCAGAAGAAGAATACATTAAAAAAATGAGAGATATAAAAGAATGGAATGAAGGCGATATTATTGTTCAAAAAGACTTAGCTAAAACCTTAAAAAGAATTGCAACAAATGGTAGAGATGGATTTTATGAAGGAGAAACAGCTGACTTAATTGTTAGTGAAATGAAAGCTAACAATGGATTGATTTCATATGAGGATTTGAAAGAATATAATTCAGTCTATAGGAAACCTATCATTGGAAGTTATAGAGGATATACTATAATATCGATGGGGCCACCAAGCTCTGGCGGTCCATTAATAATTCAGATGTTGAATATGCTTGAAAATTTTGATGTGTCATCAATGACAAGAAATTCTACAGAGTTTGTTCATATGCTTACAGAAATTCAAAGACTAGCTTATGCAGATAGAGCGATTCATTTAGGCGATCCAGATTTTTATCCAAGTCCTGTACCAATGTTAATCTCGAAGGATTATGCAAAAAAGAGATTGGAGTTAGTATCAATGGATAAAGCTACTCCAAGCACTGATATTGCAGCTGGAAGCACAATACCAGAATCTATGGAGACAACACACTATTCCGCGATGGATAAGCTTGGTAATACTGTTGGTATAACTACTACGATAAATCTATCCTATGGAAATAAAAAGATAGTAGATGGTGCGGGTTTTCTTTTAAATAATGAGATGGATGATTTTGCTTCTTCACCTGGAAGTCAAAACGCCTTTGGCCTAATTGGGTATGAAGCCAATTCAATCAAACCAGCAAAAAGGCCTCTAAGCTCAATGTCTCCAACAATCGTTTTGACCCCAGAAGGAGAGCCATTAATGACAATAGGAGCAGCAGGAGGTTCAAGAATAATCACTACAGTTTTACAGGTTATAATTAGTGTAGTTGATCATAATTTATCTGTTCAAGATGCAATAAACCTAGGTAGAACACATTCTCAATGGATTCCTGATGTTATTAGATATGAAGGAAAAAATAAAATGAATACTGAATTCAATCAATTTTTACCATCATTAAGTGAAAAACAAATAAGTGAGCTTGAAAAGCTTGACCATAAATTTGAAGATGGAAATGTAGAAAGTGGAATGTATTATTTAGCAAGAGCACATGGAATAATGTATAAAAAGGGACAATTCTTTACAGGAGTTGACTGGAGAGGAAATGGAGAAATTTCAGATGGAATTACGTATTAAAGTTATAATATTATTTTTGGTTTTATTTATTGGATGTGGAGAGTCTGGAAGAGCTACACAATCTGTTCTTCCAACACCTGTGGTGACATATACCCCTGGAGAAATAGTTTCAGATATTGACAATCGTATTCAATATTATGTTGGGAATACTCCTATCATTATAACTGTACCACACGATGGAGATATTATACCAACTACAATTCCTGAAAGAACTGGAGACACGACAAAAGCTGAAAACACGTTAGGTATTGCAGAGTATTTCTACAACACTTTTACAAGCAATGGTGCTAATGGACTATATCCTCATATAGTTATAAATAACATAAACAGGTCAAGATTAGATCCTGATGCTAGTATTGAAGTTGGTGCTCAAAATAATTATGCTGCAGCATACTTCAATCGTTATCATAATTATATTCAAGTTGCCATTGATTCTACTGAAGCAAATTTTGGAATTGGTGTTTTAGTTAATCTATCAGCACACAAAGATGATGATAATGAGTTAGTTGAGCTCGGATATCTTTTATCTAAAGATGATTTGAATAATTCGGATTCATATATTGAAAATTTTGCTTCACAATCCAGCTTAAGCGCTATTTCTAATGTTTCGGATGCACAATTTAGTGAATCAGTTCGAGGATTTGATAGCATAGGGAAAAAAATGATGGAATTAAATTGCTGTAAACCAATTTATTATACTTTTGATGTTACACCAAGCCCATCATTCCCTAATCCGCAAAGTGATGATTATAATCCCGGTGGCTACACTGTAAATAAATATGCCAACACTGGAACTTCAAATATAAGCACTGTTGAATTTTCCACTCCATATAATGGACATAGAGACAGTCCATATGCATATATTGCATTAGGAACAATGTTAGTGGAATCAATCCAGCACTTCTATGAATTAAGCACTGGAATGTCGTTAGGAATTAATTAATAATTTTAATTAGAATTTCTTAAAGCTGTAGCTTTATTTAAGTATTCCTGAGCGTCTTCAAGACGACCTTCTCCAAAATAGGTTCTATAAACACCGTAGTAATATTGAGGATCGTTTGGATTTTTATCAATTAATTCCATATAATAATTTCTTGATTTTCTCCATCTTTCTGCTTGCTCAAGAGCTTTAGCTAGTCCCAGCAATGCTTCAACATCATCTGGTGCTAGAAAATATGCTTCTTCAAAATTATATTCTGCTTCTTCGAAGTTATCCATTTTTAAATAGACCAGCCCTCTGTTAAAGAATAAGTCAACCAATTCTTTATCCTCATCTGTTTTTTCGATAGCCAAATCAAGATTTTTCAAAGCCGCATCAAAATTATCTTGAGCTAAGTACAAAGCGCCTAAACTTTTTAATGCCGTAGGCTCGTTCGGGTTCATTGCAAGTGCTTGCTCATAATAATCTAAACCTTTGTCAAACTCTCCTAATCTAACAACACTCTGACCAGCACTAACTAGTAAGGCGATTTTAGTATCCTCCGGTATGTCTTCAAGGGATAACCCCATATCAAGATACTTGATAGTATTTTCTTTATCACCTTTTACAGAAGAATAAAGCGCTGCCAGTGCATATGATCCTGGTTGTGAAGGATCTAACTCTTTTGCATCTAATGAAGCTTGAATTGCTTGATCTACTAATGCATCTCTTTGTTCTGTGCTTGCCGCTCTATTTAGGAGTGCTAAAAACCCTGAAGCTTTATAATAAATTAGATTATAACTTTTCGTAATAGATGCAGTAACAGCTTGTTCCATAGAAATTTTTCTGTCATTTCTTGTTGGACGGATTTTGAGATTGCTTGGAGCGGTTCTCGCAATATCCATATACTTCTTAACAGAAGACCAATCTTGCTGTCTTGGATAAATTTTGTCTCCCAAATGAAATGCTGCCTCCCATTTATCTTTAGGATGATTTAATGCTTCTAGTAAGTACTTTTCTGCTTCTCCCCATTCTTTATCTTTGATTCTAATTTTTGCAGATTCTAGTGCTTGCCCAGCAAATAAAGTTGTAACTAAAACTGCTGAAGCAATAAAATTTTTAAAATAATACATTCTAATAATTCTCCTTATGTTTGTGTAGCAAGTTAGGGTTAATATAATGAGTTTTCAAGAAGTATGGTTGATATTCATCCATTCGAGGCGCCTTGTAAATTCTTGATCATTTATTTTCAGCAGACCGTCTATTCCTATACCTTCAATGCAAAAAGATGCTGCTACAGCACCCACTTTCATTGATTCAAATATATTTTTTCCGTTCATTTTCCCCATGAGTATTCCGCCAATGAAAGCATCTCCTGCACCAGTCGTATCAACAACTTTATCTACTGGGAACGCTGTAATTGAAAAATTATTTTGGGCATCAAAGAAGTGGGATCCGTTTTTTCCATCCTTTATGATTAAACTTTTGGGGCCAAGATCTAAAATTGATTTAGCCATATCTCTCAAATTTGACCCATCCATACCTGATATAGCACGCGCTTCGTTAAAATTGATACAAAATAAGTCAACTCGTTTTACTAGCGCCTTTAATTCTTTGTTTGCGATGTCAATATAGAGCTTAAATGTATCTAATAATATGAATGGACTATTTTGCATTTGATTTAAAAGCTCAGTTTGTAAATGTGGTGCTGTATTACCTAATAATAGATAAGGACAATTTTTTGAATTTTCAGATAAATCAGGTAAGTAAGATTCTGATACTCCAGGATCAACGTACAAAGTTTCTCTTGAGGAAAAATCATGTTTATACTCTCCTCCCCAACAAAAAGTATTGCCATCTAATTTAGTTAATGAATTTGTTGATAAAGAATGTTCAGAAAGTAAATTAAAATGTTTTTGTTGAAAATCGTTTCCAACGACTCCAACTAACTCACAAGTGTTTTTTTTATTAGCAAGAAGAGCATACGCAGCTGATCCGCCTAAAACGTTTGAAAATACACCGTATTTATTGACAATTTTATCAATACTAATTGATCCAAATACAACTGCTTTATGTGATTGATTTGAAGTCATAATTTTTTTTATTAAGATAGTTATGTAATCAAAATGAAAAAAGAAAAAATAGTTTTAGGAATGAGCGGTGGAGTTGATAGCTCTGTAGCAGCGCTTTTACTTCAAAATAAAGGTTTTGAGGTATATGGTGTTTTTATGAAAAATTGGGACGACAAAAATGCTATTTGTAGCGCAGAGGACGACTATGCAGATGCTTTAAGTGTATGCAATCAACTAAATATTCCTTTAAAAAAAATAAATTATACAAAGGAATATAAAGAACGTGTTTTTTCTCAGTTTTTAGATGACCATAAAAAAGGGTTTACCCCTAATCCTGATGTTTTATGCAACAAAGAAATAAAATTTGATGTTTTTCAAAAACACGCACAAGAAATTGGTGCAATAAAAATTGCCTCGGGCCATTATGCAAAAGTAGTTAGCAAAGATGGTAAATTTTTTATAGGTAAAGCTAGTGATAGATCCAAAGATCAATCCTACTTTCTTTACCAATTAAAAAATTCATTGTTAATGAATATTGAATTGCCACTTGGTGAGTTATTAAAAAAAGATATTAGAAAAATTGCTGAAGAAAATAACTTAGTTAATGCATCTAAAAAAGATAGTACAGGTATATGCTTTATTGGCGATAGAAAGTATAATGATTTTGTTGGACAATTTTTACAAGATAAAAAGGGTAAAATTATTACTGTAGATGGTGAAAATATTGGTGAACATAATGGGCATATGTATTTTACTGTTGGACAAAGAAAAGGTTTAGGTATTGGAGCCAGAAGTTCTGCTTATGATGAGCCTTGGTATGTGGTTAATAAAGATATTAACAAAAACATTGTATTTGTTGCTCAGGGAGCTGATCATCGTGCTTTATTCTCAAATAAATTATTAGCTGATAAAATGCATTGGAATCTAGATATTTCTAAGTTACTTCCATTAAAATGCAAAGCTAAAGTGAGGTATCGAGACGTTGATCATTCATGTCAAATATTATCATCAAATGAAGATGAATGTTATATTAAATTTGACCATGCAATTAAAGCAATAACTACTGGCCAATCAATTGTTTTATATAATGAAAATGATATTTGTATTGGTGGAGGTATAATAAGAAAAAGAAACATACCTTATTTAGGTGAAGAAATAAATGAGTAAAGAACTAAGAATTATTATTTTGGCCGCAGGAAAAGGAACTCGAATGAATTCCGAATTACCAAAAGTGTTACACAAATTAAATGGTAAGGTTCTTTTGGATTTTGTGCTTGATGAAAGTGAACTTCTGAATCCTAAAGAAACAATACTAGTAGTAGGATTTAAAAAAGAGCAAGTTATCTCACATACTCAACATAGGTCTAATCTTAAATATGCAACTCAAATGGAGCAATTAGGTACAGGGCATGCTGTTTTACAAACAGCTGATTTATTAAAAAATAAAGAGGGGCATATTTTAATTTTGTATGGAGACGTTCCAAACATCAAAGAATCAACGCTTAGACCTATAATTGATGACCATCTTATAAACAATCGCGACTTAACTTTAATTACTGCAGAAATTGATGATCCTACAGGTTATGGTCGAATTATCAGAGATAAAAATGATAACCTATTAAAAATAGTTGAAGAAAAAGATTGCACTGATGATGAGAGAAAAATTAAAGAATGGAATCCTGGCATATATATTTTCAAAATTCCAGAAGTGTTTGAAATTTTAAATAATATTAAGACAAATAATGCTTCCAAGGAATATTATCTAACGGACGCAATTGGATTAGCTCAACAATCCAAAATGGAAATAAAGGCTATTAAAATTGCAAATTCTAATGAAGTAGTAGGTGTCAATACAGCTGATCAACTGGAAGAGCTTGAATCTTGAACCACTTTTTAAATATAGTCATCAGTTCTTTAATCTTGATTATTTTAGCATTTATCTGGTCATTTAATACATATCTTAGACAAGAGACCCCAGCGACAGACTTCACTCGCATAAATACATCAGAATCAACAAATAAAATTAAATTATTTGAAAATTATTCATCACAAACTTTAAGGGTGGCCGTATTAAATGGTTGTGGCGTAAGTGGTGTTGGTAATTCATATGGAAATATTTTAACAAATAGATATGGACTACAAGTAACTAGAATTGAAAATGCAGATAACTTTAATTATGAATTCACAACTATTGTTATTTTAAGCAAGGATAATCCAAACATTGAAAATTTACTTACAATTTTAGGAACAAACATAAATGCAGGCAACGTTGAATTTGATGCAACAGTAAATCCTAATGAAGATATTCAAATAATTATTGGTAAAGACTATCAAGAGTTTCTAAACTTGAATCAATGAGCTCAAAACCACTACTAAAAAAAATTGTTTCATTAGCAGACGATAAAAAAGCTGAAAATATTGTGGCGCTAGATGTTTCTAACATTACTTCACTCTCAGAATATTTTGTTGTGTGCTCTGCCTCAAATCTTATTCAAGTCAAAGCAATTGCAGATAATATAAAAGAAAATATTTCTGAAAATCCTTGGAAAACAGAAGGCTATGAAAATGGTACATGGATTATATTAGATTATGTTGATATAGTGGTGCATATCTTTTTCGAAGAAAAGAGATCATACTATGATTTGGAAAGAATTTGGTTTGATGCAAAGGTGGTTAAAGTATGAAGCTAAAAAAACTCATGCATGATTTTTTACAAGATTATTTAGATGAAAATAAAATTGAATTTTCGGAATGGGGTGTAAATGTTAACAATCAAGAAGGGTTTGGAGATTATTCTTCTAATATTGCACTTAAGCTAGCAAAAATATTAAAAAAGGCACCTATTGAAATCGCAGAAAATATTGCTATTCATCCAAATGCATCAGAAAGTGTTTTTACTTTAAGCGCCTCTCAACCTGGCTTTGTGAACTTTCATATTTCCAATGATTATTATCTTAAAATTTTAAAGCAAATTATTAATGAATCAGAAAATTTTGGCAAAAAGAAAAAATTAAATAAATCGGCCAATGTAGAATTTGTAAGCAGCAACCCTACAGGACCTCTTACAGTAGGTCACGGAAGACAAGCAATCCTTGGTGACATGGTTTCCAATATATTAACATGGAATGGATATAATGTTACAAGAGAATATTACTATAATGATGCTGGGAAACAAATGAGAGTGCTTGCAGAATCTTGCTATGCTAAATATGCCAAACAAGTTGGTAGAGATGTCGAAATGCCTGAGAATGGATATGTTGGAACATATTTAGATGAAATTGCTGAGAAAATTGTCAATGAACATGGAAAAGATTTAGAATCTGACAATCCAATTTTTAGAGACTTTACAGAAAAAGAAATTTTTGCCAATATTGAAAATACCCTAGAGAACCTTGGCATCAAATTTGATGTTTTTACCAAAGAAGGAACTTTTTATAAAAACGGTGCGATTGACAATGTTCTGAAAATCTTAAAAGAAAAAAATCTTTCTTATGAAAAAGATGGTGCAGTATGGTTTAAAACATCTAGCCTAAATAAAGAAGAAGATAAAGTATTGGTAAAGAGTTCAGGAGAACCAACATATAGATTGCCTGACATTGCATATCATGCAGATAAAGTTGATAGGGGTTTCGATTTAATTGTAGATATTTTTGGTGCTGATCATATTGATACATATCCAGATGTAATTTTAGGGCTTAAATGCATGGATAAAAAAACTGAACACATAAAAGTTGTTATTCACCAATTTGTAACAATTAAAAAAGGTGGAGAAATTGTAAAAATGTCCACTAGAAAAGCAAACTTTATAACTCTTGATGAACTGAAGGATGAACTTAGCTCAGATATTATAAGATATTTCTTTATCATGAGAGGCGCAAACAGTCACCTTGATTTTGACTTAGATCTGGCAAAAGATGAATCTGAAAAAAATCCTGTCTATTATTTACAATATGCTAACGCAAGAATTTCAAATCTATTAAAAAGATATGATAAAGAAATTTCTACAGATAGTAAAATTGATTACTCGCTATTAAAAGAAAAGGATGAAATTGCCTTAGTAAAGTTATTATCAGAATTCCCTGTTAAAATGGAAGATGTTTTACATTCACTAGAGCCAAGAAAAATTGCAACATATTTAGAAGAAGTCGCTGCAGCATATCACAAATTTTATGGTAACCATAAAGTGATTAATTCACAAAACACTCATTTATCTTCAGCTAGAAAAAAATTATGTGAAGCAACAAAAATCATTTTAACAAATGGATTATCAATTCTTGGGATAAGTGCCCCTGAAAGAATGTAAAAATGTCTGATTTTTCAAGACGTGAATTTATCAAAAGAAGTATATTATTATCTTTGGGTGCATCTTATATCATTTCATGCGATGATAACGATATGATAGAGAGTATCAATGAATCAGATGCTTCAGATGAATCAGATAGTAACAATAATAAGAAAGTTATCATCATTGGAGCAGGGATATCCGGACTAGTAGCAGGGTATGATTTGACAATTGCTGGCTATGATGTAACTATTCTGGAAGCTAGAGATAGAATTGGAGGTCGAGTTTTAACAATAAGATCTCCATTTTCAAATAATCATTATGTTGAAGGGGGTGCTGCTAGAATTAAACCTAGCCATGATCTAACTATAGCTTATGCAAACCACTTTAATCTTACGCTAGACCCTTTTTATGCCACAAGTGGTAACTACGTAGATTTTTCGAATGGGAATAGAACAATAATTGATAATACTACTTATCTAAATACATCTTACGGTTCTACTATGCGAAAAAATTATCTTAAAATTCGAGGTGGATCAGACCAGCTA
This sequence comes from Fidelibacterota bacterium, assembly GCA_028140795.1. Lineage (GTDB taxonomy): Bacteria > Fidelibacterota > Marinisomatia > Marinisomatales > Marinisomataceae > Marinisoma. The sequence continues at coordinate 128,341 of JAOIOW010000001.1, forward strand.
ACAAATGCATTTGCAAATTCTAGCGAACTTTCAAATAAAATATATTTAAATCATGCGGTTACATCTATTACTCAAAACAGTGATAATGTAATCGTTGATACGAATGTGAATCAATTTCAAGCAGATAGAGTTTTATGTACAGTTCCATTAACAGTTTTAAATAAAATTAATTTTACTCCTGCGCTTTCATCAGAAAAACAATCCGCAATGAACGGTGGATTTAGATACGCGCCTGCAACTAGAATATATATTCAATTTAAAGATAGATTTTGGGAGAGCGAATCGTTAAATGGTTGGGGCAATAGTGATCTTCCTGAAGAGATCTGGCAACCATCATGGGACATGTCAGGTAATACTGGTGTACTAATGTCTTATCTAAGATGGTCAGCTGCAGAAGACATGGACACACTAAATGATAATGAACGAAATAATGCTATTCTTAATAGATGGGAAAGTATTTTTGAAGGATCAATAAATAATTTTGATAGAGGGGTATCAAAATCTTGGGCACTCGATGAATGGTCCAAAGGTGCATGGGCATCTCCAACTACATCTCAAAATGAAACTTTAAATGAAAGCATATCAGAAATTGAAGGACGTCTTCATTTTGCTGGAGAGCATGCCTCAAATGATCGTGGATGGATGCAAGGCGCTTTATTTTCAGGATTACGAGCATCAACAGAAATAAAAAATGCTAATTAGGGTGAAAATATTATTACTAAAAAAATAATTTATTTTTATCTATTTGTTTTATCTTTTATAACAATGAATTCATGTTCAAATCATAATACATTAAGTATTGGTCATCGAGGAGCAAAAGGATATATTGCAGAAAACACCTACGAGTCTATAAGTAAAGCAATTGAGTTGGGTGTTGATGGCATTGAAATAGATGTTTTTAAATGCGCAAGCGGTGAACTGGTATTATTTCATGATAAAAATCTTAAAGAACTAACTGGTGAATCAGGTTTAATAGAAAATTTAAATATTAGGGAGCTCGAACAATTGTTAGTTCTAGGAAAATATAAAATTCCAACATTAACAGATGTTTTAACAAGAATTGAAACGCCACTTTTTGTAAACATAGAGTTAAAAGGACTAAATACAGCGCAATCCACATCTAAAATTATTAAAGATTTATCTAAAAACACTTCATGGAGCTTAGAACACTTTATTGTTTCAAGTTTTAATTGGAATGAGCTTGAACAATTTAGATCCTTAGATAAAAATACTCCAGTGGGAGTACTAGTAAGTAAATCGATGAGTATAAATGAAGCTATTGAGTTTGGAAAAAAAATTAATGCACAGGCTATACATCCTAATTTTAAACTACTTAATGATAAAACTGTTAAAAAGATTAAAAATAATGGTTTTAAAATTTATACTTGGACCGTCAATGATAAAGATGATATTAATTTCATGAAAAAATTAAAAGTGGATGGAATTATATCAGATTATCCTGATAGAATTTAGTTTATTGTGGAGGCGGGGAGATTCGAACTCCCGTCCAAAGTAGAGAAAAAGTAGACATCTACATGTTTAGTTTCTTGATCATATTTCACTGTATAGCTGTACAAGAACAAACAGGTATATAGCAATCTTCTAAAGTTTCACTTATTTAACTGAAGCAGGAAAATAGGCTATCTCATTTTTATGACACCATTCAGCGAACGATGAGAAACGTCTACTGATGATGAGCTTTAGCAATTAAGCGAAAGCCATTTGGCCATTATCGGCACTTAATATAGGTTAGAAGTTTTAAGAGGTACTAAGCTCTACATGCAATCTAAGATTCCATTCTAAAATGTCGAAACCGGTCGCCCCCAATTGTCAAATAGTATCGAAGATACAATATATTTTTGAAACAAAAAAGGCTCTGCAGCGCCAACCCCAGAGCCTTTTCGATTGCTTGTATTTGCTTACAATAATCTAATTTTAGACTCCCCCAAACTAATATTAATTTTTATAATTGGTCAATATTTTTTATTTCAAATTTGAAAAAAATTTTAGAAAATGACTTTTTAAGAGTATTAATTTAAATTTTCATAGCTTATATTTTAGCCTAGTTTTGCCTCCGTAGCTCAATGGTAGAGCAGGGGCCTTTTAAGCCCTTGGTTGTAGGTTCGAGTCCTTCCGGGGGTACTATTTTTGGGAAATATCTCTTAATTATGTCTGAATTTCATAAAAAACATATCGGTCCCTCTCAGAAAGAAATCGACGAAATGTTGCAATATCTTAATTGCGATAACCTCAATGATCTTCTTGAGAAAATTGTGCCTAAAAATATACTAGATATAGATGATATGTCCATTGGGAATGAAGTTTTCTCAGAAAATGATATTTTAAATCATGTTAAAAACATTGGTACCAATAATAAAGTTCATAGATCTCTAATTGGCCAGGGGTATTATGATACCATTACTCCGAACGTTATTTTAAGAAATATACTTGAGAACCCGGGATGGTATACACAGTATACTCCATATCAACCTGAAATCTCACAAGGAAGATTGGAAGCTCTTTTGAACTATCAAACAATGATTACTCAAATTACCTCCTTACCAATTGCTAATGCATCCCTCTTAGATGAAGGAACTGCAGCTAGTGAAGCAATGTTAATGCTTTATCGCAAAAATAAATCTGAAAAAATGCAATTTTTAGTTGATAGAGAGTGTTTTCAACAAACTATTGACGTCATTATTTCAAGAGCTGAGCCATTAAATATTGAAATCATTGTAACAGACTTTAACAATTTTGATTTTACCAATGCTTTTGGTTGTATTGTCCAATACCCAAATAAATATGGACACATCTCATCAGATAATGATTACAAACGTGTTATATCTGATGCACATAATGCAAATTGTAAGGTCATCTTTGCAAGCGATCTAATGTGTCTCCAACTTTTTGAAGCTCCAGGTAGTTTAGGAGCTGATATCGCTGTTGGTAATAGTCAGCGTTTTGGAGTACCACTTGGATACGGTGGACCTCATGCAGCATTCATGTCTACAAGTGAAGAATTTAAAAGAGATATTCCAGGAAGAATTGTAGGCGTTTCGCAAGACCGTAGGGGAAATCAAGCTTATAGACTTACACTTCAAACCAGGGAACAACATATTAGAAGAGAAAAAGCAACTTCAAATATTTGTACAGCTCAAGTATTGCTTGCTATCATCTCAGGAATGTATGCATTATTTCACGGTCCAGATGATTTAAAAAATATTGCAAGACGAATTCATAGTCATACAAAAGAACTTGCCAATAAAATTGCAAATCTAGGTCATGAGATTGTAACTAATGATAATTCATTTTTTGATACAATAGTAATCAAATTATCGAACATGAGTATTGATAGTTTAAAAGATAGGGCATTAAAGCATAATTTTAATTTGATGTATCACGATAATGGACTTATTGGTATCTCTTTGGATGAGAAAACAGATTTTGCTGAAGTTGAGATGCTTGCAAATCTATTTGATGCACATAATGATTCTAAAAATTCTTATAATATTTTTAAACCTAATAGAGCAGGAGATATTTTAACTCATCCTATTTTTCATAGCATTAATTCTGAAACAGAAATGCTTAGATACATCAATAAGTTAGAAAAAAGGGATCTGTCCTTGAACTATAGCATGATACCATTAGGGTCTTGTACTATGAAACTAAATGCGACTGTTGAAATGATTCCAATTAGTTGGCCAGAATTCAATTCTATCCACCCTTTTGCACCATTAAGTCAGGCTAATGGTTATAAAAAAATCATTAATGAGCTAGAGCAAATGCTATATAAAGTTACTGGATTTGATGCCGTATCATTTCAGCCAAATTCTGGTGCACAAGGAGAATATGCTGGATTATTAAGCATTAGAGAATATCATAAAGCGAATAATTCAAAAAGAGATATTTGTCTAATACCTGAATCTGCCCATGGAACAAATCCTGCAAGTGCAATAATGGCTGGACTTAAAGTTGTGATAGTAAAATGTGATGACCATGGAAATATAGATTTTAAAGATTTAAGCGCAAAAGTTGATGAGGCTGGTGACAGGTTGTCATCATTAATGGTTACTTACCCCTCAACCCATGGTGTATTTGAACATAACATTGATGAAATATGTAATTTAATTCACGAAAATGGTGGCTTAGTCTACATGGATGGAGCCAACTTGAACGCCATGGTTGGTGTATGTAAACCAGGTAAATTTGGAGCTGATGTTATGCACATTAATCTTCATAAAACTTTTTGTATACCGCATGGTGGAGGAGGTCCAGGTATGGGTCCAATTTGTGTGAATGAAAAATTAAAACCACATCTTCCAAAACATAGTTTCACTGATGAAGATTTTTCTTATTCTGTATCGTCATCACCATTTGGTAGTGCAAGTATTCTATTAATTTCTTATATCTATATGAAATTAATGGCAGCAAACGGTTTATTGAAAGCATCCCAAGTTGCAATTTTATCTGCCAACTATATGGCTAAGAGACTTGAAAATGATTATAGCATTTTATATCGCGGTAAGAGCGGATTAAATGCGCATGAGTTCATTGTTGATTGTAGATCATTTAAATCCACTGCGAATATTACTAATGAAGATATCGCTAAAAGATTAATTGATTATGGGTTTCATGCTCCTACTATGTCTTGGCCTATTCCAGGAACACTAATGATTGAACCAACCGAAAGCGAAACAAAATCTGAGCTTGATAAATTTTGCGATGCTATGATTGCAATTAAAAAAGAAATTATTGAAATAGAATCAGGTAAAATGCCTCAAGAAGACAATGTTTTAGTTAATGCTCCACATACTGTACACGATATTTGCGATGATTGGAATCACCCTTATTCAAAAGAAAGTGCAGTTTTCCCTACCAAATGGAATAAAGAAAATAAGTTTTGGCCATATGTTTCTAGAATAGATAATGCCTTTGGGGATAGAAATTTTTTCTGTGTATGTCCGGACATAGATTCTTATAAAGAATAAAAATTCTATTTAAAATATTCTTGAAGTGCTTTCACGCTAATTTTGTTTAAATGTTTCATAGAATCAATAGCGGCTCTTGCCCCTGGGAGCGTAGTAATAGTTAAAATATTTTTCATGACTGATGTTTTACCAATCGCTTCTTCATCAAATCTTGATTGTGGCCCTTCCGGTGTATTGATTACTAATTGAATATTATCATTTAAAATTTCATCAACAACATTCGGTCTTCCTTCACCAACTTTAAACATATCATCGCACAAAATACCTTGTTCATTAAGAAACCTGGATGTACCCTTTGTAGCAACAAGGTTAAAACCTAAACCCATTAAATTTTTTGCTATTGGAACAAGGCCTGCCCTATCTGTTTTATTAACTGATAAAAAAGCTGTGCCTTGTTTTGGAACATTATACCCATCTGACTTCATCGCTTTTAAGAAAGCACTACCTGTGCTCATATCAATACCCATTACCTCACCAGTAGATTTCATTTCAGGGCCTAAAAAGACTTTTTCATCTTTAAACTTTTTAAATGGTAAGACTGCTTTCTTTACAGCATAATGTTCAAAATTATTTTCTTTCAATTTGAAATCATTTAATGATTTTCCAACCGAAATTTGTGCTGCTATATTTGCCAATGCAACGTTGCTATATTTACTGACAAAAGGCACTGTACGGCTTGATCTTGGGTTTACCTCTAGAACATATACTTTATCATCTTTTACAGCAAATTGAAGGTTAATTAAACCTACAACTTTAAGCTCAAGTGCTAATTTAGCTGTAATAGTTTCAATCTCTTTTTTAACAGTATCACTTACTTCGTATGGGGGAATAACACATGAAGAATCTCCAGAATGAACTCCAGCTTCTTCAATATGTTGCATAATTCCTCCAATGAAAACGTTTTCTCCATCGCAAAGTGCATCTACATCAAACTCAAATGCATTTTCAATAAATTGATCAATTAAAATTGGGTGATCATTAGTAGCTTCAGCTGATCTAAATACATAATCCACCAATTGTTCTTTTGAATAAACAATTTGCATTGCTCTTCCACCTAATACAAAACTTGGTCTTACTAATACAGGAAAGTTAGCAGTTTCAGCATAACTATAAATATCATCATAATTTTTGGCTATACAATACTCAGGAGTTAATACTTTTAGTTTATCAATTACCTTAGCAAACTCTTCTCTGTTTTCAGCAAGATTAATACTGTCGGATGATGTACCATATATTTTGACTCCGGCTGAGGCAAGTTGGTTAGCAATTTTTAATGGTGTTTGTCCTCCAAATTGAACTAATACACCATCTGGCTTTTCAAAATTGATAATATTCATAATATCTTCGAATGTTATTGGTTCAAAATAAAGTCTATCAGCTAAATCAAAATCAGTTGAGACAGTTTCTGGATTACAATTAACCATTATTGATTTATAGCCAGCTTCTCTCAAACCAAACACCGCTTGTACACAACAATAATCAAATTCAATACCTTGACCAATCCTATTTGGCCCACCTCCTAAAATCATAATTTTTTTACCTTCAAGAGGTTGTAAATCATTTTCTGATTCATATGTGGAATATGAATAGGGGGTTTCAGCTTCAAATTCCCCAGCACAAGTATCTACTAATTTGTAGACTGGTTTGATTCCTTGATCTATTCTCATTTGCTGGACTTCATTTTCGGATAAATTGTTTAAGCGAGCTATTTGTAAATCTGAAAATCCATTCTTTTTTAAAAATTCTAAATTCTCTATTGAAGAATACTCTTTTTCAATATTAACTATTTCTTGAATTTCTGTTAAAAACCATGGATCTATGCCAGTATTTCTATGAATTTCTTCAATTGAAAATTCCTGCTTAATAGCTTCTTTGACTTTTAACATCCTAAATGCGCTACCATCATTTAAAGATTTAATATCTAGCTCTCTAAATCTTTTAATATCTAAATCTTCATCTCGAGGATCTTTTGTTTCAAATCCTGGTAAATTAAGCTCTAGAGAGCGGAAAGCTTTTTGAAATGATTCCCTAAATGTCCTTCCAATGGCCATCGCTTCCCCAACAGACTGCATTTGTACACCTAGTTTTCCCGAAGCTGATGAAAATTTTTCAAAATCAAATCTTGGCAATTTTGTCACTATATAATCAATTGTAGGTTCAAAAGCCGCTAATGTCCTGTTGGTTATATCATTTTTTAATTCATCTAAAGAATATCCAACCGCGAGTTTAGCCGCAATTTTTGCTATAGGAAATCCTGTTGCTTTAGATGCTAGCGCAGAAGACCTACTCACTCTCGGATTCATTTCAATGATTACCATTCTTCCATCAACCGGGTTAACAGCGAATTGAACATTTGAACCTCCAGTATCCACACCTATTTTTCTAATACATTTTATAGCTGCATTTCGCATTAATTGAAACTCTTTATCACTTAATGTCATTGCGGGTGCTATTGTAATAGAATCACCAGTATGTATACCCATTGGATCAATATTTTCAATTGAGCAAATGATAATAACATTATCATTTAAATCTCGTATGAGTTCTAATTCATATTCTTTCCAACCATTTAAGTATTCCTCAACAAGAACTTGACCAGTAGGGCTTTCTTTCAAACCTTTATTTACTGATGCTTCAAATTCTTCTTCATTGTATGCAACAGAACCGCCTGAACCGCCTAAAGTAAATGAAGGTCTGATAATAGCAGGTAAGGAGATTTTATTTAATAACTTTTTTGCCTCATCTAACGATTTAACAGTATATCCGTATGGTAAATCGAGACCAATTTCTAACATTGCCTGCTTAAACATTTCTCTGCTTTCAGCAGTTTCAATAGCTTTTCTGTTAGCTCCAATGAGTTCTACATTATACTTTTTAAGAATTCCTTCTTCATCTAGCTTCATGGCAACATTTAAAGCTGTTTGTCCTCCAACTGTAGGCAAAATAGCGTCAGGTTTTTCTTTTTTTATTATTGCTTCAACGTATTCTGCAGAAATAGGCTCAATATAGGTTTTATCAGAAAATTGAGGATCAGTCATTATTGTAGCCGGGTTAGAATTAATTAATACAACTCGATAGCCTTCTTCTTTTAAAGCCTTAATAGCTTGTGTCCCTGAATAATCAAATTCACACCCCTGGCCAATAACAATGGGTCCAGCACCTATTACTAAAATAGTGTTTATATCATTACGTTTTGGCATCGTTCTTCATCATATTAAAAAATTCTTTGAAAACATATCTTGAATCATGAGGCCCTGGACTGGCTTCAGGATGATATTGAACTGAATATGCTGAAATATCATTGCAACTTATCCCTGCAACAGTATCATCATTTAAATGTTTATGCGTAACAGTCACATTTAATGGAAGAGAATCTTCGTCAACAGCAAATCCATGATTTTGGGATGTAATTTCAACTTTGTTTGTAATTAAGTTTTTAACTGGCTGATTAATACCTCTATGACCAAACTTCATTTTGAACGTATTAGCACCTAATGCTAAAGCTAGAATTTGATGCCCAAGACATATTCCAAATATAGGTTTTTTACCCAACAAATTTTTTACCGTTTCTATTCCATACGTTACAGCAGCAGGGTCTCCAGGTCCATTCGATAAAAACACACCATCTGGATTAGAAGCAAGTATTTCATCGTGGGATACATTTGCTGGAAAGATTTCAACTTCTGCATCGTGTTCAAGCATAATGTCATATATATTGCTTTTCATGCCAAAATCAATTGCTGCTATTTTATAAATAGGATTATCAGTATTTGATAAAACCACTTTTTTCTTTCTGGCAACTTTAATTGCTAAGTCTTGACCTTCCATTTTAGGAATATTTTTAATTTTACTGGCCAAATTATGAGGGTCAAAATCTTCCGTTGAAATAATTCCTCTCATTGCACCTTTTTTTCTTATGTGTATAGTTAATGCTCTTGTATCAATATCTTGAATGCCAACTATATTATGTTTTATTAAAAAAGATGATAGAGATTCTTCAGACCTCCAATTTGAAGGTTGTATTGATTCGCTCTTAATTATAAATCCTGTAGCATAAACTCTTTCTGATTCGGTATCGCTATTATTGGTCCCATAATTTCCTATATGTGGACTGCTCATTGCAATCATCTGATTAGAATATGAAGGATCGGTTAATATCTCCTGATACCCAGTCATTCCAGTATTGAAGCAAACTTCACCGAAAGTTTCTCCACTTTCACCAAGACTTTTTCCGATAAAAAAAAGGCCATCCTCTAGAAACAGGATAGCCTTTTTTAATTTTTGCATGGCCTATTTTAAATCAATTAAACAAAAATTAAAACCTAATTTTTTTTCCTGTTGACATAAGTACAACTGCCATCAGTGTTGTTGCAATAGTAAATAGGACTAAAAAGATAGATGCTGCCAGAAATGAAGCATCTGAAACACCAAGCGTTGCTTCTCGTAATGCGCTAATTGCATAATAGATTGGATTTACTTGACTTAAAGTCATAGCCCAACCAGGAAGCATTTTAATGGAATAAAATATTCCTCCAAGGAAACTAAACGGTGTAATAACAAAATTTTGTATGAGTGCAAGCTGATCCCAGGAATCGGATAGCTGTCCAACAAAAAGACCCAGACTTGAAAATGACCATGATACTAAAAGAATAAAAAATAATGTAAGGGGTAGGTTTAAAATAGGCATTCCTGCTAACCAACAAATCAAAAGTATTAAAATTCCATTAACAAATCCTCTTATAGCGCCTCCAATTATAAATGATAATGATAATTCAAGGCTGGAAAGTGGAGTAATCAAAAGCTCAGGAAGAGTTTGAAGTAATTTCATTTGCAACATTGACGAGGCAGAATTTGCAACTGCATTGGTAATAACGTTCATCATTAATAAACCTGGTAAGATATATATTTTGTATGAAACACCACCTATCTCACTAATTCTATTTTCTAGAGCCACCCCAAAAACAAAGATATATAATAAAGTAGTAACTATTCCTGGAATTATAGTTTGTCTCCAAACGGAGAAAAAACGCATAATTTCTCTAGAGGAGAGAGTATAAAAACCAACCCAATTTTTAATCATTAATTTTCCTCCCCGTTAAATCTAAAAAAACATCCTCTAAAGATGTTTGAGGAATATGGATATCTTCAATTTTAATGTCTTTTTCAGAAAATTTTAAAATTATTGAAGGTAATTCGAGATTGGGTGTATCTGTAAAAATTTTTAAAGAGTTATTATCAATTTTATAATCATATTCACTTAAAAAACTTAAATCATTATTATCATTATCTTTTAATTGTATTTCAATGGAAGAGTTTTTGACCATTTTTTTTAAATTAGAAACTGTGTCTTCGACAATTAACTTTCCTTTATCTATAATCCCGACTCTTTCACATAAAAGCTCTGCTTCATCTATATAGTGAGTTGTTAACAGTATTGTTTTCCCATCTTTATGTAGTTCTTGTAAATACAGCCATAGATCATGCCTTAATTCAACATCAACGCCAGCAGTAGGTTCATCAAGAATGATGATTTCAGGGTCATGTACCAAAGCTTTTGCTATTTGTAACCTTCGCTTCATTCCCCCTGAAAGCTCTCGCATTTTTTTTGTTCGATGTTTGGATAAACCTAATTTTTCTAGCAAATATTCAATTCTTTCTTTTGCATGAGATCTCGATACTCCATAAAAACCAGCCTGAAAATACAATAATTGTTCTAGAGGGAAAAACCAGTCCGTGCTAACTTCCTGTTGCGCAATTCCGACTTGTGATCTAGCAAATCTAAAGTCATTTTCTATGTTTTTTCCAAAAATTGCAATATCTCCATCTGATGGCTTAACTAGACTTGTAATTGAATTAATAGTAGTTGATTTTCCAGCGCCATTAGGACCTAGCAAGCCATAAAACTCACCTTTATTGATTTCCAAATCAATACCTTGTACTGCTTTTACATCATCGTATGACTTAAAAAGCTTATTGATTTTTATTGCTAGATTTTTACTCATTTGAAGATACTATTTTATAAATACTTCCTGAAAATTCCACTATATATAATTCACCATAATTAATCTTCATTTAAAAACTCGAATAAATCTTTCTCTTCAATAATCTTAATACTTAAATCTTGTGCTTTCGATAATTTTGATCCTGGATTTTTTCCTACAATAACAACACTAGTTTTTGAAGAAACAGAAGAGCTAACTGTTGCTCCTAACTTTTCTAATCGAAGCTTTAGATCGCTACGTGACAAACTTTCAAAAGATCCAGTTATAACGACTTTGTGATTTAACATCGTCATTTTTGAGGTATCATAAGTAGTAGGTATTATCTCAATACCTAATTGCAGACAACTTTCAACAATATTTTTATTGTTATTGTCGTTAAAATAATCTTGTATAGCTATAGCAACTGTTTCACCAATTCCATCTATCTCCACCATTTCTTCAACTGTTAATTCGGTTAATTTTTCTAAAGATGAATTACAGTATTTATCCATTATCTTGGATATATGTTGACCTACATTTGGGATACCAAGTCCAAATAAGAATCGTGGAAAAGTTGTTTTTTTAGATTGATTTATTGAATCAATTAAATTCATTGCAGATTTGTTCTTAAAACGATCTAAGTTAATTAAATCTTCATATTTTATTTTGTAAATATCATCAAAACTATTTAATAAATCTGCTTCAAATAATTGCTTAACAATTTGGGGACCCATACCTTCAATGTTCATTGCATTCTTTGAACAAAAATGTTCCAGTATACCCATAACTCTTGATTTACAATTTGGATTTATACATCTATATGCTGCTTCTCCTTCAATGCGTTCGATTTTACAGTCAGGATCAGGCCATTTATAATCACTAATTGAGAATTTTTGTGTATTTTGAAGTCTTTTATTTTTTAGAACCTGCGTAATTTTAGGAATTACATCGCCAGACCTTTCGATTAATACAAAATCATTAATTCTAATATCTTTTCTATCAATTTCATCTTGATTATGAAGAGTAGCGCTGGATATCATAACACCTGACAATTCGACTTCTTTAATTTTTGCTACTGGAGTAACAACTCCTGTTCTACCGACTTGCAAATCAATTCCTATGATCTGGGATTCTGCTTGCTTTGCTTTAAATTTTGCTGCGATAGCCCATCTTGGAGAACGTGATCTTAACCCCAATCGCTCTCTTCTTTTGTAATTATTTACTTTTATGACAGAGCCATCAATTTCATAATCTATATGGTTACGATTTGATTCAAGGGTGTGATGATATGCTATCATTTCACTAGCTGATGTAATTTTTTTCGATAACGGATTTACAGGTAGTCCAATTGACTTTAAATAGTCAAGCATTTCAACTTGATTATTAAACTCAATATCTTCACTACCTCCAATTTCGTAACAAAAAATTGAGAGATTTCTTGAGGCAGTAATTTGAGGATCGAGTTGTCTTACGCTTCCAGCTGCTGCATTCCTAGCATTTGCAAAGAGTTTCTCTCCTAATAATTCTCGAGATTTATTTAATTTGTTGAAATCTGAGATGTTCATAAAAATTTCACCTCTAACTTCAATAAAAGTAGGGGTTTTTACAGATTTTCTTAGCTGCAATGGAATAGCATTGATAGTTTTGACATTATGAGTGATATCTTCTCCTTTAAATCCATCACCCCTTGTTAAAGCTCTTTCTAGTATTCCATTTTTATATATTAGCGAAACGCCTAAGCCATCAATTTTCGGTTCTGCTACAAAATCAACTTCAGAGTTGTTTAACCATTTTTTTATGCGTTTATAAAAATCAGTAATTTCTTCATCATTTATGGCATTGGATAAAGAAAGCATGGGAACAGCATGATCATAACTTTGTAATCCACTACTTACAGGATGACCAACTCTTTGGGTTGGTGATAAATCAGTAACTAAAGAAGGATATTCTTTTTCAAGCTCCTCAAGTTCTCTAAAAAGACTGTCATATTCCTTATCAGACAACTTTGGGTCATCTAAGACATAATAAGCATGGTTATGATTATTAATTTCTGATATTAAGCTATCTATTCTTTTTTTGATCTTTTCTTCCATAAAAATCCTATAAAAACTAGTAAAATTATTAGTAGAAATAATTGTATTGATAAGTTATTAATAACAATTGAATGTGCATACATATTGAAGTGGCTAGTTGCTATATCATTAAAATCAAACTCCCAATAAATAGTGTTATCGTTTTCACTTATAAATGTAGCATTGGTGTTTCTCAAATGTCCTGGAATAGCAACACTGAAAGTGAAACCATCTAACATTAAATTGGTATTTTTTTCAAATTCTTTTTCTAAATCATCAATAATTATTGTCATATCTGAAAAAAAGTTTTTTGGCAATCGACGCTTCATTGGTGACAAGGCATCAATAAATATTTCAGAAGATTTTCTGCTAAATTCTTTTTTATGATCTTTTTGTTCTATATATGAGATATATGTGTCAATTTGATTATCTATTCTATCAAAAATAATTTTATCAATCGTATTTTTTTCTTGGAATACTTTTATGCTTTCAGAAAAAATATATCTCTTTGCAGGCACTAACCACGATAAATCATCTTCATCTATATCTAAATAGTTTACTATTTCTGGATATTTTAAATCAATTTCTAGATCTTTGATATTTGATTGAAATGTATATAAATCCCAAAAAAAATATGAATTTTTGGATACATCTATATCATATTGTAGGTTAGAAGAATTAGTAAAAGTTAATTTTGTTTTAGTTGGTGAAGATAAAATGGTTTCTTTTTCCCATATATTTTCTGTACCACTTTCATTTGTTTGACGTAATGAAGTTATCCAGCTATTTTTATCATTAGTTGTAGGGTGTATGAAGTCACTATCAAGCAAATCATTCTTATGGCCTATTGAGTTATATTTTACTGAAAAGCTTCCATTATCAAAAATTTGTATATGGACTAAGTTTTCCACACAAGAGAACAAGAAAAAACCGAGAAAAAATAAAATTTTTCTAGGCATTATGAAATTACTTGAAATTCTTTAGAAGTTTTATTGAGGATTTCAGCTCCATTTTTTGTAACGATGATGTCATCTTCAATTCTTACACCACCAATATCTGGTACATAAATTCCCGGTTCAACAGTCATTACGTAGTTTTCTTCAAGAAAATCTTCACTTACTTTACTAAACCTTGGGTCTTCATGAATTTCCAACCCTAAGGAATGTCCTAGACCATGATCAAAAAATTTACTATAACCTGCATTTGCTATATGATCTCTTGCAATCGAATCAATAGACTTACAAGACATTCCAGATTTTATTCCTTCAATACTTTTAACTTGAGCATTTAAAACAATATCATAAATTGATTTTTGCTCATCTGAATATCCTTTTGTTGCGAATGATCTAGTCATATCAGCGTGATATCCTGCAAATTTTGCACCTGAATCAATAACTAGTAATTCACCTGGTCCAATTTTTCTGTCTGTCGGCTTATGGTGAGGTTTAGCTGAATTTGGCCCTGTACCAACTATAGCAGCAAATGCATCAGAATCGGAGTCTCCATATTTTCTATATAAAAATGATAATTGATTTGCTATGACCTTTTCTTCAACTCCAATTTTTACCATTGGCAATACTTCGGCAAACGCTTTATCTGTAATCTCAACAGCTGTTCTAATTGCTTCTAACTCTTTTTCATCCTTTAACATGGCCATTTTTTCTATAATTCCTGTAATATTTTTCAGGTTTATATCAGACAAAACTTTTGATAATTGCTGATAACCTTGGTGACTTACATTATTTCCATCAAATCCTATGCTTTGACTGCTAGTTAGTAGATTTTGTTTTTTAATAACCTCATAGTGGGGGATGCTATCAATGATAACTTTTGCTCCCTTTACTTCTTTTTCTGATTGTACGACGTATCTTCCATCAGTAATAAAATGTACTTGATCAGCTGTAATTAATAATGTTGCACTTGATCCAGTAAAACCACATAAATACCTAATGTGTGTTAAATTAGTTACAATCATTCCATCAAGATTTTCTTTTGCAAGCTTATCAATTAATATATGTTGTCTTCTTTGAAAATATTCAATGCTCATTTTAACCCCTACAAATTATCTAGTATGTTTTGTGCTTTATTTTGCTCACTCTTATTTTTTGAATAACTAATTATCAAACGAAGGTTTTTCTTTGCCTGCGTTTTTTTCCCTTGGGAAATCATAAGCTTGATTAGAGAAAGTGTGACTAATTCAGGTTTTTTAGAAACTCTTTTTTTAATACTTACTACAGGCTTATGCTTTATTGATAAATCTGGATCGAGCCTTTTTAATTCTTTATAAATGATATTTTTCTTTTTTGAATTTGTCTTATCATAGATTTCATAAAGCATCAAGTACGCAGATAAAAAATCTTTATCATGTTTTATAACTTCGTTTAGTAGATTTTTAGATTCTGTGAATTGTGAAATATCAAAAGCTTTTTTTGCTTTAATAAATGTATTGGTAATGTTTGATATCATCTTCTATGCTCTTTGACCCAACTTTCAATATAGTCAAGTGACTCTTTTACAGGAGTACCTGGACCAAAAAGCTTCCCAACTCCTAAACTAGATAATTCTTCAGCATCTTCATCTGGTATAATTCCACCGCCTGTTACTAATACGTTATTCAAATTATTTTCTTTTATAAGCTCCATCACTTTTGAAAAAATTGTCATATGTGCACCTGAAAGTATTGAAAGAGCAATTACATCAACACCTTCTTGAATTGCAACTTTGACAACACTTTCTGGTGTTTGTCTAAGTCCTAGATAGATGACATCCATACCTGCATCTCTGTAAGCAGCCGCAAGGACTTTAATTCCGCGGTCATGACCATCTAGTCCTGGTTTTGCCATTAATATTCTAATTGGTGGATTTATTTTCATACCTTATAATTTAATCAATCCAAACGTTTGATTCCCCTAATAAATCTCTTAATAAAATTAAAAATTGACTGTTATTTGATACCTTAATCTTCTTTGAAATAATTTTTCTTTCTTGGCCGTTTTCTCCTGGAATATGTACTACAAAAGAATGATCTCCCTTGTTTTGATTTGCCAACTCAACAATATCGTTCATTAAATCTTTTGATGAATTTTTTGGCAATCTGATATTTACCTCATTTAATTTTAAAACCTTCTTAGCATGATTGATGGGAATGACTTCATCAACAATTAATTTTAGATCAGCAAAGTCGTTTTGTGTAGAAGTGTGGCCTACTAAAAATACTATATTATTATCCTTGATAATTTCTTTATACTTATCAAAAGCATCATGAAATATAATTGCCTCAGCTTGTCCTCCTAGGCAATCTAAATTAAAAAAGGCCATCTGCTGATTCTTTTTATCAAAGTGTAGTTTAAAGTTTGTTATAGCACCACCAATTTTTACAACAGAATTCTCTTTTAATATTCTTTCTTCAGAAAAATCGTAATTGCTTAATTCTTCAATGGTATCTGCGTATTTAATTAATGGGTTTCCTGAAACATAAATTCCAAGCACTTCTTTTTCTTTTGATAGCTTCTCCTGATTCTCCCAATCTTCAATGATTGGCAAATCAGGTACTTTAATTAATTCTTCTTGATCGCCAAATAAATTGATTTGGTTTTTATTAGATTGTTTATCTGCTTGGTTCCCATAGTTTATTGCTAAATCCACTGCTTCAAATAATTGTGCACGATTTTTGTTCAACGAATCAAATGCCCCAGCAAGAATTAAACTTTCCAATACTTTTTTATTTACAAGCCTTTGGTCTACCTTAGAAATAAAATCAAAAATAGATTTAAACTCCCCATGCTTACTTCTCACTTCGATACATTGCTCAAGGGCTTTTACTCCAACATTTTTTACTGCATTTAATCCGAATGAGATTTCTTTATCATTTAATGGTTCAAAATTAATTCCAGATTTGTTGATATCAGGCGCATGAACCTTAATATTTAATTTTCTGCACTCATTGATTAAGACAACGACTTTATTTGTATTATTCATCTCGCTTGTTAAGTTTGCTGACATAAATTCTGCAGTGTAGTGTGTTTTCAGCCATCCTGTTTGATAGGCTATATATGAATATGCCACAGAATGGCTTTTGTTAAAACCGTATTGAGCAAATTTATCGATTAATTCAAAAATCTGTTTTGCTTTTGCTTTTGATAAACCATTTTTTACAGCACCTTTTACAAACTTATCAGCCATTTTATCCATTAATGAGCGAATCTTTTTACCAATTGCACGCCTCATTTCATCCGCTTCAGATAACGTAAATCCTGCGATAACATTCGCAATCTGCATTACCTGCTCTTGATAAACTATAATTCCATATGTTTCTTTTAATGCTTCCTCTAATAATGGATGAACATATTCAACTTTTTCTTTTCCATGTGCGCGTTTAATATATCGATCAATGTTTTGCATTGGACCAGGTCTATACAATGCATTCATTGCAATTAAACCATCTATACTTTTTGGTTGTAGTTTCTTAAGAAATTCTCTCATACCTGCTGATTCAAATTGAAAAATTCCTACTGTAAGACCTTTTGCGAATAGCTTATAGACTTTCGGGTCTTCCATATCAATTTTGTCTATATCTATATCTTCGTTAAATCTTTTTTTAATTAAATCTATTGTTTTATCAATGACTGTTAAATTTCTTAAACCAAGAAAGTCCATCTTTAGCAATCCAATAGATTCAAGCTCTTTCATATCATACTGTGTAGTTACGTCGCCTTGAGAAGATCTATAAAGAGGTACAAAATCTGTTAAATCTCCGGGTGCAACTACAACTCCAGCAGCGTGAATAGAGGCATGTCGTGTCATACCTTCTAAAACTTTAGCATTATCAATAAGATCTTTATAGTTGGTTTGTGACACAGTTCTTAAATCAGAATTTTGTTTTAGTGCTTGGTCTAGGGTTACTTTTGGCCCTTCAGGTATCATCTTAGCTATCTTATCAACTTCTGAATATGAATAACTCATTACTCTTCCAACATCTCTTATTACCGCTCGAGCGTTCATTTTCCCAAAAGTAATAATTTGAGTTACTGAGTCTTCACCATAGATACTTTTTAAATAGTCTATAACTTGCCCTCTTCTTTCAACGCAAAAATCTATATCAATATCTGGCATACTAATTCTGTCTGGGTTTAAAAATCTTTCAAAAATCAAGTTATGTTTTAAAGGATCAATATTGGTGATGCCAAGAGCATAAGATACTATACTTCCTGGAGCAGACCCTCTACCAGGACCAACAGGTATTTTGTTCTTTTTTGCATACTCCACAAAATCAGCAGTAATTAAGAAGTAACTTGCAAATCCCATTTTTTTAATGACTGACAACTCATAATCAAGCCTCTTATTTATCTCGCTATTAATATTTTCATATTTATCTTTCAAACCGGAAGAACAAAGTGTCTTTAAATATTCATCAATGTCTTTTGATTTTTTATCACCCGGAATAGAATACCATGGTAGGTGATAGTCTTCCATAGGAATTTGGAGATCTACTGAATCAGCTAAAGCTCTTGTATTCTCTAAGGCTTCAGGGAATTGTTCAAACAATGAAAACATTTCATCTTGAGATTTGAAATAAAATTCGTGTCCAGGATACTTTAATCTATTTTTATCAGATAAGTGCTTACCTGTACCAATACATATATGCACATCATGTGCTTTATAATGTTCTTTCTTTGCATAGTGTGCATCGTTTGTAGCAATAATTGGCAAATTCATTTCTTTTGCAAGCTTTGTGGCCAGTTGAATGTTTTGCAACTCTTCTGGAATGCCGTGATTTTGAAGTTCTACGTAATATCTACCAGGGAAAATACTGGAATACTCTTCGGCCACCTGCTTACCTGCCTCTAGACCATTATATATCAATGTTTCTGGTAAAATTCCTTTTAAGCATGCCGAAAGACATATAATGCCTTCGTTATATTTTTTTAAAATCTCTGTATCTACTCTTGGCTTATAATAAAATCCTTCTAAATAACCGTGTGTTACAATCTTCATTAGATTTTTATAGCCTTGATAGTTTTGTGCAATTAGAACTAGGTGGTTATATTGTCCCATACCGCTTGATCTATCTTTTTGAAAGCGACTTCCTTTGGCTACATATACTTCACACCCAATAATTGGCTTAATATTTTTATCTTTCGCTTTTTTATAAAATGAAACGGCGCCAAATAAATTTCCATGCTCAGTTAAAGCAACAGAGTCCATTCCAAGATCTGTAATGGTTTCAAGAACAGAAGGAATGTTTTGAGCGCCATCAAGCAAGCTGTTGTCAGAGTGATTATGTAAATGGATAAATTCGCTTTTCATACACCCTTAATATATCTTAATTACTCTATTTTTTCCTTCTAAATCTTTGTAAAAAAAGGATTTATTAGTATTGAAATTTTTATTAATTAAAATAATGTCATCGGTAACAGCTGAAAAGGGAATTTCTAATAACATGATACCATTTTTTTTAACAAGCTTATTAAAATTTGATATTAAGTACTTATAAAATGATGTACCGTTCTTGAAATCCGTAAGCGCACTTAATGGGTCATAGTCTCGCACTGATTGCTCTAGACTGTCTATCTCATGTTTTGCTAAATAGGGGGGATTACACAATAATAAATCAGCTTTTGATTGATCATACTTAAAAATATCTTGATTGAAAAATTGTATATTTTTTAAACCTAGTAATTCCCTATTTTTTTTGGCTGTTTTGATAGCAAGTTTGGACTTATCTAAACCTATGTATTCATGTTTTGGAAATTTCTTTGCAATGCTCAATAAAATACATCCACTGCCTGTACAAAAATCAATAATTTTCAAATTATCTTTACTCTTCGACAAAAATTCAACTGCACAATCTACAAGTAGTTCGGATTCAGGTCGGGGTATGAAAACTCCAGGTGGAGTTAAAAACTTATCATTATAAAAATAAGTTTCACCGATAATATATTGAACCGGCTTGTTTTGGAAAAGCTGTGCAAACATACTATCTAGATTTATAATATCTTTTGCAGATAATGGTATATCCTTAATATATAAATCTGCTTTTGATATTTTGAAATAATGCTGGACAAGAATGTTACTCTTTGCTTGAATCTCTTGAACCTGTGTGCCCTCTAATTTTAAAATCTGCGATTTTAAGTATTCTTTTAAAAGGGTCATATTATCGTTTTATTCTATTTTAGCGCTATCTTCAGCAAGTTTTAACTGCTCAATTAAATGATCTAACTCACCTTCCAGTGTAACTTGCAGCTTGTGTGTAGTATAGTTGATTCGATGATCTGTAATTCTTCCCTGTGGGAAATTATAAGTTCTAATTTTAGCAGAACGATCTCCAGTAGAAACAAGGCTTTTTCTCATTTCATCTCTATCTTTATTTAATTTTTCTTGTTCTAATGCAAAGAGTCTAGATCTCAAAACTTTCATAGCTGAAGCTTTATTTTTATGTTGAGAACTTTCGTCCTGACAAGTGACAACTAGCCCTGTGGGTATATGAGTTAATCTGATTGCAGATTCTGTCTTATTAACATGCTGTCCACCAGCTCCGCTAGCTCTATATGTATCAATTTTTATGTCAGAATCATTTATCTCAACTTCGGCGGTTTCAGCTTCTGGCAAAACAGCTACAGTTGCAGCTGAGGTATGAACTCTTCCCCCTGATTCAGTTTTGGGAATTCGTTGAACTCTGTGTACACCGCCTTCATATTTGTATACACCGTATGCTTTTGGACCTTCGATACTAAAAGTTGCCGATTTTAATCCACCAACTCCAGTTTCATGTATATCCATGATTTTTACTTTCAAATTATTGTTTTCTGCATACCTAGAGTACATTCTCATTAAATCTGAAGCAAACAATCCAGCTTCATCACCTCCAGTACCTGCTCTAATTTCAATAATTGCATTTTTATTGTCATTGGGATCATCTGAAATTAAAATTTTCTTTAATTGTTTTTCTAAAGATTCAAGATGACTATTTAATTCAATGGATTCTTCTTTTGCTAATTCTTCATATTCTTTATCATTCCTCATTTCATCCAATTCAGCTAGCTGATTTTTTAAATCTATATATTGTTTACAGAGTTGATATGATTCATCAAGCGCACTTTTTTGTCTTGATAGTGAAGTCATTTTATCTTGATTGAGCATGATATTGTTATCCATCATTTGCTGCATGATTTGATCATATTCAGAAACGATGCTATTAGCCTTTGATAAAATATCCATTAGTTAAATAAATTATTAAAAAAAGAGTCTTTAAGAATCTTTTTTATTGTATTTGCGGTTGAATTTTTCAATTCTTCCAGCCGTATCCACAAGGGTTCTTTGACCGGTATAGTATGGATGTGATTTGTCTGAAATATCCAATTTGAACAAGGGATATTCATTACCATCTTCCCATTTGATAGTTTTATCAGTTTTGACAGTAGATCGAGTAAGAAAGGAGTAATTACAAGAACTATCCTCAAAAACTACCAATCTATAATCTTTTGAATGTGTATCTTTTTTCATTTAAGCTTTTTTAAACTATTTTTTATTCTTTGTATGCCATTTATTATTGTTTCTGTGTTCGTAGCAAATGAAAACCTTAAGTATCCGCTTGCTCCAAAACCATCACCAGCTACAGTAACAACTTTAGCATCGGCGAGAATATAATCAGAAAGGTCGAAAGTGTCTTGTAAAATTTTTCCATCCTTATTTTTTTTATTTAAGTAATATGAGAAGTCAGGAAACATATAAAAAGCTCCTCCAGGCATATCGCAATGTACATTATTAATTCCGTTCAGCTCGTTATACATAACTGTTCTACGATGTCTAAATTTTTCTTTCATTCGTTTTACAGGTTCTTGATCACCCAACAAAGCAGCTACTGATGCTTTTTGACCAATTGCATTTGGACATGAAGTGGTTTGCCCTTGAATTTTTGACATTGCTTTGACAATTTCATCGTTTGCTGTTGTATATCCAATTCGCCATCCTGTCATAGCATATGTTTTTGACATACTTCTAATTGTTACAATTTCACAACCAAAACTATCTAAAGTTTCGATAGCTTTGAATTCATTATCATAAACCAACTCTTCATATGTTTCATCTGATATAACAATCCAATCTTTTTCTTTGCTTAATTTTAGCAGTTTAGATATTGCATCATCAGACCAAACGCCACCAGTCGGATTGCTTGGTGAATTAATTATAACTCCTTTAACTGAATCATCAATTTTGGAAATTAAATCATCAAAATCTGGTTCAAATTGCTTATCTGAGATTGTATGTACAAGTAAAGGTTCTGCGCCAGCTATTCGTATAAACTCAGGAAATGAAACCCAATAAGGTGAAAAAACTACAACTTTATCGCCTTTATCAAACAGAGCTTGGCAAACAACTGATAATGATTGTTTTCCGCCATTTGAAACAATAATATTTTCAGGATCGTAGTTTATACCTGTTAAGTTTTTAAGCTTTGTTTGAATTGCTTCTTTTAACTCTAACATTCCTGATCCAGGCGTATATTTTGTGTACCCATCCACCATAGCTTGTTTTCCAGCCTCTATGATGTGATGAGGTGTATTAAAATCAGGCTCTCCAACGCCAAAATTAATTACATCTTCTCCTTGAGATCTGAGCTCTGCAGCTCTGGCAGTCATTTGGAGAGTAAAAGAAGGTTTGATTTTTTTTACTAAACTAGAAAATTCTTTTGACATTTTACTGGCTCATTAAATCTAGGAATTCTTGATTTGTTTTGGTCCTGCGCATTCTATCAGTCATAAACTGCATAGCCTGCTCTGTAGACATTTCTCCTAACATTTTTCTCAATATCCACATCCTTGATAAATGTTGATCTGATAATAAAAGCTCCTCTTTTCGCGTACCTGATTTCACGATATTAAATGCAGGATAAATACGTCTATCACTCAATTCTCGATCTAGAACCAATTCCATATTACCTGTTCCTTTAAATTCTTCGAAAATCACTCCATCCATTTTACTTCCGGTATCAATTAAAGCAGTAGCAATAATAGATAAACTTCCGCCTTCTTCCGTATTTCTAGCTGCTCCAAAGAATTTTTTTGGTTTTCTTAGCGCATTTGAATCAACACCTCCAGATAATATTTTACCACTATGTGGAATTACGGCATTATGTGCACGTCCCAACCTGGTAATACTATCTAACAGAATAACAACATCCTTACCACATTCAACTAATCTTTGTGCTTTAGCAAGAGCCATATCAGATACTTGCACATGTCTTTCTGGTCCTTCATCAAATGTGGATGCAATAACCTCTGCATCAACACTTCTTTTCATATCTGTAACTTCCTCAGGCCTTTCATCAATCAGAAGAATAATAAGGACAGTATTAGGGTGATTTCTTCTAATTGCGTTTGCAATCTTTGAAATTAAAATAGTCTTACCGGTTTTAGGCTGAGCTACAATTAAGCCACGTTGACCCTTGCCGATTGGAGCTACCATATCCATTATTCTCATTGACATATCGCTTGTATTGGAAAGATTAAATTTTTCATTGGGATGGAGTGGAGTAAACTTATCAAACTTTCTTTGATCTTTAATTTTCTCCGGATTCATACCGTTAACTTTTGTTAATTGTAAAAGTGCGTGAAATCTTTCTTTAGATTTAGGAGCTCGAGTAGTTCCTTCAACAAAATGACCTGTTTTTAGTTTAAATCTCTTAATTTGTGATGGGCTAACATAAATATCTTCAGGCCCAGGTAAATAATTATCATTTACACTTCTTAAAAATCCGTATCCATCAGGTAAAATTTCTAAAACTCCGGCTGCCATTTTATCGCTTTTGTTGTTATCGTTATTAGTAGAAGGTTTATTGGTCTCTTGTTTCTCTGAAGTGTCTGTAGCAGAAATGGCTTTAATAAGTTCATCTTTTGACATAGATGATGATTTTTCAATTTCCATTTGCTTTGCTATTTCTTTTAATTCAGTTAGTTTTTTGTCTTTTAAATCAGTTAGTTTCATAATTCCTCGATTGTTGTGAAAATTCTTAGGGGAGAGTCACCTTGAAATACAAATTACGCTATATATTGCCTTTGTCAAAGGAAAAATCAAAAAATTTATAGACGTATTTTGCAATATAATGGCTTCCAAATATAACTTTTGGTCCATCAAATTGTTTATTTTTTAATAATCCTAAAGCATCATTTAAGTTTTCTATAAATTGGTAATTATTTAAACTTTTTGTCGATTTAATATCATTTTTTGACAGAATGTCTTTAGAAGGAATCGTTGATATGATCAATTCTTTGAAAGCATTTTCAAACAAGCTAATGATTTCAGGTCTTATCTTGTCATTTTTCATTACAACCAGCCCAATTGGTTTTTGATTGTATATATTAAATAAATCTGAAGTTAGGATATTTACTCCTGAACTATTGTGAGCTACATCATAAAATATATTTTCTCCCATTTGTTGCATTCTGCCTGGCCAAAACCATTGATCCAACCCATCTTGAATTTGATTATTGGTAATATTTTTAAATTCATTTTTTATTGTTTCAATAGCTAGTACTGCATTTTCTGCCTGAAATGAACCAGCTTGAGGTAGGGTGTAACTAGAATCATGATAATTTAGATGAAGTTTGTTTGTTTTATGTTCAACTATATTGATGAGATCTTTATTAATATAATTTGTGTTAGTGTTCTGTTCAGTTGAAAATTTATCTATGACTTCAGCTATATTACTTTTGGTGTTAATTGTTGTATTAGGAACAGAATTTTTTATGATACCACATTTCTCTGCAGTTATTTCTTCAACCGTCTCACCCAAAAGGTGGGTATGATCAAAATCAATTTCAGTAATGATAGTATGAATAGGTGATAAAACATTTGTGGAATCTAATCTTCCTCCAAGCCCAGTTTCTACTATTGCAATATCAATTTTGTTTTTTCTAAAATAGTCAAAGGCCATTGCAGTAGTGGCTTCAAAAAATGTAATTGAGTGTTTTTCAAAAAAATCTCTGTACGTTTTCGTAAAACTTATTATATCGCTATCGTTAATTGGTACTCCATTAATTCTGATTCTTTCATTAAAATTAATCAGATGAGGAGATGTATAAAGCCCAACCTTTTGTCCTGCATTTTGTAAAATTTTTGCAATTATAGATGCTGTGGAGCCCTTACCGTTAGTTCCAGCTAAATGAATCGATTTAAATTTATCATGAGGGTTGTTGCATTCATGAAGAATTTTATTAATATTTTCTAAACCTAACTTTATTCCTCTATTATGCAATTGGTATAAATATTCTAATGTAGAATCAATCATCATTTATAGAGTTTTTTGGTACTGTTCAACAGCTCGATAAATTGCTGTCGCCAACTGATCTCGATATTGAGGACTTCGTAATTTTTTTTCTTCCGATGGATTAGAAATAAATCCTAGCTCTACTAAAACATTTGGCATTGATGCCCCCATAAGTACATAAAACCCAGCCTGTTTAACACCTCTATCCCGACTTTGCACTCTTTTTTTAATTTCTTTCTGCACCATGGATGCAAACTGTTCGCTTTTAGATGCAAAGGCACTTTGCGCGATTGTTGCTTGAATCAAATCTTCATTTGTTAATTTTTTACCAGTTGTTCCCTCAAGTTCTAGCACTGCGTTTTCCCTAGCAGCAACTCTTACTGCTGCTTCGTTTTTATTTGGACCAATTAAAAAGGTTTCAAATCCACTTGCTCTTCTGTCTTCTGCAGCGTTTGTATGAATACTTATAAATAAATTGCCGTTACTTTCGTTTGCAATTTTAGTTCTCTCGCTTAATCTCAAAAACACATCTTCATCTCTCGTCATGATTATTTTAACGTTCATATTTTTAGATAATTTTTTTTCCAACCTCTTAGCAACATCCAATGCGATATCTTTTTCTTTGGTACCTCTATATCCAACCGCACCAGGATCTTTACCTCCATGACCAGCATCAATAACAATGGTTTTAAATTCCCATTTTTCCTTTTCGCTGCGAAGATCTACATTTTTTGTAATTATTTTTTTATCTGGAGAAATAGATGTAAATCTAATTTCATTGTTTGTGTATTTTATTGATGAAGAATTAGACAAATTTTGAATGATTCTAAAGAATGATTCAGTCGGCAGATAATAAATACCGTTTTCATTTATCACTTCTGAAGAAAGCTGAAAAAGGGTGTCTTCAATTTCAATAAATGTAATTTGGTTGCTAATTTTTATTTTTTTGTCACCTACATAAAAAACAGCTTTTTGTGTTTTATTGTTTATAAACTTTTTTGAATTAGTTATTTGAATGAAGTCGTTTACAGAAAAAAGCTTTTTATTTTGAATGGTATTTATCTCGCCAATAAGTAAATCATTATCAAAAACCTTTATCTTGGATTCGGTTTTTGCACATAAATGTGAGAATAAAAAAATAGTCAAAAAAAGTTGGAAGCATGTTCTCAATAGTTTCACTATTTAAATTATTATAAAAATAATACAAAAGGGCTCAAAATTTGAGCCCTTTTTATATCAATCAATATGGTAGAAAATAAAATTATTTTTTCATCCACATTGCAACAATCATAACTGCTACTAAACCGGCAACTCCACCATCTCCAATTGCGCTTACTGCATTACCAATGCCCGCAATAACACCAAAGACGTCATCATAAAGTATACCAATAATAGTACCAGCAACAATCAAGTTCATTAATAGGCCTGTTGTCATACCTAAAAAATCATTGATTTGTTTAATCACATTTTTCATTGTGTTTTCTCCTTCGAGCTTTTAGAGCTCCTCATATTGAGGAGCTCTATTTATTAGTAAATACTGATCTTTATAATAGTGATAAAAATACTACCAGAACTAGAAGTCCTGTTAGTCCACCATTAAGAAAAGTATCTACAAAACCCATTATACCACCTAGTGCATCAACTGGTGTATCGAAAAGTATGCCTGCAAAAACAAAAAAGATAATTGCAGCCTTTACTACACCTGTTAGTCCATTTAAAGCACCATTTAACATTGAATCCCATGAAGCCATGTTATTCCTCCTTGATTAGTTAATAACTAGTTAAAAAAAAGGCAAAAACCCTATAAACTTATAGTTTTTTTGCCCCCATCATTAATCATGTCAATATGATTAAATTCTTTAAAAAGTTGCCAAAAATTCATCTTATTTATAATTATAGTCTCTTTTTTTGGGGTAATCAACCTTTTTTGAGCATTATCTATTAAATAAATAATATGCAATTTCTGTTCATTTTGTTGATTTATGCATTAATAATGCTGAATTCTGTTATTTCATATGAAATTTATAGACATTAACTTTTTTCATGGATAAAACACTTAAACCAATAATCGAGAAGGTTCATGCTAGAGAGATTTTAGACTCGAGGGGATTTCCAACAGTTGAAGTGGAAATTACAGCATCGGGTCATAAAAGTATATCTGCTGTTCCTTCAGGAGCATCTACAGGAGAATTTGAAGCTCTAGAACTAAGAGATGGAGATGCCAAAAGATTTCACGGTAAAGGTGTTTTAAAAGCTGTGGATCACGTTTTAAACAATTTTGGACCAGCATTGATTGGTAAAGATGCAAGCAACCAAAAAGAAATTGACGATTTACTTATTAATATTGACGGTTCTTCAAATAAAAGTACGTTTGGTGCAAACGCCAGCTTAGGAATATCAATGGCTTGTTCAGTCGTTAGTGCTACTTTTTATAATAAGTCATTATATCACTTCTTAAACCCTAATAGTAATGTAATGCCTGTACCAATGATCAACGTCCTCAACGGTGGAATGCATGCAGACCAAGGTTCTGACCTTCAAGAAATTATGTTATTCCCACATGGTGCAAAAAACTTTAAGCATTCTCTTCAAATGGGCTCTGAGGTATTTCATTGTTTAAAAAAAGAGTTAAAAAAGCAAGGACTAGGAACAACGGTGGGTGATGAAGGCGGATTTGCTCCGGCACTAAAATCAAACGACCACGCAATTGAGCTCCTTCTTAATTCTATCGAAAAAGCTGGGTTTAATATTGGGAATGATATTTCTTTAGCTTTAGACGTGGCAGCATCAAGTTTTTATAAAAATCATAAATACCATTTAAAGGTTGATGGAAGCGTTTTAGATACTGATGGAATGATTGGTTTTTATGAAGATTTAATTAAAAAATACCCAATTGTTTCGATTGAAGATGGTTTAGATGAAAACGATTGGGAGGGTTGGGCTAACATGAACAAAGTACTTGGTTCAAAGATTCAAATTGTAGGTGATGATTTAACTGTAACTAACCCAAAAAAGCTAGAAAAAGCAATTGAGCAAAACTCAATGAATTCTATATTAATCAAGTTGAATCAAATTGGGACTGTTTCAGAGACAATCAAGGCCATAGAGATGGCTAAGAAAAATAACATGAATTATATCATTTCACACAGATCAGGTGAAACGGAAGATACTTTTATCTCTGATCTATCAGTTGCAATGGATGGCGGACAAATTAAAACAGGTTCAGTGTGTCGATCTGATAGAACTGCAAAATATAATCGACTTCTAAGAATTGAAGAAGAGCTCCAAAACTCAAAATTGTGTAATTCTTTAAACTTTATTAAATGAAGTCATTTTTCTCATTAACAAACCTCTTAATGGTCACAATTTTTGTTGGCTGCATATCTCTGCTTCTGTTTAGCGACAGGGGATTAATTAATTTATGGTCACTTAAAAAAGAAAAATTAGAAATTCAAAATGAAATCAATGATTTAAGAAATCAAATTGCTATGCTTGAAAAAGAAGAAGAGAAGTTAAAATTTGATGAAAAATACATTGAAAAGATTGCTCGAGAAAAATTTAAAATGGTTAAACCTGGAGAAAGAGTTTTTAAAGTAACGGACGGGGAATCTAACTAAATAAATCTTTTGCAACCTTAAATGACTTTACGTCTGGAAAGTGATATCTTACCAGCTCTGACATAAATCTAGTCATTATTTTTCTTTCATAATTAGGCATATTTTTTGATTTATGCATTCCACTAAGATCCAAATCAAATATTAGATTCAAATCGTCTAATAAATTTGGATTTTTTTGCTGAAAACGTAAGATTATCGGATGTTTTTTTGCGCTTAAAATGTCATACCCGCTGTTTTTAAGAAAATGCAATATAAAGTAATAAAAAGCGTTATTAAGATTTTTGTTATTATGGTCAAAATAAAGCATTACAGATTGTAATGTATCATATGTCTTTGTGTCAGGAATTTCTTCATCATAGCTTTTATCAATTATTTCTAGCATAGATGTACAAAGCACTGTTTTTTTTAAGTCTGCACATATATTCTCCCAGTCGTTTATAAGTTTTACGCTATAAACTGGATGTATTTGTTTTTTAGGGTGATGCGTATAATTAATCTCGACCTCATTTAATTGCTGATATATCGCTTTGTTAGGTGACTTTTGCCTCATTGCTGCTTTTACAATGTATGTAGACTTGCCCTTTTCTCTCGTAAATAGCCTAACTATTAAACTTGATTCTTTAAAGATTGTTGTTTTTAGTACAAGTGCGTGAGATTTGATTTTCATTTTGGAATTTCTATTTTCCCCCAACCTGCGTGAGTCAAGCTTCCAAAATATAAATTATTTTCATATTGCTTAACGCTCGTAATAGGAGAGTAAGCTTCATCTGCTTTGTATTGTAAATTATAGACTACTTTGCCTCCTTCATCTAATCCGAGAACATAAGAATGACTAATTGGTTGAGGCTGCAATGATTCAGGAAGTCTTAAAACTATTTTTCTCAAAAATGGTTTATTGGACGACATTTCAATAAAGTCGTTCCTTGGATTAAATAAAGCGACCCAAAAAATACCTTCCTCGCTTGATGATACGTTGTCTGGGAAACCAGGTAAGTTTTCTATAAAAATTTCTGAGGTTCCGGCTTTATCTCCTTTTAGCCAATATTTTTGTATTCTGTACATAAATGTTTCGTTAACCAAAACAAATGATTCGTCGCTACTAAGCGCTACTCCATTTGCAAAGTATAAGTCTTTTAACAAGGTTGTTGTTTTTTGGGTAGCTGGATCATAAACCAATAATCTGCCATTAGCAGAATGTTCTAAAAGCTCTAACCTGTCATTGCCATATCCATATTTGCTTGACGCATCTGAAAAGTAAATTTTACCATCACTTGCAATGTCCAGGTCGTCAACAAATTTAAACGGTATATTATCTGAATCTGATTTAATCGACAAGGAGGTAACCTCACCGCTACCATCAATTGAAATAAGTCCTTGAATAGCATCTGCAACAATTAAGTTATCGTTAGAATCAAATGCCATACCAAGCGGTCTGCCTTTAGTATCTGAAAAAATACCATCAACATTCATTATTACACCATCATCATAACCTACATAAATTTCATCATTTTTAAGTACAATGTCCTCGGGTCCAACATGTCCATCATTAATCCAAAATATCTTGATGTCTTTAAGTTTTTGATTCAAAGAAAATATAGGATCTATTCTACTGTCTTTTGGGCTTTCCCATGCGGTTGGTTCTATGGGAACTGGCCAAAACAAAAGGTAGATTATGGCTGTAGTTAATAGAAATGAAATTATATTTGAAATATTATTAATTTTTTTCACTTCACTAGTAAGCCTTAGCAAAAACTACCAAATGTTTAGCGGTTTCTCCTGAAAAAATACACTTATTGGAAGAGTCTTCGTTATCTTCAACTATACAGCGGATTGTTGCTTTAGTTTTTTCCTTTATTTTAAGTTCAGTTTCATCCGTTCCATCCCAATATGCTTTGATGAATTGGTTGTTTTTAGATAAAGTATCTGTAAAATCAGCAAAAGAGCTTACCGTGCATGTATTGTTATCCATAAAGGTTTTTGCATCATTAAAAAGATTATCTTGAATACTTTGTAAAATTGTTGATATTTCGTCAATTTTATCGATTTGGATTTGGTATTTTTCTGAATTATCTCTTCGACAAACAGTCACCTCCATATTATCAAACTCTTTTAAGCCGATTTCAATTCTTATTGGCACACCTTTAAGCTCCCATTTATTAAATTTAAATCCTGGGCTTTCATCGAGATCATCAATGTGTGTTCTTATGTCTAGATGAGTTAATTTTTTTTCCACTTTCATTACAAAACTAGAAAATTCTTCAGAGTTTTCTTTTTTTGGATTAATTGGGACAATAACAACTTGTGTAGGTGCAATTTTAGGTGGAATTTTTAATCCTTTATCATCTCCATGAACCATTATTAGCGCTCCAACCATCCTTGTGCTAACACCCCAACTTGTTGCATAAACCGGGTGCTCTTTGTTGTCTTTGCTTTGAAATTTTACATCAAATGCTGATCCAAAATTAGTCCCAAGATAATGTGAGGTACCTGCTTGCAAAGCTTTCTTATCTCTCATCATTGTTTCAATTGAGAATGTTTCATCTGCTCCTGCAAATCTTTCAAGATTTGATTTCCTACCTATAATTGTTGGAATTGCAAGATAGTCCTCAAACAATGTTCGATAAATTTCAACAATTTCTAGTGTCTCCTTCATTGCTTCTTCCTTTGTGGCATGTGCAGTATGGCCTTCCTGCCATAAAAACTCAGAAGTTCGTAAAAATAGTCTTGTGCGCATTTCCCAACGTACAACATTTGCCCACTGGTTTACTTTTAACGGTAGATCTCTGTATGATGTAATCCATTTTTTAAACATGTGCCAAATGATTGTTTCTGATGTTGGTCTAACAATGATTTCTTCTTCAAGTTTCGACTCAGGATCTACTGTTAAAGACCCTTCTTCAGAGATAAGTTTTGAGTGAGTTACAACAGCACACTCTTTGGCAAAACCTTCAACGTGCTTAGCTTCTTTTTCTAAAAAACTTTTAGGTATGAATAATGGAAAATATGCATTGTCATGACCGCTGTCTTCAATCATTTTATTTAAGGAGTCTCTGATGTTTGTCCAAAGCGAAAAACCATAAGGCTTTACTACCATTGTACCTTTAACAGGACCATAATCAGCTAAATCAGCGTCGAGTATAACGTCTGTATACCATTTGGAAAAATTATCGCTCTGTTTTGTAATTTTGGCCATTTACTATCGCTTTAATATATTATAAAGTAGAGTTAATTTATAGAAAATCCAATACAATGAAAAAAGCTATCTTTTCAACTGAAATCAACCTGCTAAGAAGCACTATGCAACGCCTTTTAAGGAGAAGTGCTCACACTAACATTACTAAAATATTAAGAAAAACGCACCAAGCAGATGTTGCGCAAATCATGAGGAACTTAAATCAATATGATCAGAACACAATTTTTAGTCTATGTCCTACTGCACTTCACAAAGCAAGACTATTAGAAGAGCTCGATGAAGCACTGATTGAAAAAGTGCTAGAAAATGAAAGCTCAAAGACAATTTCAAAGATTTTTAGATATCTTGATACAAATGACCAGGCAACAATTATTAGTATGTTTTCAGAGGATAAGCAAAACGAAATATTAAAAATCATTGAAGTCGATGATAAAGAGGAAGTTGAAGAGATAATGTCTTATCCAGATGATAGTGCTGGAAGTATAATGACAAAAGAAACTTTTACGCTTGATCAAAATACCTCTGTTAAAGATAGTATTAAAAAACTTCAGTCATTCCCCGAAAACGATAAAATATTTTATTTATACGTGTTAGACAAAAAAGAAAAGCTTGTTGGAGTTGTATCTTTAAGAACCCTAGTAACTTCAAAAAACTCTAAAAAACTAAAAGATATTATGATTAAGGATATTCAAGCAGCAACGACAGACACTGATCAGGAAGAAGTAGCAAAAAAGGTGGCCCAATATAATTATCTTGCATTACCTGTGGTAAACAGACAAAACAGATTTCTTGGCATTGTTACTATAGACGATGTCGTTGATATTATAAGGGAAGAGGCATCTGAAGATTTTTTGCAAATGGCGGGTGTGGGAAAAGACAGAGAAATTCTCTTAAAATCACCCTTCGAGAATGCACAGTCTCGAGCACCCTGGATCCTTGCGAGCCTCATAGGAGGTATTTGTGCTGCTGCTATTATTAGTTACTTCAATAACCTGTTAGAGCAAATAATTGTTTTAGCTGCATTTATACCAGTTATAATTGGAATTGGCGGCAATGTAGGTACACAATCTTCAACCATTGTAGTTAGAGGGCTGGCCACAGGAAGAGTAGATGTTACAAACACCTTTCCATTAATTTTTAAAGAAGTGATTGTAGGAAGCTTGTTGGGCGCAACATACGGCTTGTTGGTGGGCCTGGCCTCAGAATATATAACGGGAACCTCAATGAACAACCTAGGTCTTGTAATAGGATTAAGCATATTTTGCTCCATGACTATTGCAACCGCAGTAGGGGCTAGCGTACCTATAATTCTGAAAAAACTTAATTTTGATCCAGCAATATCCACCGGCCCCTTTGTTACGACAGCAATAGATATCATAGGGGTTGCTTTATATTTTTTAATTGCTTCAACCATTTTAATAAATTGATAAGAATTGCTTACATCACAACTTTACTTTTCTCTCAACTTTTTGCTAACAATGAGATAGAATACAAGATTTCATTTGAATATTGGCTTAATGAAGACCTAAGAGTTTTTGCAGTTGATAATGTGATTATACTAGAAGTGGAAGAGGATTCAATTCATTTATCATCCAATAACTGGTTTGGTGAAACAATCTTAGATGAAGATATTGAATATGATGATCAGTCATTACTACAAAATAGTATATTTAATAAAATTTTATTTGATAAAACTATTTCAGAAGAAGATTCATGGATTGAGGGGTATAGCTTGCTTGATGATAAAAAAATCAAGGTAAGGTATTTATTTAGTGCTATTGAAGATGATTTAAGGTTGTATCGCATGGATGTTAAAGCGTTAGATAAAGATAATGATGATAATAAAGTAAATAATGTAATTTTAGATAATGATATCATTATGATATGGACTAATTTGAAGAAAGAAATTAAAAAAATTAGTTTGAGATATAATAGTGCTACTTACGTGTTAGAATTGAATGAAGAATAAATATTTATATATATTAAGCGCTTTATTTTTAGGCGCATGTGCAGCTCCTACTTCTAGCCTTGATTTGTCAAGTAACAAAATTGATAAAACAGGGTATTTATTCTATCAAAATAGCGATATAAATCTTCACATATCTGAGCTCAAAAATAAGTTAGTGCTTCCAGCAGAAGAATATGGTGTGCCTGATTATATTAACTTGCTACCCAATGCTAAAAGAGATTATAGATCTGGTTATCATATGGGAGTAGATTTTTCTTCTCCTATGAATTATCCTATTAGAGCAGCATTTGATGGAGTAGTTGTTAGAAGTAATGCTTATCAGCAAGATGTTGACATTGATACATATAATTACTTTTTAAATCTGTCGTCACGAGTAGGTAAAACACCAGATGATATTTACAACTTTATTCTTCTTGGTAAATCAGTTGTTATTGATCACGGATATAACATCACAGATAAATATAGAGCCATCACTGTCTATTCACACCTTTCTTCTATTAGAGAAGGAATGATGGCAGGAGATATAGTCAAGGCAGGAGATATCATTGGGCTATCTGGCAATACTGGAACTTCTTCTGGAGCGCTACAAAATGATAGAGGTGCACATTTACACTGGGAATTGTTTTTTGATGATAAATCTGGGAGATATTTTTTAGGACAAAATATTCCTTCTGATTTATTAAAAATTAATATCGAACAACTATTTCAATAGGATAAAGAAAAAGGGCTCATTTCTGAGCCCTTTAACTATTTTACTTCCTAAACTATTAGAACAGTTTTAGAAATCAAACGTAACCTGCATAGTACTGTGATCATCAAAGTACTCATTAGCAGTTCTCATAGCATATGAAACATGCATCATGTAATCACCAACAGGAACTGTAACTCCAGCACCTAATGAAAGGCCCCAGAATGTACCGCTCCACTCTTCCCAATCTGCGTCTGAAACATCAGTTGGTTGTTCATCATCTCCAATAGTCATTGTTGTTGCCGCGCCGAACCATGATGATCCAAGCATATATTTAGCACCAAGCGCTAACGTATTAGTTTGATATGAGTGATTAGTAAATGTTGCACTCATGTTTAGATTATCTAGCAACTCATATGATGCTGAAAGATCTAAACTTGTAGGTAATGCAAAATTATCAGCTACGATTCTAAAGGTTTCTGCGCTTGAACCTGATTCTGATTCCTCAGGAACCATGTTTTGGTCAAGATTGATACCATCGTAGTGCATTCTGTTACCAACATTTTTCATAGCTACACCAAATGTAAGTGGTGCGTTTGGAAAACGATATTGTACACCAACATCGAGTGCCATACCTGTAGCAGATGTTTCTTCAATAGTCTCTGAAATTAATTTTCCAGCGATACCTACATTAACACGGTCTGAAAATGCTCTAGCAAATCCAGCTGTTGCAGTAAAGAAACTTGGAGAGAATGTTTGGCCATCTCCCTCTGGTGCGAAAGAGGTTGTTTTTGGAATATCACCAAAGTCTAATGACTTGATTGTCATACCAAAGGTTCCTGTTTCTCCCAGTGCTACAACCATACCTGCATGCATTACATCAATATCAGCAATGTATGAGGTAGTTGAAACTGATCCTTGTAACCCAGAGTTGTGTCTAGCTAATCCAGCTACATTAGTAAATAATGCATCAATACCGGATACTGTACCAACGTTCGTTCCGCTAAGAGCTACTGTTTCAGTACCAACGGGTATGAGAAGCTGTGCAGCCCCTGCAGTACCTTGCGATCTTACTGTACCAGCAGTAAGAGCTGAAGCTAAAACTGCGCATCCAAGGAAGATTTTAAATGTATTTTTCATTTCTTATTCTCCTTTTCCTTAGTAAACGTCAAGACGTTGTTCTGGTTGAATTACAGCTAACTTAAGGATTTTATCTCCTCTGTTAGTCTCTACATGCGCAATGTACATTCCACTAGCAACTGGAAGTTCGAAGTTGTTCTTCATGTCCCAGTATGTATGCTGTGAACCTGCATCATTGTGCTTAATTGTTCTTACTAAAGTACCATCTAAAGCAAATATTCTAATTGTTGATGGTCCCTCTGTTGGAAGATGACTGAACATAACCCTTCTATCAAGAGCATCTCTTTCTTCTGGGTTATAACCATAGTATGGATTTGGCCATACTGAGATTTTATCTGGATCGTAATCCATTGTCATCATCGTCATACCGTCAGTTGTAAAGCTGAATGTGTCTCTACTTGATAGAGGTTTAGCCATTCTAAATACAACAGAACTTGCGCTATCATATCCACTACCATAAGAAGCGTGTCCAGCAGCTGTTGGAAGCTGTGACCCTGCTAAATATGCTGTGAACAATGTAGCTGTTTGATATGGATATCCAATTCCTCGGCCACTAGTTGTAACTGCGGTACAAGTACTACCTGAAGCCCAACCACAACCACCTGAAGCACCTAAGCTGTTTTCAGCAATGTATTGTGCTTCTTTTGCTGGGTCGTATTCAAAACCAATATTTCCAACAAAGTTGTAAATAGGCTCCCACGCTGGTGCACCATAAACTGGTCCAGACCATCTAACACCATCTAGTGGGTTTGAAAGTCCTGCAACACCATCGGATTCCCAATAACCTGCAAACATTTGTTCTTTTTGTCCGGTTGCAAAATTATGCCTAAATGCCGCAAATGGCACATAAGCATTAAGTGTTTCTGAAAGATAATCGTAACCTAAAGAAACTTGTCCAAAGTCAAGCTCAACATCATCAGATTCCCAATAGTTAAATCTGTCGAAGTCTCTATTGTATGGCTGCATGTATGCTTCACCAGCTCTGTTTTCAATAATGTATCCTGTACGTCCTAAACTAGGAGGTAGGTAAGATACAGATGTATCTCTTAAGTCACTATTTTCAAGCCATCCAGAAGCATATTCTTCTACAGCAACTAAGTCTTCTTGCGGACCAAATACTTGTACTTGGAACCCGTCGTATAAGTTAGCTGCACCAACACCGACATTAACACCTGTCATTTGGTTTAATCCACCCATTGTTGGATTATTAGCTTCGTATACTTCTCCGGTTGTAGTATTGGTTAGTGTCCAGTTTACTACAGCTTCTCCGGTTGGCATATTATCATCAAATGTTACAGTATATGAATCACCTGTTAGTTTTGAAGGATCTGCGACCCATACTTCAACATAACCTTGAGCAGGACCATCATGGTCTGCTAACATCATATCTCCAACACCTGCTGTTGATTCACCAAACATTAGAGTATTAGGCACTTCTGGTCTAACACTAAAGTATTTAGGTGAACTTTCAAATGTTTTAGGTACACCAAATTCGTTGTACCCATATGCAGTAACAGCAAAGTAATAATTTCTATTTGTAATTAGTTTACTATTACCGTTTAAAGCGTCTCCATCTACAACGTGATAACGAGCAAGACCTGAGTCAGATCCAAACTGTGTTGTTACAGCTATATACTCATTATAGTTTGTATCAAAGACGGTGTCTACAATTTCTTCAACACCATTAACAACATCATATGTTGCTATTCGTTTGCTTTGTCCAGAACCATCAGCGGTTTCAACTTGGTATACATTGTATCCTTCAAAAAGGTAATTAGTTGTGTTACCGTCTAGGTCTGTAAAGAAACTTTCCTCATTGTAGTCTTCTGCGTTTCCTTGCCATGAAATAACAATCTCATCTGTGAAAGCTGAATGAGCTACGACAGGAGGTACTGGTGCATCTGGAAGGTCAAAATCGTTGTCATATGCTGACTGAGCAAGTTGGTCAACCTGTGTCAAATATGCAACAGATGAAAGTGCGTCACCACCAGCAGCGTGGAATATACCAAACACTACCTCTTGTGAGTCGCCTGCAGCCATTGTAAATGGACCTACACTCATTAGGAATCTTCTATCCGCAGAAGCAGCATAATTACCATCAACTGGATTAGCTGAACTGTGAGCTACTTCAGGGTCTCCGTAGAAACAGAATTTCTGATCATATAAATCACCAGCAATTTCTGTTGGGTATGCACTACCGTCTTTTCTTAGACCTTGCAAATAATAATAACCCTCAGTTTCATCAGAAGGGTCAGTATATGTTGCATCACCATTAATATAAAATGCGAACGATGACATCTTTAGGTTTTTCTCACCAGGGAAGTATGTTCCAAACATTTTTGCACCCTGAGCTGGACATTCAACTGTGTCAGTTGGATCATCACAAGGAACCTTAGGTCCTTGGAAGAAGTCATATCCTGCTGCCGGTGTACCAATGTCTAGGTTGTCATACTGTGAGTCTGCTCCGTCATTCCAAACATAACCCATACCTAGATCAACATTACAACCTACAAAGTCGTCACCTGCATATCCTAAGTCTGGATCAGACCATAGACCCATATAAGTGTCTACAAGGTCATCTCCACCTTTATTAATAACTAATTGTTTAACAAATAGCATGTCTCCAATAGCGTCGATTCTGTCATAACCAAACATAGTGGTTTGAATTTCAACACCCATTGGATCTGTACCAAAGTTAAGTTTATAAGCGATGTCACCATCATTACTTACAAACCAAATTACTTGGTCACCAATAAACTCAGGGTGGTCAGGTCCTGCTGGAAGTGGAGTGTAAACTCCGTCTCCGTCAGCATCTACCCATGGTGCACCCCAATCAGTTGGCCAGTTCTGAAAATCATCGTGGCTCGCTGGATCGTCAAGCATGCTTTTGTTAACTTTATATATTCTATGAACCGCTGCTAATGGATCACCACCATATGGACCTGGGCCCATATCTTGTGTATAATCTCCAACAATCGTTCTAATTTGACCATTCACTGTCGCTCCCATCCAAAGTGCTGATTGGAAGATTGAGTGAACACCAGTTCCTTTAGGCCATTCTAATGCAGAATCACCAGAAATGTGGTAGTCTAAAAATAGACCGTTATTGGTAACATCAGCGTAAATACGGTTTCCATCAAATGTCCCACTTGACTCAACGAAGTTAGACCCGCTAAAGTTTGAAACCTTTTTGGTTTCTCTTGCTTCTAATGAAGAAACAAGTAGCAAGGCCATCACCATCGTAGTAGTGGTAATATTCTTTAAGATTTTCATATATACCTCTTTACCTTCTTATTATTAAAAACTAATGTTTAAACCAACCCTTACTGTACGAGGTCTGTTCCATCTACCAGGAAACGCTAGGTTGTCTTGATACATAGCTGCCGCGTCAACGTCAGGGTTTTGTGATAATCTATTGGCAAGCCATTGCTGCCCACTTTCAGTAGCAACCCAGCCATCTTCGGCTACGTTACCTGTACCATGGTAAACATCATTTACTTGCTCAGAATCAAGTGCATTGAATACAGATATATATGCATTAGCAGTTAAACCGCCTAGGCTAATAGCTCTATCAACACGTAGATCTAAGTTTGAATATGCAGGCATTGTACCTGAGTTTACTGGTCCTTCTGGGAACTCCCAGCGATTCTCAAAAACTGTACTATAGATTTGAGATGGTGTGTAGCGAGTACCACTACCAAAACTCATAACTGCATTAAATCCTGTGTTAGCTAGAGCGCCTGTAGCATCAGGTGATCTCCAGTCAAGGATTATGTTTGCAGTATGTGTTTGGTCATAGTCTAATAGGTTCATCGCTTTAGGATAACCATCGTCTGTACCAATCCAAGTAATGTAGAAGTTTTGTGATCCATAAGATCCTGTACCTCTAGCTTCTGAGTATGTATAATTTGCTTGTGCATACAAACCTCTTGTTCTGCGCATTTCAAAGTTTGTAGTCAAACCTTGAGATACCATAACGTCACCGTTTTGGTATTGTGCCCAGTTTTGCTGAGTGTCAGCACCACCAGTGTTAGTGAATGCTTCTGTACGATTTGCAAGCGTTAAATAGTCTTTACTTTCTTTATAGAATCCTTCAACCTTTAATGAAGCAAATGCTCCAATACGCTGCTCAATACCAATTTCGTACTGAGTAGATCTTTCAGGTTTTAATGCAGGATTCTCAGATGCTGTAGCATTACCAGCTAAAATGTCAGCTGATAGCTGTGAATCTGAAAGATATAAATAAGACATAGGTACTGATTGCCAGTGTGTACCGTAGTTCGCACGGAATACTGTACGATCGGATACTGGGAATGAAACACCTATTCTTGGGTGAGTAGCGGTCTCTTTTTTAACTTTTTTCCATACATAGTTACCGTTACCATCACCGTTTCTGTTTACACGTTGTCTGTTAAAGTAAAGGTTGTTGAATCCGTCAGAGTCACCATATCCGTCATTATCTGAGTCAGGAGCCATAGCGCCTGTGTCGATAGTTTCATAAGATACCCCTAATTGAACAACAACATCTTTAAATTCAAGCTTGTCTTGAATGTAGAAACGTGATTGTGTTGGTTCTGCTGGTGCTAACATATGATCGTCTTGATTATATTGTCCGCTCCACTCATCACCATAAATATTGTAACCAAGATTTGTTACGTACAATGATCTATAGTTAATGAATCTCCAGTCTTTAGCTCCATCAACACCTGCATAGTCAATAATTTCTTGTTCTGATGCAAGTCCGTCAAGATCTGTGTCTACCTGAGCAATTGCTCTTGCAACTCCAGATGCACTTAAACCGTATCTTGAAATTTCATGATTATCTATAGAAGCACCAAGTTTTAACTCGTTATAACCGATTTGGTTTGTGTAGTCAAAACTAATAGTGTTTGTAGTGGTTTTTCTTGTATCAAAAGAAGTATACTGAGAACCATAACCAGCTACACCAAAGAATTCATCTGGTGCCACAGGGTTAAATCCTGTTCTATCTCTTTTGTAATAATTTGCAGATCCCCAAGTTTTGGTTCTTCTACCATATGCTTCAATATCGTTTAAATAGTTTTCATTACCACTTGTTGTTTCATATGTCTGTTGAGACAATGAAGCTTTAACATATGATAATGGACTAATAGTATATCTAGCATTTAAATAACCCATGGTAAAGTCTGCTTCATTAACAAATGAACCATCTGTTCCACCGTAAACTCTGCTCCAGCTGTAGCTATTTCCTTCATAGTCATAAGCTTGAGTACCAAGTTTCAAACGTAATGGACCAAAGTCCATGGTCATATTACCGTTTATAGTAATTCTTTCGTTTGCATCTTGTGGCTGTTGCCCATACATACGTCTATAATTACTGTAAACAACATAAGTTGTGTCATTAGCAACAAATAACGGATCAGCTAAAAGCTGTTCTCTAGTTGCGTTATTTCTAATAACAGTTTCAATATGATGAATTTTATTACCGTTTTCATCAGTTCCGTATACTAAACCATCTGAACCATCACTGTAATAGTCAGCTGGTGGAGCATCTTGCATAGGCGTTGCATCCATCATTGGGAAATAGCTGTAAGAAACATCCCCGCCTTTTTCTTTGCTCTCAACGGATAAATATACTTTAATGTTTTCGCTTATTGGACCACCAAAGTCAAAGTTGACATTTTGATATCCATCTGTGTATAGCTTGTCAGGGTCTGTGCCTGCATCTGCACCTAGAGAAGATTCAACACCTACTCTAGAAGACCAGTCAGATCCACCTGTTTTTGTAGTAATATTTACAATACCACCATTAGCACCACCATACTCAGCTGAGAAACCACCAGTTTGTACTGAGATTTCTTGTAAAGCTGCTTGTGAGTTACCGTTTAAAAGGTTTCCACCGCCATAAACATCTTTGACTGGAACACCGTCTACATAGTAACGACTGTCTCCGCTTCTACTTCCGCGGAAATATCCATTAACAACACCTGTCTGAAGGTTTACAATATTGCTTACCCCTCTAACAGCAAAAGCGTCGATTAACTCTTTGTCAACGACACGAGTTGTGTTTGTTGCGTTTGGATTAATTAATGGTCTTTCTCTAGTTACTGTAACTGCCTGACCTGCTACAGCTGCAACATCAAGATTAAAATCAACAGTTGTTGTAAAACCAACTGATGTTCTAACACCTGATTCGATTACAGTGGTATAACCAATGTATTCAGCTCTAAGGTCATAAGAACCTACAGGAACGTCAAGAATATAATATCTACCTAGTTCATCGGTAGCTGCACCAAGGTTTGATCCTTCAACTACAACATTCGCACCAACCAATGGATTTCCATCAGCATCAGCTACAACACCTGCTAGCTTAGCAGTTGTTGATTGTGCAAACATCATTGTTGGTAGGAGAACTAGTGCAATTAACATACGTAGTTTTCTCATTATTCTACCTCCAAATGAGTATTTATATACAAATTTTTGTTTATTGTTTTTTGTCATTTTTTTTCTTACCCTATTATATATATGTGTAAAAGCTCACAATACATACACAGCTTCCAAAGGGTTCTTGCCCTTTCAGAAGCTAATTTCACCTAAATTGATGATTGTTTCCGTAGATGTCAATACATTTTTTGTACTTTTTTTTTGGCTCTCCTCGAGAAAAAATAGTTTTATCGACGGAGAGTGATGTTAGGGGTGTGTATTATAAATTACTTGATTGTTGTAGGTGTTGTTGTTCTTGATATCGAAAGGTTGGCCTTTTAAAGAATAATTAAAAAAATCCAATACAGTTTTATCCATAACTTGATCCACTATTTTTTTGTCAACCTCTCCAAGACTGTCTAGTGGTAAAGCAAACGGTGCTTTTTGATTATATATTAATTTCATATCTGTATATGAGTAGTGTAAACTGTTCTTAATATACACTCCGTAGCTTTCTTTGTTGGTCGCTAAAATTGTATTATAAATATCAAAATTTCTTTTTCCATCCTTTGAAAAGTTGATGTCTCCTTCAATGTCTTTATCAAGAAACTGTTCTTGTCCTATATGCAAAAATGGTTTTTTTGTATTTGTTTGTGCGTCTTCATTTAGCAGTCCAAAAAACCAACCATCAAGAGCTACCCCTGCTTTGATTTCGTTATTTTTAAGCATTGCAATATAGGTTGTTCCACCCCCCATAGAATGTCCCATTGCTCCCACGTTTTCAAAATCGATATTGTTTTTAAATGGATTTGCAGAGCCGTCATTTAGGTTGTTTTGTTTTAACGTTTGTAATAAAAAAGCTAAATCTTGATACCTATAGTTAATAAGAAGGTTGGTATAATATTTTTTATGGTATTGCGCTTGTTCGTTCCAACTTACATTTTGTTTATATGGGATGGGGTTTCCATCTTTATCAAATGTTATACTTGCATTGTAAGTATGATTGCAGGCAATTACTATATATCCGTTACTTACTAGTTCTTCAACCTGAGAGGTGTTTTGGGTTAAAAGCCCTCCGTCTCCATGTGAAAAAAGGATTAATGGGAATTTTTCATTTTGAATTGGAGAAAGCCCAAAAACGCTGTTTGAAACTAGTTGGGTTCCATGGTTTCCAAAGCTTGTGGGCAACCCGGCAGTTTTTGCAATGCTAGAAATTGATTTTTTTGGAAAAGTGACGTGTGGTGCCTTTTGATAATTTTCTCCCCCTTCTGCAGGATACCATATTTGAACCATCAGCTCTCTGTAATCTGTCGGGTCAATGGTATACACTTCACCTCTAGAGCTGTCTGTCCAAAAGTATACCTGTGTTCCAATATTATATTTTCCTTTTGGTGGATCAATAGACTCAAGAGGGACTAGCACAGATCCAACTACAGCACACCCTTGTAGCGCCACACAAACAAAAAATATGAATATTTTTAAAGTATTCTTTTGGTATAAAAAACTCACACCATAAATTACACTTTATCATTTATATCAAAAAGTGCAAAAAAATAAGAGCAATATTGTTGTAGTAATTGGTGCTCAATGGGGCGACGAAGGTAAAGGCAAGGTTACCGATTATTTTGCTGCACGCGCTAATTATATTGTTCGTTTTCAGGGCGGAAACAATGCTGGTCATACAATTATTCTTGATGACAAAACCGTTAAACTACATCTAATTCCCTCCGGCGTTCTCCACAAAGAATGTAAACTTATTATTGGAAACGGTGTGGTGATTGACCCTCGCGTTTTAATCAAAGAATTAAACATGTTAAAAAAAGAAGGTCTTTCAACAAACCTACTTGTAAGCGACAGAGCGCATCTTATTATGCCATACCATGTAGATATTGATTATCACCTCACCAACTATCAAAATGAACTTGCAGCAGGAAGCACTCGTTCTGGTATTGCTCCTGTTTATGCAGATAAACTTTATAGACACGGGCTAAGGGTGGCTGATTTATTAAATAAAGATTTATTTGAAACTCGCCTTAAAAAATCATTTGACTTTAATAAGGCTCTTGTTGAAAAAGTGTTTAATGAAAAGTTTAACCACAACTATGAAGAAATATTAAAAGAGTTTCTTGGATATGCTTCTGTGATTAAGCAATATATTGCTAATATTACAGAGGTCCTATCTAGCGCTGTGGAAAAGAACGAACAAATTATGTTTGAGGGCGCACAGGGCGCCTGTCTTGATGTTGACCACGGGCTATACCCTTATACTACGAGCAGTAACACCATAGCTGGTCAAATAGAAGCTGGTGGTGGAGTAGGGCTAAATACATCAAAAAAAATCGTGGGAATTGCTAAGGCATATTTAACATATGTAGGTCGTGGTCCATTTCCTACAGAAATAAAGGGAGAATTGGAAGATAAAATTCGTGATGTTGGCCAAGAATATGGAACTACAACTGGTCGCGCCAGAAGAGTTGGTTGGATTGATCTAGTGCAACTTAAGTTTGCTAATCAACTAAATGACTTTTCTGAAATCATATTAACCAAAGTTGATGTT
The DNA here is from genome assembly GCA_028140795.1 of Fidelibacterota bacterium. GTDB lineage: Bacteria > Fidelibacterota > Marinisomatia > Marinisomatales > Marinisomataceae > Marinisoma. Next base: position 173,213 of record JAOIOW010000001.1, read on the forward strand.
TTATCTGGTCTAAAAAATATAAAGCTCTGTGTTGGTTATAAGGTAGGTGGTAAAGATTTTGCAGGCATTCCTTCTGATATTCATAATTTCAAAAATATCGAGCCTGTTTATGAAACGCTTCCTGGTTGGGGTTCTTTGCCTAACCACATTAAAAGCCTAAATCAATGTCCCGATGAGCTAAAGAACTTTGTTGCAAAAGTTGAAGAGGTTGCTGGAGTTAAGGTGTCTTTAATTTCATATGGCCCTGATCGAAACCAAACTTTTAAAATATAATGCTAGATAAACTTGCTAGTTGGGACACAATAGATTTTTCTTCTAGCTCAGATGCAGAAATAACAAAAATTCTCAAAAAGTTAAATATCCCGCTTAGCATTGACGAAGTAAAAAAAATTCAATTTTCGTTTCTTAATAGGCCAGCCACTTTAACAGAGCTTGTTCTATTTTCTATACAAGGGTCAGAGCACAGTTCATATAAAAGCAGCAAAAATCACATAAAACACTTTTTAACAGACGGGGATCATGTAATCTTGGGTGCTAAAGATGATGCAGGTGTCGTTTCATTATCTGTAGATGATAATGGAAACAGGTACGGTCTCGTTGTAAGTCATGAATCACACAATCACCCCAGCCAAATTGTGCCTTATGAGGGTGCTGCTACTGGAGTAGGAGGAAACGTAAGAGATGTTTGCTGTATGGGAGCAGAGGTGATGTCTTTGGGTGATAGTTTAAGGTTTGGAGATATCGACAGAAATAAAACAAAATGGATTACCGATGGCGTTGTATCTGGTATCGCGGGTTATGGTAATCCGCTTGGTATACCAAATATTTGTGGTGACTTGTATTTTGACAAAGAATACAATGAAAATTGTTTGGTTACTGTATTAACAGCCGGTGTAGTGAAAGAAAAAAATGTAATCAGGTCAAAGGCGCCTAAGAATTCTGTTAACTATGATTTAATATTGGTTGGAAAACCAACAGATAATAGTGGATTTGGGGGAGCAAGTTTTGCCTCGCTAGAGCTTGAAGAAGAAAAAGAGCAGCAAAATAAGGGGGCTGTCCAAGAGCCCAACGCATTTCTTGAAAGGCATATTCTAAAATCTACTTATTCCCTTTTTGACTTTTTAGAAAAAAACAATCTAATAAATAGGGTTGGTTTTAAGGATTTGGGCGCTGGAGGTGTTGCTTGTGCAAGCATTGAGCTTGCGGACGCTGCTGGGCTTGGCGCTGAAGTTTGGGTGGATAAAATTCATACTAGTATGCCGGAGCTCGACGGTCATGTTATTCTTTGTTCAGAAACACAGGAACGCTTTATGTGGGCCTGTCCAAAAGATTTGACACAAACCATTTTAGACCACTACAACAAGGTGTTTGATTTTCCAAATGTTTCGGTTGGTGCAATGGCAAGCGTTGTAGGAAAAATTATAAATGAAAAGCATTATACTGTTTTTTATAAAGATAAAAAACTTGTCGATGGGCCAATAGAAAAAATAAACGAGGGCTTTGTTTATAATCGCCCAATGTCTGAAAAGAAAACCCGAATAGAAAATGATCCTCTACCAGAAAAAATTGACTATAACGATTTAATGTTAAAAATTTTATCTCACGAAAATGTGGCTTCGCGTGCTCCTGTTTATGAGTCTTATGATAAAAATGTTCAAGGAAGAGTTGTTAATGAAAGAGGAAAAACAAACGCTGGTGTAATTGCTCCTTTTGACTCAAAAAAATTTCCAAAAGAAATTAAGGGTGATTGTTTTTCTGCTGCTCTTGCTCACAACCCTTCAATTGGTAAAATTGACCCCTACATTGTTGCGCAACACGCTGTTATAGAGGCTTGTGCAAAAACTGTTTCTGTGGGGGCTTCCCCGCTTGCACTTACTGACTGTTTGTGTTTTGGAAATCCTGAAAAACCTGAACAAATGTGGCAATTTTCACAAAGCTGTGTTGCCATTAGGGAGGCTTGTAGCCTTTTACATTTTAATGGAACAGACAATCTGCCGATAGTAGCAGGAAATGTAAGCTTTTATAATCAGAGTGGGGATCAATCTATTCCAGCAAGCCCAATGATCGGTTGTTTCGGAAAGGTTTCCAAAGAACAGGTTTTAATGAACGGATTTAGATCTAGCGATGCTAATATATATTTGGTAGGCGAAACTCCTGCATTTATTGGTGGAAGCATTGTTGTTGATGTTTTAAACATAAAGAACACAAAGGTTAAAAAAATTGACGTACAAAAATATAGCAATATGTTAAGCTGTGTTTTAAAAGCTAATTCAGAAGGTCTTGTAAGCTCTGGTAGTTATGTTGGCCTTGGTGGTCTGGCAACATGCCTTTTTAAAATGGGCTTTGTAAACAATGTGGGTTGTTCTATTGATAAAGATATAAACAAAAACTTATTATTTAGTGAGAACTTTGCATTTGTTGTTGAGGTTTCGGAAGAAAGCTCTGCTGCCTTTGAAGAGATATTAAATAAGAGCAAGTGTACCTATAAACAAATTGGTAAAACTAATAAATCCAGTAAGATTGTTGTAAAAAATTTCATAGACTTGGATGTGGCTCAAACAAAAAGAACTTGGGAAAATGCTCTTAGAGAAAAACTTCAATAATGAATAAAAAAATTACCTATAAAGATGCCGGTGTTGATATAAAAAAAGCTGATGAAGCGATTGAAATGTCAAAGAAGGAGATTAGCAGCACTTTTAGTAAACATGTTTTGTCTTCGATTGGAGGATTTGGTTCCATGTATTCACTGAAAGATATATTTAATAATTATCATGATCCAGTTCTGGTTCAAAGCATTGATGGTGTTGGAACCAAAATGTCTGTTGCTATGGCAGCGAACAACTTTCAGTTTATTGGTCATGACCTAGTAAATGCGTGTTGTAACGATGTTGCTGCTACTGGAGCTGTGCCTTTGACTTTTTTAGACTATGTGGCAGGTAGCGATCTTGATAAAAGTATTATTTCAGAAATAATAAAAAGCGTTGCACAAGAGTGCAAAGAACATGGTGTTTCTTTGGTTGGTGGCGAAACTGCTGAAATGCCTGGGACCTATCACAAAAATGAGTATGATTTAGTTGGGGTGGCTACTGGCATTATTGAAAAAAACAACATTATTGATGGGACAAGCGTACAGGCAGGAGATGTGGCAATTGGAGTTTTTTCAAACGGCCTTCATACCAACGGCTATTCTTTGGCTAGAAAGCTTATTTTTGATACGTTAGGACTTTCAACGTCTGACACCCTGCCAGGGCATAACGTATCAGTAGAAGAATGCTTGTTGGCTCCACACACAAACTATAGCTCTTTAATCGGGCAAGTTCTTAATAAGGGAATTAATATTAAAAGTATTTCTCATATTACAGGCGGTGGGTTGGTTGATAATGTTCCTCGTGTTATTCCTAAAGATGTATCTTTGGAGGTCGATATTAACTCTTGGAATAAAATACCAATATTTGATTTCTTAAAAAATAACCTAGATATTGAAACAAGAGACCTATATCAAACTTTTAATATGGGTGTTGGCCTTGTGTTCATTGTAGAACAATCGGAAAAAGATAGGCTGATTTCATTAATAGGTAAAGATAGTTGTAGTGAAATTGGTGTTGTAGTTAAAGACAGCGTTAATGCGGTACATCTTTATGGCTAAAAAGAAAATAGCCTATATTCAGTTTCCTGGTTCCAACACAGAAAATGAAACAAAAAATATTTTACAAAAACATGGCATGTTACCATTTGGACACTTTTGGAATGACCCTTCTGAGGTGTTAAATGATTTTGATGGTTTTATAATTTTAGGTGGATTTTCTTTTGAAGATAGGTCTAGATCGGGAATTATTGCATCTCTTGAGCCGGTTGTTAATGAACTAAAAAAACAAGCTTTGCTTGGTAAGCCTGTTTTAGGAATTTGTAATGGTGCTCAAATTTTAGTGGAATCTGGTCTAGTTCCGGGTAACAAAGAGTTTGACACTCTTGTTTCTTTAACTGACAATAAAAGAATGGTAAGCGGTCGTATTGTTGGAACAGGATATTTTAATAAGTGGTGCTATATAAAGCCTTGCGAAAACGCAAAATCGGCTTTTATTAAAAAAGACGGAAAACCAATGAGAATCCCTATTGCACATGCCGAAGGTCGTTTTTTATTTAACGATGACCTTGAGGCTGAAATATTAAAAAACAATCTAATTACCTATAAATATTGTGACTCAAAGGGAAACCTTTCCGATGATTTTCCAACCAACCCTAACGGCTCACTTCATAGCGCCGCCGCCTTAAGCAACCCAACAGGAAATGTAATGGCGATAATGCCTCACCCTGAACGAACACTAAAAAATGAGGCTGATGATCTTTTTGATAGCATGAAAAACTATGTTGAGTCTGATTCTCCCTTTAGCTATAAAGCCTTAAATTTTAAATCAAAAAAAATAGATATTCAGAAATTTGAAAAGCCATCAAAAGGCAGCGAACTTCTTATTTCTACAATTATCACGGACAACGAAGCTGCATCGGTCGAAAAATGTATTCACAACCTAGGTGTAGACGCTAAGGTAAAAAAATATGTTCATTTTGAAATTGATACAACCGATGGTTTTGATGTTAATAAAATTATCTCAACCGACGTATTGTTTAACCCTAGCAAAGAATATATAGCTGAAACAAAAGAAGAATCGGGGGCGTACAGGTTCTTGGTTCGCAACAAGGACGACATTGTTGGACAAAGCCTTACTCAAACTCTACGAGACCGCTTTGAATTGTCAGATTTGAAATCTATAAAAAGAGGTATTGTTTGGGAGGTTAAAATTAATTCACGTTCAACAAAAAAAGACGTGGATTTAATATTAAATAGTCATATTTTTTCTAATCCCATTTCACAGGAATGTCATGAATATTGACAAAAAATATTATCAGGAAATTAACAATAACCTGACTAATACAATTCAGGATACCAATATTGACGCCCCTAATAAAAAAGTTGGAAAAGTTAGGGATGCTTATTTTTTAGACGAAAAAGTGGTAATGATTTCTACTGATAGGCAAAGTGCTTTTGATCGCGTTTTAGCTGCTATTCCATACAAGGGCGCTGTTTTAAACTCTGTCAGTGCGTGGTGGTTTAAAAAAACTGAACACCTATTCCCTAACCACCTTATTTCTACCCCAGATCCAAATGTTTCTATAGTAGAAAAATGTACTGTCTTTCCGGTCGAGTTTGTTGTGAGAGGTTATATCACAGGAACAACGGACACCTCCCTATGGACCGTATATAATAATGGAGATCGAGAGTATTGTGGAAATACTCTTCCTGAGGGGCTAAAGAAAAACGACAAACTTGTCGCTCCCATGTTAACACCGACAACCAAAGATAAGGTTCATGATAGGCCTGTTTCTAGAGAAGAAATAATTGATCTTGGGTTAATGTCTGCAGAAGATTACGACATAGCTGCCAAAATGAGCTTGGATCTTTTTGCTTTTGGACAAGAAACAGCAAAGAAAAATGGCCTAATTCTGGTAGACACAAAATACGAAATTGGTACAGACTCTTCAGGAAAAATTAAGTTTGTCGATGAAATACACACTCCTGATAGTAGTAGATTTTGGATAAGTGGTTCATATAAAGAAAGAATTGATGCAGGTCAGGAGCCTGAAAATATCGATAAAGAGTTTTTAAGGCTTTGGTTTGCAAAAAACTGTGATCCTTATAATGATGAGGTTTTACCAGACGCTCCAAACGATCTCGTTGCAGAGCTCTCTGCTAGATACATTTTATTATATGAACTAATTACTGGAGAAAAATTTGTTTTTCCAAATCTTAATAATATAAACAAACGAATTACTGAAAACATAAAGGAACTATTATGAAAGCTGTATTAATTATGGGTTCAACCTCAGATCAGCCACATGCAGACAAAATTACTAGCACTCTTGATACGCTTGGAATTGAACATGAGGTTCATGCTGCTTCAGCCCACAAAAACCCTGAAAGGGTATTAGAAATTATAAGGTCTTTTGGAGAAAAAGATGCTGTTGTTTTTGTTACAATAGCTGGAAGATCAAACGCTCTTTCTGGTTTTGTAGGTGCAAATTGCAATAAACCAACCATAGCTTGTCCTCCTTTCAAAGATAAAGTAGATATGAGCATTAATATTCACTCAACACTTCAGATGCCAAGCAAAACTCCCGTGCTTACAGTGCTAGATCCTGGAAACTGTGCTATTGCTGTACACAGAATATTAAACATCGGTTCAATGTGAGCAACATTTCTCCAATTGACGGGAGATATAAAAAAAGCGTCTCTGAACTAGAAACATTTTTTTCAGAGCAGGCACTAATGCGCCATCGAGTAATGGTTGAGGTCGAGTATCTGCTGGCCCTAATTGAACACAAGTCTTTTCAAAAAACCCGCTCCTTAAGCAAAAAAACTTTAAACTCGTTGAAAGGTTTGTACGTTGAATTTTCAGCAACTCATTTTAAGCAAATAAAGAAAATTGAGAAAAAAACAAGTCATGATGTAAACGCAGTTGTTGTATTTGTGTCTGAAAAGTTAAAAAAAATCGGTCGAGATGATTTGGTGCCTTTTGTTCACTTTGGGCTCACATCCGAGGACATTAACAACATTTCGTACTCTTTAATGACACAGGGTGCTGTTAAAGATGTAATGATCCCCTCCGTAAAGGGTGTTCTAAAAGAGCTAAAGGCTCTTTCAAAAAAAACAAAATCTTTATCTTTGTTGTCTTTAACCCATGGACAGCCTGCCACCACAACAACCCTTGGAAAAGAGCTTGCTATTTTTGTTTCTAGGGTAGAAAGAGAAATTGCTTTGGTTAAAAAAATCAAATTGTTAGCAAAGCTTTCGGGGGCAACAGGATCTTATGCAGCTCACAAGGTTGCCTTCCCAGATTTTAACTGGCCTTTGTTCTCAAAGAGGTTTATTAAAAAGCTAGGCCTTGAACAATCCCCAATTTCTACACAAATTGAACCGGGGGATTCTCTTGCGGAACTACTACACTCTTTTGTTAGAATTAATAATATATTTTCTGATTTTTCTTTAGATATGTGGCTATATATAAGTAGAAATATTTTTGTTCAAAAAAATATAGTTGGCGAGGTTGGCTCAAGCACTATGCCCCATAAAATTAATCCAATCTTTTTCGAAAACGCCGAAGGAAACCTAGACATCGCAAATAACAACTTCTCTTTCTTGGCATCCAGAATTACGAGGTCTAGACTTCAAAGAGACCTAAGCGGTAGCACTGTTTTTAGAAATATCGGTGTTGGGTTTGCTCACTCGCTCATTTCATATAAAAACCTAATTAAAGGTGTTTTGAGGGTGTCTCCAAACAAAGCACAAATGAAAAAAGAGTTGGATGAAAATTGGAGTATTCTTGCAGAAGCTATACAAACGGTTTTACGTAAATCTGGAGACGCTTCCGCTTATGATAAAATTAAAAAGCTAACAAGAGGAAAGCCGCTAACAAAAGAATCTTATTTGCAACTGGTTAACAGCCTTAATGTTACTGAAAAAGATAGGCTTGCCCTTCTTGAATTAACCCCACATACATATCTAGGTGAAATAAATAAAGTTTTGGAGGACCTATAAGGTGTGCGGAATAATTGGTTTATACCACCCAACAGAAAATGTTTCTGGTGAAATTTATGATGCTCTGATTCAAGTTCAGCACAGAGGTCAAGATGCCGCTGGAATCGCAACCTGGGACAGCAAAAAACTTTCTATTCATAAAGAGCTTGGCGTTGTTACCGAGGTTTTTAAAACAAACGAGTCTCTAGGTTTGGAGGGTAATGTAGGAATAGGTCATGTACGATATCCCACCGCCGGCTGTTCTGACGTTTCAGAGGCACAACCATTTCACTCTTCTAATCCTGTGAATATTTGCCTTGCACACAACGGAACGCTGACTAACAGCGATGAAATGAAAAAATTTCTTCTAGAAACTCGCTTCTGTCAACTTAACACTCAGTCTGATTCTGAGGTGTTATTAAATCTTTTTGCATATGAATTGTCTAAAACAGACTTTGATGTTTTACAAAACTCTCATGTTTTTGAGGCTCTAAAAAGAGTATATGAAAGGTGTGAGGGCGGCTTTGCTGTGACAATGATTGTTGGGGGCGTTGGTTTGGTTGCCTTTAGAGATGCAAACGGAATTCGACCGCTTGTTGTGGGCAAAAAAGATGATGAATCTTTTATGGTTGCTTCAGAAAGCTCTGCGCTTAGCGCTCTAGGGTATGAATTTGAATACGATATTGATCCTGGGTCAGCCGTTATTATATCTGAAAGCGGTGTTGTAGAAAAAAGCGTTTGTGCTGAATCTATATCACACTCTCCTTGTCTTTTTGAATTTGTATACTTTTCGCGCCCCGACTCTGTTATTGATTCTATATCAGTTCATAAATCTCGACTTAGAATGGGAGATTTTTTAGGAGATAAAATCCTTAGAGATTATTCTCATCTAAAAATAGACGCGGTAATACCCGTTCCAGACACAAGCAGAACATCTGCGATGCAGGTTGCCTACAAACTTGGTGTTAAATACAGAGAAGGGTTTATTAAAAACAGATATATAGGTAGAACGTTTATTATGCCGGGGCAAAGTATAAGAAAAAGGTCTGTTGCTCACAAATTAAGTCCAATAGAAATTGAGTTTAAAAATAAAAACGTTTTGTTGGTTGACGACTCAATTGTGCGAGGAAATACATCAAAAAAAATTGTTGAAATGGTTAGAAAACAGGGAGCAAAAAATGTATACTTTGCTTCTGCAGCTCCTCCAGTGCGCTATCAAAACGTTTATGGTATTGATATGCCCGCAACCAAGGAGCTGGTTGCCCACGGAAAAACAGTTGAAGAGGTAAGACACTTCATCGGAGCAGACGAGCTTATTTATCAAGACATTGAAGACTTAAGAATGGCCGCGCACATTGGGAATACAAACATTACAAGCTTTGAAGACTCGGTTTTTACGGGCAAGTATTGTGCCGGAAAAATTTCTGAAGAATATTTATCACGACTTGAAAACAACCGATCTTCCAAAGAATGAAAAAAGTGTTGGTTGTGGGGTCTGGGGCAAGAGAGGTTGCAATTGCTAGGTGTATTTCACAAAGCTCAATAAAAAATTCTCTTTTTTGCGTATCAAAAGACATAAACCCGCAGATCTTCGATCTTTGTAAGGACTACTTTGTTACTGATCTTGCGAACATATCTGATATTGTGTCATATAGTACAAAAAATAAGGTTGATTTTGCAATAATTGGTCCAGAAAACCCGCTTGCTAACGGTATTGTCAATGAGCTTGAAAATGTTGGAATTGGGTGCGTTGGGCCCAAAAAAGAAGTTGCACTAATTGAAACCAGTAAGACCTTTGCAAGAAAAATAATTGATCTTTGCTGTCCAGAAAAAAATCCACAAAGAAAAGAGTTTAGCTCAATAGAGGGTGTTGAAAGCTTTATCAAACAGTTGGGCGGAGAGTACGTAATAAAGTTTGATGGTCTTATGGGGGGAAAGGGAGTTCGTGTTTCTGGTGAACACCTAAAAAACATCGATGAGGGCGTTGCATACGCTAATGAAATTATTAACATTGGCGGATCGTTTTTAATCGAAGAAAAGTTGGTTGGAGAAGAGTTTTCTTTAATGAGTTTTGTAGATGGTAAGGTTTGCAAACATATGCCTGTTGTTCAGGATCACAAAAGAGCATACGAAGGCGACACCGGCCCTAACACCGGGGGGATGGGCACCTACTCTTTTGGAAATCACTCCCTTCCCTTTTTAAGCGAAAAAGACATTAACGAGGCTCAAAAAACCAATGAACTTGTAGCCAAACAACTTTTTGAAGAAACAGGCACTCCCTATGTTGGCATATTATATGGCGGCTTTATGTTAACAAGGGATGGCGTTAAGGTCATTGAATATAATGCACGTTTCGGTGACCCTGAAGCAATGAATGTCTTGTCTATATTAGAGTCAGACTTCTTGTCAGTTTGTATTTCTATGATTGATGGAAACCTAAAAAGCCAAGATGTCTCTTTTGAAAGGCTTGCTACTGTTTGTAAATATGTTGTTCCGGTGGGCTACCCAAACAAACCAGAAAAAAACTTTGAAGTGTTTTGTGATCAAAATGACCGCTCTCTTTTTCTCGCATCTGTTATGTTAAAAGATCAAAAGCTAATAGCCTGTGGTTCAAGAACCGCTGCGGTGGTTGGTAAAAACAAAGATGTTTTTCAAGCTGAGTTATTTGCTGAAGCCGGTATAGCAAATATATCCGGAAACCTCTTTCACAGAAAAGATATTGGCACAAAGAAGTTGATTGACTCTAGAATTAAAAGAATGAAAGAGTTGTTGCAATGAGGTTGGCTGTTATTGGATCAACCAATGGCACAGACCTTGTTCCTATTGTTGACGCTATTAACTCCGGAGAGCTTTTGGCCAGCGTGGAGGTTGTAATTTCAAACAACGAGCTTTCTGGGATTCTAAAAAAGGCTGGCTCTTATGGTATAGAAGGTCACTTTATTTGTCATAAAAATAAAAAACGTGATGTTTTTGACTTAGAAATGTCACAAATTTTAGAAAGCAAAAAAATTGATTTGATTTTGCTTATTGGGTTTATGAGAATTCTTTCATCAGGGTTTGTAGAAAGGTGGCGTGGAAAAATAATTAACGTCCACCCTTCTCTGCTGCCAAAATATGCTGGTGGGATGAACAACAGTGTTCATGAAAGCGTCTTGGCTGCGGGCGATAAAGAAAGCGGGTGCACAATTCATCTTGTAACCAAAGATGTTGATTGTGGTCCTATTTTATTACAAAAATCGTGCCCTGTTTATGAAAATGATTCTGTTGAATCTCTTCGAGAAAGAGTTCAAAAGCTTGAAGGGGAGTCTTTTATAGAGGTAATTAATAACTGGAGGAGTTATGAATAACAAACTGTTTTTTGACTTTATTTCTGTTGTTGAAAAAGTTCTGCACTTAATCATACTGGGCATGGTGATATTCCTTTGTTTTGAAGAGGTTATGTCTGCTGTAAACGGTGGAGGGGTTAAGGTGGAGAGCGTTTTAATGCTATTTATTTATCTAGAAATCATGCAAATGGTAAACATATTTTTTTCCACTGGAAAAATTCCAATAAGGTATCCTTTATATATTGGGATGTTTGCTTTGGCAAGACATATATCTTTTGAAGATATAAAAGGTATTGAATCTTTGTATCTTTCTGCCTCTGTGGCTCTATTGTCTTTAGCTCTTGTTGGTTTGGCGTATAGAAACAAAATAATGAATAAAAGCGTTCCAGAACTTCCAGAGAACGAATGACAAACAAGGTCTTACCTAAAACTGCACTAATATCGGTTTCTAACAAATCTGGTGTTGTAACGTTTGCTAAACTGCTTCAAAAAAGTGGTGTAAAAATATTTGCAACCGGAGGTACGGCCTCTACTTTAAAGGACGCTGGAATAAAAGTATCAAAGGTGTCTTCAATTTCTCGCTTCCCTGAAATCTTTGGAGGAAGGGTTAAAACTCTTAGTCCGTATATTTCTGGCGGAATTCTAGGACAAAGAGATAAAGATAAAGCTGAAGCAAAAAAAAACAACGTTACTTGGATTGATCTCGTTGTTTGCAACCTATATCCTTTTTCCGATGTTGCTAAAAACACCAACTCCACAATGGATGAAAAAATAGAAAATATTGACATTGGCGGACCAACCATGATTAGGGCAGCAGCAAAAAATTTTAAGTGGGTTAGTGTTGTTGTAAGCCCAAAAGACTACCGTTCTGTTAGTGCGGCTATTTCTAATGGGGGCCTTACAGAAAAAAGGCGTTTTAGCCTTGCTAAAAAAGCCTTTGGTCATTGTGCTGAATATGATCAAACCATCTTTGAAACACTATCAGAAAAAACACCCGAGCATGATTCTTTGCGTTATGGTGAAAATCCTCACCAACAAGCTTTTGTTGTGAAAGGAGACATGCCCTCCTCTCTTGGTATTCCACAGGCCAAACAACACCAAGGAAAAGCTCTTTCGTATAATAATTTTTTAGATGGAGACGCTGCTTTACAGTGTCTGTCGGAGTTTAAAAAGTCTCCTGCATGTGTTATAGTAAAACACAACTCTCCTTGCGGTGTCGGAGTAGGAAAGAACGTAAGCGAGGCATTTTCTGGGGCGCTTAATGTCGACAGCCTGTCTGCTTTTGGCGGGGTGGTTGCAATGAACAGGAGGTGTACCGTTGATCTGGCAAAAAAAATAGATAAAATATTCTTTGAAATTATAGTTGCTCCTTCTTTTGACACTGGTTCATTAAAAATATTTTCAAAGAAAAAAAATCTGCGCGTTTTAAGCCTTAAAAAATATTTGTCCCCAGAATTTTCGATCAAAACAATTGGCGGTGGAAGCTTGGGTCAAGAGCGAGACGATTCAAACCTGCTCAAAAAACACCTTGTTATTCCAACAAAGAAAAAGTTGACTCCAAACCAGCTTTCTACCGGCTTGTTTGCTTGGAAGGTGGTCAAACACACAAAGTCAAATGCAATCGTTGTAGCTAAAAACAACAAAATTATAAGCATATCTGGTGGTCAGACAAGCAGGGTCGATGCCACGAAAATAGCTTTTGAAAAAACAAAAATACCTAAAGGGTGTGTCGTCGCTTCTGACGCTTTTTTCCCTTTTAAAGACTCAATAGAAAAAATGGCACAATACAAAATTGCTGCCATAATCCAGCCCGGCGGGTCTATAAGAGACAGTGAGATTGTTGAGTCGTGTAACAAAAATAAAATTGCTATGGCCTTTACTGGCTTTAGAGTGTTTAAACATTAGGAGAGTTTATGAAAGCTATAATTTGCAAAAAATTTGCTCCGGTTTCAGAGCTGGTTTGGGAAGAAGTTGCTGATCCTATTGCAGGACCAGGAGAAATTGTCGTTGATGTAAAAGCAGCTGGGCTAAACTATCCAGACAATCTTATTGTTCAGGGTTTATATCAATTTCAACCAGAAAGACCCTTTTCTCCCGGACATGAGGGCTCTGGTGTTGTTTCTTCAGTTGGACCTGATGTTAAAATGCACAGTGTTGGAGACAGCGTTGCGTTCTTTAAAGGCTTCGGTGCTTTTGCAGAAAAAATTGTAGTGTCTGAAAGGATGGCTTTTCCCATTCCTAAAAGCTTTCCTCACAAGATAGCAGCTGGCGTTTTTATGGTTTATGGCACAAGCTATCATGGCCTTGTTCAAAGAGCAAAAATTAATAAGCAAGATGAGGTGTTGGTTTTAGGTGCCGCTGGTGGTGTTGGTTTAGCTGCCGTAGACATTGCAAAGTCTTTTGGTGCAAGAGTTGTGGCCGCAGTCTCCACCAAAGAAAAAGCTGAGGTATGTAAGGGTTACGGGGTGGACGATGTTGTTATATACGGCGAAGAAAAACTTGATAAGGAAGGTCAGAAAGCGCTTACAAAAGAATTAAAGTCTAAAAGTGTGCGTGGTGGGTTTTCTATTATTTATGATCCAATAGGCGACTGTTTTGCTGAGCCGGCTCTAAGGTCTATTAGCTGGGGAGGAACCTATCTTGTGGTTGGCTTTGCTGCAGGAAAGATCCCACTCTTTCCAACAAACCTAATGCTTTTAAAGGGTTGTGCTGTTTCTGGTGTTTTTATTGGAAGATTTCAACAAGAAGAGCCTCGACAAAATGCTCAAAACTTGAAAGAAATTGGTGAGCTCCTTGGCTCTGGTAAGTTAACCCCGTTCATATCAGAAACCATACCCATGTCCGAGTCCGTTGACGCAATTGAACGAATTGCTAAACGCGGAGTCGTTGGCAAGGTGGTTTTTATTAACGACTAGCCAAAATAAAGCAGTGTTAAGCAAAGCGACATTAGTGTCACGGATGGTATAGCCTTTCTAAAGCTGCTCTTTACTCTGATGTGTGTAAGTATTGCAAGCGCCATTAATATTATAATACCTTTTAATCCTAGGTTGTTCAGTTCTGAGTTTGTGCTTAACAACATTACAGCACAAGAAAGTTTGGTAATACCCGTAAGATCTCTTAGCCAGTCTGGGTAGTTAAAGTCTTTTCTAAACTCTGTAATTATGTTGTCATATCTTACAACCCACACAAAAAAAAGGGTTGTTGAAATAACAATTTTAAGCACTGTTGTCAATAGTTCTATGTTCATTATATCTCTCTTTTTTTAATAGTCTTCAGGTAATAATTTTTTTATCTCTTTCATTGTTAGTGCGGTTATGTCGTCAATATTATCTCCGCTACTTGTAAATATAGGGCTTCCAAAAACAACCTTCACGCTTTCTCTTTTCAGGGATCCTATTTTTTCTAGGATTCCTTTAGTTCCTATTACTGCGGTTGGGATGATTGGTATCTCGTTTTTAATTGCAAAATAGGCTACACCTCTTTTTCCCTCTTTAAGGCCCTCCCCCTTCACGGTTCCTTCTGGAAAAATGCAGATTCTCTCGTTTTTTTGTATCTGCTTTTGAATATTTTTAATTGTAGAAATTTGAAGGTTTGATCTATTTACTAGCGTAACACCATATGACCACGGCCCCCATGCTTTATACCAAGGAAGTTCTATTTGGTCTTCAGCCATCAGATATGTAATAGGCTTAACAACTGCTGCTGTTATTGGTGCGGGGTCAACGTCGTCAATGTGATTTGGTGCAAGTATATATGGCCCTGAAGGTGGTAAATTTTTTTTACCCTCAACGGAAAATTTTGTGAGAACGCTGCATAGCAAAAGCGAAAACACCCCAATAACATACCTTATCAGCCAGCTTCTTGGGTGCGGTTCTTTCATTTTTTAAAAAGGGAGGTCGTCGTCTTCTACTGTTTGATCTAGGTTCTTTTTTTTTACGGGCTCCTGGTTCATTCCGGACGAGGAATCAAGACTGTTTTCTCCTCCGCCCAAAATTTGGACACCGCCATAATTGTTAGCAACAACGCCTGTTGAATATCTTTCGTTTCCTTCTTTGTCTTGCCACTTGTCTGTCTTCAAAGATCCCTCTATATAAACCAAGGTTCCTTTTTTTACATATGGTTGAACATATTTTTCTGCGGTTGAGCCAAATACGGTTACCTTTGTCCACTCTGTTCTTTCTTGCGTTTCGCCGTCTTTGCCTTTCCACGACTCGTTTGTGGCAACGCTAAAACTGGCTACAGCCGCACCGTCTCCGGTAAACCTTATTTCAGGATCTTGTCCAAGCCTGCCTATTAGTGTTACTTTGTTTACTGTTCCCTTTGCCATTTTTTTTCCTTTAACTAAGATTTAGTTCGTTATAAATAATATCTACTCTTCTTTTAAATTTATCGTCATTTTTTAATAGTTCTGAGACCTTTTTATGTGCGTGCATAATTGTTGTATGGTCTCTTCCCCCTAGGTGTACCCCTATTTCGCTCAAAGGCATGTCTAAAACCTCTCTCGCCAAATATGCTGCAACCTGTCTTGCCTCTGCAATGTTTTTTCTTCTAGACTGGCCCACCATTTCTTCTTGGGAAACAGAAAAAATGCTACAAACTCCGCTGACAACATCCTGCATATTAACCTGTCCGTACCCCTGGTCTCCGAGCCTTTCCCTTATTATAGACTCTACAAGCGCTTCATTAATTTTATCTCCAGAAAGAGTTGCGTGTGCAAATATTTTTGTTACACAGCTTTCTAGGTCTCTTATATTTGTCCTAACGTGTGATGCTATCTTTTCAAGGTGGCTTCCTTCAATTTTCATATTATTTTGTTTGGCTTTTGTTGAGAGTATGGCAACCCTTGTTTCAAAGTCTGGTGGTTGAATATCTGCATGAAGCCCAGACTCAAACCTAGACAGCAACCTGTCTTGAAGTCCTACCATTTCTCCCGGATATCTGTCAGCTGTCATCACAATCTGTTTTCCGTTTGTGTAGAGCTCGTTAAATGTGTGAAAAAACTGTTCTTGGGTCTGCTCTTTTCCTTGAAAAAACTGTATGTCGTCAATTAATAAAACATCGGCGTTTCTATAAACCTTAGAAAAGTCCAGCGTTTTGTTTTCTTGGATGCTTGCAATAAAGTCGTTTGTAAATTTTTCTGATGAGGCGAGCACCACGTTTATTTCCTTTTTTGATCCTATTAATTCGTTTGCGATTGAATGTAAAAGGTGTGTCTTTCCAAGCCCCACTCCGCCATAAATTATAAGCGGGTTAAAGTCTGCTGTTCCCGGAGCGCTTGCAACCTTGTGTGCCGCATTCTTTGCAAAAATGTTGTTTGGTCCCTCGATAAATGAAGAAAAAATATTTGAGGGGTTTATATTATTTCTTTTGCCCGCATTGCTCTGTTTGGTTGTTTCTTCTTTATCAAGCTCAACAGAAGAGATGTTTTGTTCTGATTGGGGGGCTATAGAAACCTTTAGCTGTAATGCGCTATCAATCTCTTTCAAAGAAGACAATATGATGTCCTGATAATTATTAATAATCCAGTCATATGCAAACTGGTTTGGCGCTTCAACAATAAAAATGTCGTTTGTTATTCCAACAGGAGATAGTGTTTCAATCCATGCTTCGTAGGCATGAGCAGGTAGGCTGCTTTTAAGATCCTCGTCTGTTTTTTTCCAAATTTTTTTGTAATCCATTAGTTATCCACAGGTTATTAACATATTTTTATTTGTGTATTAATTACTTTACGTTCTTTTTGTTTTGATGCATAGAACTTTTTGGGTTTTTTGAAATCTTTTATTTGTTTTACAAATAGTTTTATTAAACTATATTTCGGCAATATACTATTATGAAAAGAACTTATCAGCCTAGTAACAGAAAAAGGAAAAATAAGCACGGTTTTATGAAAAGAAAATCGACCGTTGGCGGCAAGAAGGTTTTGTCTTCTCGTATGAAAAAAGGTCGTAAACGTCTTACCGTTTCTTCATAAAATGGATCGTAAAACTCTCACTGGTTTTATTCTAATCGGTGCAATTTTATTATTGTGGCCAAGCTATCTTGAATTAATTTCTCCGTCAGAAAAAAGCGATAAAGATGTTGTTTCGCCTGACACTTCTTTAGTAGAAAAATATTCAGAAACTACTCTCAAAAAACCCGTTGAAGCAACTTTAGAAAGCTCTACTGTTGAGGAACAAACCTTTATTATTAAAGGTAAAAACTATCTTGCTGAGATAAGCAATGTCGCTGGGGGTTCAATTGTTTCTTATAGTCTAACAAAACACCTTAAAAAATCAGAAGACGCTCTAAATATGATTGATGCCTACAACTCTAATAATTTAGTTGTAAGCTTTGTAAACCAGTCCGGTGAGATCGTTTCCTTAAACAAAAAATGGAAGTTGGTTTCTGGGGGCTCGGTTGATCTTTCTGAAGCAAACCCAGAAGCATCTTTTTTGTTTACCACTGAACACCTTGGTAGATCGGTTACAAAAGAGCTGGTTTTTAGCTTTGACTCTTATGAAATAGATATTTCAACCTCTTTAAGAAACCTTAAGGATGTTTCTTTAGACGAAAAATATACCCTATCCTGGGTTGGTGGCCTACCAGAACACGAAGGGACTCAAGATGCAATGTTTATGGAGGGTCTAATAAGTCAGGCTGGTAGTATCGAGTCTTTTAGGGTTGGAGCTGCAGGCTTTTTTGGGTCATCAAACACCAACAATATTGATGCCGAAGAAAAAAGGTATGTTGGACAAGCAGACTTTGCTGGATATAGAACAAAATATTTTGGTCTCTTTTTTGTTCCTCAAAAATCAGATTTAGTTGAAATAACAAAATATCCAACCCCCTTAAGGGCTGGGGTTAATGTTAACATTACTCAAGATATAAACCTTGAAAAAAACAAGTTTTATCTCGGGCCCCTTGACTATTCTAGCGTTGAAAATCTCGGCGTTGGTCTCGAAGAAAAAATTTTAGGTTGGCAATGGCTTTCTTCTGTCTCTTGGCTTGTTTACAGCATTATGATAATTCTGTATGGGTTTATACCTAATTATGGTGTTGTGGTTGTACTTTTTGCAGTTTTAATCAAACTTGTTACATACCCTTTAATGGCAAAACAACTTAGGTCCTCGAAGAAAATGCAAGAAATATCTCCTTTGATGAATCAAATTAAAATAAAATACAAAAACAACCCAACCCTACAACAACAAAAAATGGCGGCGCTTTTTCAGGAAAACAAAATAAATCCCCTGGCTGGCTGTTTACCCCTTTTAATTCAAATGCCGGTTTTAATGTCAGTCTTTATGGTGTTTAGAAACACTATTGAGTTTAGGGGCGAATCATTCTTTTTGTGGATTAATGATCTTTCTGCTGCCGACACGCTTTTTAGTTTTGGGGGGATACCAATTAATATATTGCCGTTTTTAATGGCTGGCTCTATGTACTATACAATGAAGCTAAGCTCAGCTTCTCAGCCTGCTGGAGGAGACCCCGCACAAGAAGCAACTCAACAAATGATGAAATATATGTTCCCTGGCATGATGTTCTTTTTGTTTTATTCTTTCCCGTCAGGGCTAAATCTATACTATTTGTGTTTTAATGTAATGCAAATAGCCCAGCAAAAAATAATAAATAACGAAAAAACAGAAACCGTAAGGAAATAATCTTGGCTATTATTGCCTGTTCAACACCCCCCGGCGTTAGTGGTATTGCCGTTGTTAGAATTTCGGGGGAAGATGCAATAAAGAATGTTTCTACCTTTGTTAAAGACAGCCCCCTTAATAAAACGCGCCCTGTTTCGAAAGTTTGTTTTCTCGTCGACAAAGACGGTGAAGTCTTTGATGAGGCTATAGTTACAAGCTATATTAGCCCAAACTCATATACCGGGGAAAATTTGGTGGAGATATCGTGCCACGGAAACCCTAAAATCATTTCAAAAATAATTGATCTTTCTGTTGATGCTGGTTCGAGATTAGCAGAAGCCGGTGAGTTTACAAAAAATGCTTTTTTAAATGGAAAGCTTGACCTTTCTGAGGCTGAGGCTGTTGCGTCAGTAATTCACTCTTTGTCTTTGGCGGGAGTTAAGGCTGGAATTAAAAATCTTAGGGGTGGATTATCAAAAGAAATATACTCTATTAAGTCTTCCCTAATATCTGTTGTTGCAAACCTTGAATTTAATCTCGACATATCGGAGGAAGACCTACAGCCAAACCTTTTAAAAAACTCAGAAAAAACAATTTTAGATACAATCAAAAAACTAGATGCCTGTATCCTTTCTTTCAAAGAAACAAAAATGTTTCAATCTGGTGCCTCCGTTGTTATTTTGGGGCCCCCAAACGCAGGGAAGTCAACACTGTTCAACTGTCTTGTTAGTAAAGATCAATCAATCGTTACAGATGTTGAAGGAACAACAAGAGATGTGATAGAAAAAAGTATAAATATTAACGGCTTACCTATACTATTAAAGGACACGGCAGGAATTAGAGAGTCTGGTGATGATGTTGAAAAAATTGGTGTTGAAAGGTCTTTCATCGAAGCAAAAGACGCTGATTTGACTATTATATTAAATGATAGAAATCTCTCTTTCAAGGGTGTTAAACATATACATGTTTTTAATAAGTCAGATATTAAAAGCCCAGACGGAAAATATGATATTTCTATTTCTGCCAAAACGGGAAAAAATATTAAAGAGCTAAAAGAGGTCGTTTATAATAGCTTGATTAGCGATAAAACCAATACTGATACCCTTTTGACCTCTAAAAGACAATACAATGCAATAAAAAGTGCGTTAAAGTATATAAAAGATGCTTATTCATTATTGATAGCTGAAGACTCTATGGAACTTTTGGTTGAAGATATCAACCGATCAATTGGTTTCCTCGACAGTATAACAAAAAAAACAACAAAAGATGATGTACTAGATGCGGTTTTTTCATCCTTTTGTGTGGGGAAATAGTTTCACGTGAAACGCACACAAAATAAATATGATTTAGTTGTTGTTGGGGGTGGACATGCTGGAATTGAAGCAGCTCTAATTGCCCATAAAAGAGGCATTAAAACTCTTTTGGTTTCTATGGACAAAAAATCTGTAGGTCGAACGTCTTGTAACCCAGCTGTTGGAGGGCTTGCAAAAGGACAAATGGTAAAAGAGGTTGATGTTTTGGGCGGAATAATGGGTTTTTTTGCGGATTTATCTACACTACAAAGCAAAACACTTAATAAATCAAAAGGGAGGTCTGTTTGGTCTCCCAGGTCTCAAATAGATAAAAATCTCTATGAAAAAATTGCCCAAAAATATATTAAAGAGCAGGGTCTTAAAGTTTTAGAGGGAGAAGCTGTATCTCTAAATGTAAAAAAAGACTGCGTTCGTGGGGTTTTTTTAAAAGATGGTTCAGAAATTACTTGTTCGGCGGTGGTTTTAACCTGTGGAACCTTCTTAAATGGGTTAATTCACATTGGGTCTAAACAAATTAATGCAGGAAGATATGGAGAAAAAAGAGCTGAAGGAATTACAGAAAGCCTAAACAGCCTAGGTTTAAAAAATGGAAGATTAAAAACCGGAACGCCTCCGAGAATAAAAAAGTCTTCTGTTAATTGGAAAAAGGGTGAAGCTGGATATGGGGATAAAAACCCCTCTCCCCTGTCTTATAGAACAAAAAACTTTTCTCCAAAAGATGAGCCTTGTTATTCTTTTCGAACAAATAGCAATACACATAATATTATTTTAGATAACCTTTCTTCTTCTGCTATGTATTCTGGAAAAGATATGGCAACTGGGCCCAGATATTGCCCCTCTATTGAGGACAAAGTATATAAGTTTAATCAAAATCCTTCCCATGTTTTACAGCTAGAACCAGAGTGGAGTATGTCTGAACAAATATATGTGAACGGTTTTTCAACAAGCCTTGAAGAAAAAATTCAGTTAGAGTCTCTCAAAACAGTTAGCGGCTTAGAAAATGTAGAGTTTATAAGACCTGGATATGCAATTGAGTATGACTTTTTTTATCCTTCTCAACTGAAAAACACACTCGAGAGCAAGGCTGTCTCTGGATTATTTATGGCAGGACAAATAAATGGGACCTCGGGATATGAAGAGGCCTCCTCACAAGGTATTATAGCAGGCATAAACGCCTCTTGTTTTATTTTGAATGAAAATCCTTTAGTTTTAAAAAGAAATGATGCTTATGTAGGGGTATTAATTGATGATTTAATATTAAAAGATACCGACGAACCATATAGAATGTTTACCTCAAGGGCAGAATATAGATTACAACTAAGATCTTCTAACGCAGATCAGAGATTATTAACAAAATCAAAAGAATATAGTCTTCTCGACGAGAAAACAGTAGAAAAATTAAGTGAAAAAATAGAAAATACTATAAACATGGTTAAGTTTCTTGAAGACAATAACATAAACCCAAAAACAATTAATAAAAGGTTGGAAGAGTTGGGTGAAAAACCAATAGAAGAACCTGCTCGTATGTCAAATATTCTTAAAAGACCAAAAGTATCTATATCAGATATGAAAATAGATAACGAAGAAACTAAAAGTGCTCTCACAAATCATATGAAAGAAGAAATTTTATTTGAAGCGGAAACAATTATTAAATATAGTGGTTATATAAATAGACAAAAGGAAGAAATTGATAAAATTAAAGTATATGAAAACATGATTATTCCTGAAAAATTTGATTATAATGATATTAAAAGCCTTTCAAATGAAAGCAGAGAAAAGTTTATTAACATAAAACCACAAACAGTTGGACAAGCACAAAGAATAAATGGTATTAGACCATCGGATATTTCGATTTTATTAGTATATTTAAAGCGTCCGTTTCACGTGAAACAAATGAAATGAATTATTTAGTTTATATATTATTATTTATGTCTTTTTTAGAGGCTCAGCAAGAAATTCTCCTCGATAGAGTTGCTTCTGTTGTTGAAAATAAAATTGTATTAATGAGTGATGTAGTGTTAGCTGCAAATGCTGTTGCGGCTCAACAACAAATAAATCCAAACACTAATCCTGTTGCATATAAGAAAATTTTAGAATCTTCACGCGAAAGTATGGTAGAACAATTATTAATTATAGAAATGGCTGAACAAGATTCAGTAGAAATTTTAGATAAAGACATAGATAAAGCATTAAATCAACAAATAGATAATATTATTGCACAAACAGGAAGTAAAGAGCTAGCAGAAGCAGCTCTTGGTAAGAAAATTTCAGATTTTAAAAGATCATATAGAGATGATATGAAAGGTAAATTATTGGCAGAAAAATATACATCCTCTTTAACAACCTCAATTAACGTTTCTCGAGGAGATGTTATAGATTTTTTTAATACCTATAAAGACAGTATTCCATCATTTCCAACTCTTTATAAAACACATCATATATTAGTAGAAATAAAGCCTTCTGAAGAATCAATAAAAAATTCGTTTAATAAAGCCAATAATATTAGAAATAAAATTTTAAATGGAGAAATAAGCTTTGATGATGCAGCAAAAACTTATTCTGCTGATCCAGGATCAAAAGATCAGGGTGGTAATTTAGGTTATGTTCCAAGAGGAACATTTGTACAAGAATTTGATAAAGTTGTTTTTACTGTGGAAAAAAACATTATAACGGAGCCGGTAAAAACTCAGTATGGACATCATATAATTGAAGTGCTTGAAAGAACCGGAGAAAAGGTATTAGCTAGACATATTTTAATTAGAACAGAAACAACAGATATAGATAAGAAAAAAACTTATGATACTATAAATAATATTAAAAATAATATAACAAATTTTGATGATTTTTATAAAGCCGCTGCTGATTTTTCAGACGACAAAACAAGTAATTCAAGCGGTGGTTTTCTAGGAATGATTGATTTAGAATATTATCAAGTACCTGAATTAAAAAAAGAAATTTCTACTATTAAAACAAAAACCATAAGCAATCCTATTGAAACTGATTTTGGTTATCATTTAATATGGGTTGATGAAATTCAAGAAGGTGGTCCTCCTACATTAGAAACAAATTGGTTAGAGCTAGAAGAAATGGCTTTAAATAAGAAAAAATCAGACTGGTATCAAGCCTGGATTAATAAAATCAAATCACAATTTTACATAAAAAGAAATCCACTAACTTATCCACAAATTAATGGATAATTTAAGTATTCTTTTTTCATAACCTTATCAACATATTTTTCACAAGTTATTAACCTAATCTTTGACTTTAAATTTTATATTTTTATCGACGACAAATGATAAATGTTATATACTTTTCCACAAACACACATCTATAATACTACTACTAGTTTTTTTATATATAAATATCTTATAAATATATATACCAATTTAATCTTGTACTCAACGCATTATTATTATAATATTGAAGGTTAATTATGAAAATTTCAACCACAAAAAAAGAACTCCAACAGGCATTTTCAAAATTATCTAAAACAACTCAATTAAAATCTCAAAATCCTTTAGTTAATTATACTTATATATCGTCATCTCCTGCTGGAGTAATTCTACATTCAACCGATCTTGAGGTTGGTGTTAAAACACAAATTAATGCTTCCGTTAATTCAGATGGTGAATGTTTATTTCCAACTTCTGAAATGAATGATATTATAAGCGTTTTAGACGACGGGAGGGTAGATATTGAAGTTTCGGGTCCTCATATTAATATTAAATCCGAAACTGGAGTTTCTTTTGATATTTCTACAGTACCTTTTCAAGATTATCCTGAGGTACCTGAAAATAAACATGATAATTTATTTTGTATTGAAACATTAAGCTTAAAGGATATTATTTCTTCATTGATGTATGCAATTAATAGTGAACCTACTAAACCGGCTTTAAATGGAGCTTGTTTTAATTTTTTGGAAAGCACTGTAGATTTTGTTGCAACAGATGGTCATCGTCTTGTTAAAATTTCTAAGCAAAATACAACAAATATAAATGGATCTTTTATTATACCTAAAAAGTTTTTATCAATATTGAGCACTTTTTTAGAGGGACAATCAGAAACAAATTTAATAATAAGTGGAAATTATATTTTTACTAATAGTAATAACGATGTTTTTTATTCTAAAATAATTGATGAAAAATATCCTAATTATAATGCAGTAATTCCGGAGGAAAATCCTTTAACACTTATTGCTAATAAAACAGAAATGTTAAATAATATAAAAGCAGCTTCTATTGCTACTAATAAAAATACTAATCAGATATCATTACACTTAACTGAAGGTAAAGTATATTTTAAAAGTGTTAATCAACCTGAAAGTAAAACAGTTCATGCTCCTTTAAAATCTGCAAAATATGCAGGAGAAGAAGTATCAATTGGTTTTAATGCTGTTTATTTAAAAGAAGCAGTTTCAAAATATCCAAATGAAGAAATTGTTTTTTCTTTTAAAGATTCTTTGTCTGCTACACTTTTTTTACCTAATGTAGACGATCAAAAAACAACTATTCTATTAATGCCAGTGAGGATAAATGAGTAATAATTACGGTGCAGATAAAATATCTGTCTTAAAAGGATTAGAAGCAGTTAGAAAAAGACCTGCTATGTATATTGGTGATGTTGGTAAAAGAGGATATCATCATCTGGTTAGTGAGGTTGTTGATAATAGTATTGATGAGGCACTGGCTGGTTTCTGTAGTTCTATAATTGTAACAATAAAAAATGATGGTTTTATTTCTATTGAAGATAATGGGAGAGGTATTCCTGTAGAAATTCATAAAACAGAAGGAAAGCCAGCGCTAGAAGTGGTAATGACAGTCTTACACGCTGGTGGTAAGTTTGATAAAAACACTTATAAGGTTTCTGGTGGATTACACGGTGTTGGTGTGTCTGTAGTAAATGCTCTTTCAGAAAGTTTAGTTGCTGAAGTTCATAGAGATGGTTTTCATTATAAACAGGAATATAAAATAGGACAACCTACAACTGAAGTAGAAAAAATAGGTAAAAGTGATAAAACAGGAACTATTGTATCATTTAAACCAGATGAAACTGTTTTTTCACATAAGGGTTTTGAAGAGGAAGTTATTAAAGGAAGACTTAAAGAATTAGCATATTTAAATAAAAACTTATCAATAAAATTAATTAATGAACCCGAAGAAACAGAGACAGAATATTGTTTTCCAGGAGGTTTATCAGATTTTGTTAAATATTTAGATGGTAATGAAGATTTAATTCATGATGAGGTTATTGTAGTAAATAAAGAAGATATAGAAGTGCCCGTTGATTTAGCTCTTAGATATAGCACAAATTATAATAGCAATATTTTTTCCTTTGTAAATAACATTAATACAATAGAAGGCGGTACACACTTATCTGGTTTTAGATCAGCATTAACTAGAGCATTAAACAATTATGCAAATAAAAATGATTTAATTAAAACAAAAAAGAATGAAAAATTTTCACTATCGGGAGATGATTTTAGAGAGGGTTTAACTGTTGTTATTTCTGTTAAAGTTCAAGAACCACAGTTTGAAGGACAAACAAAAACCAAACTAGGCAATGGTGAAGTAAAGGGTTTAGTAGATAATGTTGTCTATGATGGAATACAGGCCTTTTTAGAACAAAATCCAAAAGTAGGAAAAAGAATTATTGAAAAAGCAGCAGAAGCTGCAAGAGCAAGAATAGCCGCTAAAAAAGCAAGAGAATTAGTAAGAAAAAAATCAGGGTTAGGATCAACAACACTTCCAGGAAAATTGGCAGACTGTTCAAATAAAGATCCTATGCAGTGTGAGTTGTTTCTTGTTGAGGGTGACTCTGCTGGAGGTACAGCTAAACAGGGAAGAGACAGAAGAACTCAGGCTATTTTACCCTTGCGCGGAAAGGTTATTAATTCAGAAAAGGCAAGAGAAGATAAACTTTTAGCTAATAATGAAATTCAGTCTATGATAACAGCTCTAGGGTGCGGTTTTGGAGAAGACGAAGACGACCCTAATAGCTTCAACCCCGAAAAACTTAGATACCATAAAATAGTAATTATGACAGACGCAGATGTTGATGGTAGCCACATAAGAACCTTATTATTAACATTCTTTTGGAGAAAAATGAAAAGCCTTGTTCAGGGCGGTTATTTATATATGGCAATGCCACCTCTTTATAAATTAAAGCAAGGTAAAAAAGAAAGATATGCATATACAGATGAAGAAAGAGATAATATTTTAAGAAGGTTAGAATCAGAAAATAAAACAAAAATAGATATTCAAAGATATAAAGGTTTAGGAGAAATGAACGCAGAACAGCTTTGGGAAACAACAATGAATGCAGAAACCAGAACCTTAATTCAGGTAACGGTTGACCATATTATGGAAGAGGAAACAAACGTAAGATTTAGAGAGCTGATGGGATCAGAGGTAGAGCACAGAAGAAAGTTTATAACAGAAAGAGCAAAATTTGCGACCAACATAGATATATAAAATGGATTTAGGTAGAGATAACATATTAGATAAACAATTAGTAAAAGAGCTTGAAGAAAGCTATTTAAACTATTCAATGTCTGTCATTATGTCGAGAGCGCTTCCCGACGCAAGAGATGGACTAAAACCTGTACATAGAAGAATTTTATTTAGCATGAGTGAAATGTCTGCTATGTGGAACAGGCCCTATAAAAAATCTGCCAGAGTGGTGGGAGAGGTTTTAGGTAAATATCACCCACACGGAGACAGCTCTATATATGATGCCCTTGTAAGAATGGCACAAGAGTTTTCAATGAGACACGAACTGGTGCAAGGTCAAGGAAACTTTGGATCTGTTGATGGCGATAGAGCCGCCGCAATGAGATATACAGAGTCTAGAATGTCTAGAATTGGAAGCGAGCTTTTAAGAGATATTGAAAAAGAAACAATACCATGGACAACAAATTTTGATGAAACCTTAAAAGAACCAGCAGTTTTACCAGCCGTTTATCCAAACTTGCTAGTAAACGGATCAGAGGGTATAGCCGTTGGTATGGCAACAAAAATTCCGCCACACAATCTTTCTGAATTGGTAGGAGGTCTTGTTGAGCTAATGGACAACCCTGAGTGTGAAACAAAAGATTTAATGAAACATATTAAAGGTCCAGACTTTCCTACAGCAGGAAAAGCGCTTGGAATTAAAGGAATTCAAGACGCATATGAAACAGGAAGAGGAAAGGTTGTTATGCAGGGAAGGGCACACGTAGAACCTTCAAACAGAGGAAGAGATTCTTTAATAATAACAGAGCTTCCATATCAAGTTAATAAAGCAAACTTAATAGAAAAAATTGCAGAGCTAGCAAGAGATAAAAAAATAGAGGGAATTGCCGAACTTAGAGATGAGTCAGACAAAGACGGAATGAGGGTGGTAATTGAAACCAAAAGAGATGCAGTGCCAGAGGTGGTATTAAATCAACTGTATAAACAAACTCAGCTTCAGGATACCTTTGGAATAATTTTACTTGCCCTAGTTGATGGAACACCAAAAGTAATGTCTTTAAAAGAGCTTTTAGAGGTGTTCATATCCTTTAGGTTAGATGTTGTTGTAAAAAGAACAGAATTTGATCTAAAAAAAGCAGAAGCTAGAGCACATATTTTAGAAGGTCTTAAAATTGCCCTAAAAAATATAGATAAGATTGTTGAAACGATTAAAAAAAGCAAAGATCCCCAAACAGCTAGACAGTCTTTAATGGACGGCTTTGGTTTATCAGAAATACAAGCACAGGCTATTTTAGACATGAGACTTCAAAGGCTAACAGGTTTAGAAACAGATAAAATTATTAGCGAATATAAAGATGTAATACAATACATCGCAGAGCTAAAAGGTATTTTAGAAAGCGAATCAAAAAGAATGTCAATTATCAAAGAAGAGCTTTTAGAAATAAAAGAAAAGTATGGAGAAGAAAGACGAACAGAAATTATAGAAGACTTTACCAGCCTCAGTATTGAAGACATGATAGCAGAAGAGGAAATGGTTTTAACTATTACACATAATGGCTACATAAAAAGAACAAGCTTAAGCACTTATAGAAGCCAAAGAAGAGGGGGAAGAGGGGTTCAGGGAGCCTCCTCAAGAGAAGAGGATTTTGTGGAACACCTGTTTGTAGCAAACACTCACAGCTACATTTTATTTTTTACAGACAAAGGAAAGTGCTACTGGGTCAAAGTTTATGACATTCCAGAAGGGGGTAGAGCGGCCAAAGGTAGAGCAATTGTTAACCTTATTGGTTGTGAACCAGATGAAAAAGTTAGTGCGTTTATAAGCGTTAAAGAATTTAACGATGACCATTATGTTGTGATGGCAACCGAAAAGGGTATGGTTAAAAAAACCAAGCTTTCTGCATATTCAAACCCAAGAAAAAAAGGTATATATGCTGTCGAAATCAGAGATGGAGATAAATTAATTGAGGCAAGAGTTTCAACAGGAGACAACGACATTCTTCTTGGAACAAGAAACGGAAAATCAATTAGGTTTTCAGAAGAACAAATAAGGGCAAGCGGAAGGAAAACAATGGGGGTTAAGGGGATAACGCTTAGCTCAGAAGACGACAGACTGGTTGGAATGTTGTTAATCAAAAGAGAGGGCACTGTGCTTGTTGCAACCGAAAAGGGCTTCGGAAAGAGAACTGAAATTTCACAATATCGCGCCCAAAAGAGAGGCGGTAAGGGTGTTTTAACCATGAAAACAACCGACAAGGTTGGAAAAATGGTTACCATAAAAGAGGTTGTGGACAAAGATGACCTAATGATCATAACAAACCAGGGCGTTTTAATAAGGCTTCCGGTTGCCCAAATAAGATCAATTGGAAGAGCAACTCAGGGCGTTAAACTAATTAAGCTAGGCGAAGGAACGCTTGTTTCGTCAATCACCAGAATTATGTCTGAAGAAGAAGAAGATGAAAACAATAACACAGAATCTACAGACCCTAAAGAATAGCTTAGAAGATAAGCCACAAATTAATATAGTTGTTGTAACCAAAACCAGATCACCAGAGGAAATTCAAGAAGCTATAGTCGCGGGGGCAACATCAATTGGCGAAAACAGGGTTCAAGAAGCAGAACAAAAGTTCCCTAAAATACAAAACATAGAAAAAACAGAAAAAAGACTAATTGGAAGACTACAATCAAATAAGGCAAAAAAAGCTGTCAAAATTTTTGACACAATAGATTCTGTAGACTCATTAAAGCTATCTCAAAAAATATCAAACGCCGCAGAAGATTTAGGAAAAACACAAAGGGTCTTGTTGCAAATTAATAGCAGCGGAGAAAATACAAAGGCGGGATTTAGTCTTAATAGCAAAAAAGAGATTTTAGAATGTATTAATATGCCAGGCATAAAGGTTGAGGGTTTAATGACAATGGGCCCAAACACAAAAGACGTTGATCTAATAGCCAGGTCCTTTCAAAAAACAAAGAAACTCTTCGATGAGCTTAATGAACTTGAAAACATAAAAATGAAAACACTCTCAATGGGAATGAGTGGAGACTATCAAATAGCAATTAGAGAAGGATCAACATCAATAAGGGTTGGAACAGCAATTTTTGGGCCACGCGCCTAATGCTAGATTTAAAAAACTGGTTTAACCCAAAACACTATAAAAGACTTTGGAACGTAGGTCCCCCCGGTTTAATAATGTCGCTTTTATTAATTTATTTAACGCTTCAGTACGAAGCAGCGCTTAATATTAAAAAATATGAAACAGGACACACGTGGATTGATGTTTTATTTTTTTTAATTCTTTTAGAAATGCTTTTTATTTTATTCTGGACGCTGTTTAGCTTGCCACCTAAAAACAGAGGAAAAAAATTGTCTACAAGAGGAATATATTCTTTTATTCGTCACCCCGTATATACGGTTGTTATTTTCCATATAAATATACTCACGTCTTTGTGGGTGGGTTCATATTTGCTGCTCTTTTTAGTGCCGCTACAGTATTTGTTGTGGTCTAAAATAGTTGTCAAAGAAGAAGAATACCTTGTTGGCATATTTGGGCAAGAATATATAGATTATATGTCCAACGTTTCCCGGTTCATTCCATGGAAATAGTTAAACCTTAAAGGAGAAAAAATGAAGAAATTAATTTTAACATTATTATTTATGGGAGCTGTCATGTCGCAAGAAAAATTTTATGGATTTGAGTTTGTTAAAGAGTCCGGAGGTATAAAGGAATATACAATGACATCGAACGGTCTTAGGGTTTTGTTAAAACAAGACAACACTGCGCCGGTAGCCACATTTATGGTTACTTATGAGGTGGGATCAAGAAATGAGGCCATTGGATATACAGGATCCACACACCTTTTAGAACACCTAATGTTTAAGGGGTCAAGAAAGTTTAACACAAAAAAAGGAAATTCTGTGTTTCAAACCCTTCAATCTCTTGGGGCAAGAATGAACGCTACAACATGGCTAGACAGGACAAACTATTTTGCTGTACTGCCAAGCGAACACCTTGAAACTTTAATTGAAATTGAAGCAGATAGAATGAGAAACGCCTACATAAAAGAAGAAGATAGGCAGTCCGAAATGACCGTTGTAAGAAACGAGTTCGAAAGAGGTCAAAACAGTCCTTCTGGCGTACTAGATGAAAACATATGGGCAACCGCCTATCAGGCGCACCCCTATCACCATTCAACAATAGGTTGGAAAGAAGATATTGAGAACGTTTCTATTGAAAGGTTAAGAGAGTTTTATGATACCTTTTATTGGCCAAACAACGCAACAGCAATAGCAATAGGAGATTTTTCTGAAGCAGACGCCTTGGCAATGATTAAAAAACATTTTGGAAAAATTAGAAAAAGCACGAAACCAATCCCTGAGGTTTATACTGCTGAACCAAAACAAGAGGGCATTAGAACCGTTACACTTAAAAGAGCGGGACAACAGGGAATAGTGGGAGTGGCACACAAAACACCGTCTGCAACACATCCCGACGCAGCGGCCTTTATGGTTTTGTCATCAATACTTTCATCCGGGAAAAACAGCAGGTTTTATAAAAACATAACAGACAAAGGTTTAACCACAAGCGTTTATATTTGGGATTCACTCTTTAGAGATCCAGGCTTGTTTACTGTTTATGCAAACCTATCCCCGGAGGTTGATCATAAAACAGTAGAAAAAGCAATCGTTGAAGAGTATGAAAAAATCAAAAAAAGCGGTGTAACAGATGAAGAGGTTAAAAAAGCACAAGCACAACTTATTGCTTCAATGAAATTTTCTCAAGATGGAAGCTATGCAATTGCCAGCGGACTAAACGAAGCAATTGCCAGTGGAGATTGGACACTATATACAACATATGGTGAAAAGATAGGGGCTGTGACAAAAGAAGACATTAAAAGGGTGGTAAATGAGTACTTTTTGGAAGACTTAAGTACTATAGGTTACTTCATCCCTCTCGGTCAGGGCGGTCAAGGAAAGAGGGTGGCAACTAGCGCCAAAGAGCTGGAAAAAATGAAACTCAAGCACTACTCAGAAGAGGAAGAAACCTTATCGTCAAAAATAATTGATACAGAGCCAATTAAGGGCATAAGACTTTTGACCTTAAAGCGCGGAACTGGAGTTGTAACTATGAGGGGAAGTATGTTGGGTGGAGACATTTATTCTACAAAAAACGGCAGAACAGCAGACATGGTTGCGGCTATGCTTGACCAGGGAACAAAGAACATGTCAAAGTTTGAGATTAGCGAAAAGCTTGAGTCTGCGGGAGCGCGTTTAAGTTTTTTTAACGGCCAGGCAAGGGTTGGTTTCAGCGGTAAGTTTTTATCTGAAGACACCAATATGGTTGTAGGGCTGTTGGCCGATCAACTACAAAATCCGCTTTTTGCTGAAGAAGAGCTTGAAAAGGCAAAGAAAAGACAAATAGCAGGATATAAAAGATCTAAAGAAAGCACAAGAGGAAACGCAATGAATAACATGTTGCAGGCTTTTTATGGGTCTGATCATCAAAACTCACCAACAAACCCCGACCTAGCAATAGAAGAGATAAAAAAACTAACCTCTGAAAACTTAAAAGCTTATCACGGTGAAAATTATGGCCTTGGGTCCATGGTTTTAGTTGTTGTTGGGGATGTCGACCACGCTAAAATGGAAAATCTAATTAAAGAAAGTTTTAAGGGTTGGAAGCAGTCTCCACTCAAAAACAAAGAGGAAAAGAGCCTTGGAACCAAAGCCTCTAGCAAGGTTTATGTAACCATGCAAGACAAAACAAGCACAGACTTTGTTGTTGGAACAGCGCTGGGAATAGACAGATATCACCCGGACTACCTACCTCTTTATTTAGCAACGCACACGTTAGGAGGAAATTTTTCTGCCAGGTTGATGCAAACAGTTAGAGTAAAAGAGGGTCTAACCTACGGAATTAACTCATCTTTAAGCGGGTTTGGAAATGGTAATGATGGATATTGGATGGTTGGAGGTACTTTTTCACCAAAACTACTTTCAAAAGGAGAAAGCTCAACGCTTAGGGAAATTAAAAAGTGGGCGGAAGAAGGAATAACACAAAAAGAGCTAGATATTACAAAGTCCACACTTATTGGAGGTTTCCAAGTTGGTTTTGACACAACTGGAGGATTGGCAGGAGGCATTCTAAATGCAGCGGTTGTTTATAATGACCTAACCTACCTTGACAACTATCCAAACATGGTTAAAGAGGTTACTTTGGATCAGGCTAACAGCGCCATAACAAAATATATTAACTTTGATGGCTTATATCAGGTAGCGGCAGGAACAATTGATAAAGATGGAAAACCAATAGAAGATGAGTAGGCCAAGGTGATAAAGGCAATTTTGGCTTGCGACAACGAGGGCGGCGTAAGCAAAAACGGGACAATACCTTGGCCAAAGAACAAGAAAGACTTGGGTTGGTTTAAAAAAAACACCACAAACAATGTGGTTGTAATGGGTTCAAAAACATGGATAGACCCACTGATGCCATGGCCCCTGCCAAACAGAATAAACATTTTGGCAACCTCAAGAAAAGAAGAGTTTCCTGGAGCAGATAAATATATTTGCGGAGATCTTAATGCTGAGCTTAAAAACCTTAAAAAAGAAAACGCCAATAAAACAATTTGGGTAATTGGTGGCCCCAACATAATTGAGCAAACAATTGAAACAATCGAAGAGTTTTATCTAAGTCGAATCCCAGGTGAGTATGGTTGCGACGGCTTTTTGTCTCTGAAAAGCATAGAAAAACTTTTTAAAAAAACCTGGTTTGAAAAACATGAAGAAGTAGAATTTCAGATTTGGAAAAAAGTAAAATGAAACAATATATAAAAGCGTTAGAACATATTCTTGAGAACGGGAAACAAAGAGACGACAGAACAGGCGTAGGAACAAAAGGTGTTTTTGGGTATCAGATGCGCTTTGACCTTAGAAATAGTTTTCCAGCTGTAACAACAAAAAAACTAGCATGGAAAAGCGTTGTTAGCGAACTGCTTTGGTTTTTAGAGGGAAGCACAGATGAAAGAAGGTTGGCAGAAATACATTTCGGTAAAAAAAGAGATGAGATAGTAGACAAAAAAACCATTTGGACAGCCAACGCAAACAAGCAAGGCGTAGAGCTTGGATATTTAAACAACGAAACACAAAAAGAGTTAGGACCTGTTTATGGAAAACAGTGGAGATCTTGGGGGAGAGATGTTGGCGGAGAAGACCAAATAAGAAAAATAATCCTAGACTTAAAAAACAACCCCAACAGTAGAAGGCACATAGTAAGCGCATGGAATGTAGACAAGATCGATGAAATGGCCCTACCGCCATGTCATACGCTTTTTCAGTTTCACGTTCAAGACGAAGAGTTAAGCTGTCAGCTCTATCAAAGAAGTGCAGATATGTTTTTAGGGGTACCTTTCAACATTGCGTCTTACAGTCTTTTGGTTTGTATTTTTTCTGAAATTTTAAACTTAAAACCTGGAGATTTTATTTGGACAGGAGGAGATTGCCACATTTATAACAACCACTTCGAACAAGTAAAAGAACAAATTCAGCGCAAACCAATGCAACCACCAAGCCTACAAATTCCAAAATTTAATTCAATAGAAGAGGTTTTAAAGTCTAACCCCAAAGACTTCAGGTTGGTTGACTACAATCCAATGGAAAGCATTAAGGCTCCAATGGCAGTTTAAACATCGTTTCGTATTATTATATAAACACCTAAAAGCGTAATTGATCCACCCAAAAAAACAAACAGACCAACAGGTTCGCCGAACAAAAAGAAGGCCCCCACAGAAGAAATAACAGGCTCACCAAGAGGAACGGCTGCAACAGTGGTAGCGCTTAACGTTTTAACTAAAAAATAAAAAATATTATGGCCAACCATTGTAGGTATGGCGGCAAGAAAAACAAACCATCCAAAATCCTGGTAGTCAAAAGATAATACGTTTACCCCCTGATAAAGCGATATTGCAAAGAGACAGGCAGCAGCATACAAGAACAACCAGCGGGAATATTCAAACAGGCCTACGCTCTTCCTAACATCTTTTCCAACAAGAAGCACAACCGCCATTGCAATAGAACAAAGAACGGCCAGTAGGTTACCAAGAGAACTCGTGTCGCTAAAACTGCTTTGGCTAATAAGCGTGTATGCACCCAAAAGAGCAAGAGACAGCCCAAAGAAGACCTTAATCGAAAAACCTTTTTTTTGGAAAACAATAGAATAAACCTCTGTAAAAACTGGAGCAATGGTCCCAAGCAGAGCAGCTTCAGCTATGGAGGTTAGCTGAACACTTCTAAAAAACAAGGCAAAATGAAAACCAAGAAATATTCCTGCAAGCAAAACCTTTTTATTTGGAACAAAAGTAAGAATAGTTTTGTAAGATATAGCAAAAGCCATAAGGCTTGCGAGAAACATTCTCCAAAAAGCTATTGTTGTTGCAGAGAGCTCAGGTAGAAACCTTACAACCCAAGCTGAAGAGCTAACAGCAAGGAGAGCAATAAATAAAAGTACATACTTATTTTTTAAAAGAAAGCCCATATAAATGAAAATAAACCTTATAGTCATACTAAGCATTATATTTTATACAACAACTCTATTAGGGTCAGGCAAAGAACAAATAGTTAAAAAGGTTGTCTCTTATACAAAAGAAAAAACAACCCCATCGACAGAGTATATACTTAACACGTTTGAAGACAAGAGGCTTAAGGTGGATGAGGGCGTCCTTGTAAGGTTTAACAACAAGCCAGAAAAAATTAAAACGTACGAACAATACAAAAAAATATTTTTTAACAAACAAAGAATTGATGGCGGCGTAAGTTTTTACAAAAAAAACAAAAAACTGCTTTCAAAAGTGGCAAGAGAGTTCGAAATAGATCCAATAGTCTTGGTTGCAATTATTGGCGTTGAAACAAACTACGGTTCAAAAGTTTCAGAGTTTTCAGTAATTAATTCTTTATATACACAAGCAATGAAAATGCCCAAAAGGTCTAGCTGGGCAACCAAAGAGATAGCAGAGCTTTTAATTTTTTGCTCAGAAAATGACATAGACCCTTTTTCTCTTGAAGGCTCTTATGCTGGGGCATTTGGGTTTGGTCAGTTTATACCTTCCAGCTTCAACAAGCTATCAATTGACTATAACAACGACGGTAAAAAAGATCCATTTAGCTGGGAGGATGTCATAGGGAGCGTAGCATTTTACCTTGTAGAAAACGGCTACCCAAAGAATGATTATAATTTTACTTACAAATCAAAAGCATGGAGAGCCATAAGAACGTATAATAGGTCAGATAAATATGCAAACATTATAGTTGACCTAAGAAATGAAATAGCTAGAAATATTTTTTTATCAGATTAGCTAACGCCTCTTTGGTGTTGTTGTATGGTGGTAGCATTATCTTAAAAGGAGAAAGCGAACTGCTCTTCAAAACAGCTTTTTGATGTGAAAAAGCATCAAAACCAAACTTGCCGTGATAGCTACCAACGCCACTGTTGTTTATTCCACCAAAAGGAAGATTGGGATTCATGTGATGCAAAACACAGTCATTGATCACCATTCCGCCGCTTGAGGTGTTATTTAAAACCTTCTTGTGCACAGAAGACTTGTTGCTAAAAAGATAAAGAGCCAATGGTTTTTCGTTGCTGTTTATATACCCAATAGATTCATCAAGGTTTTTAACCTTAACAATGGGCAGAATAGGACCAAAAATTTCTTCCTGCATAATTGGATTATTATAACCAACGCCAGTTAAAATAGCAGGTGAAAAATATAACCCACTTTTAGAGGTTTCTCCTCCACAAACAACCTCTGCTCCATCTGAAACAGCGTCCTCCAAAGCACTTTTAAGCCTGTTGAAGTGGTGTTCGTTGGCAATAGAGCAATAGTCTTTCGTAGCCGCATCCACCCCCTTAGGAAAAAATTGTGCCATATTTTTCTGTAAAGCAGTAACAAGATCGTTGTGTACGGACTCATCGCAAAGAATATAATCGGGGGCTGTACATGTTTGACCCGCGTTTGCAAACTTAAAAAAAGAAATTTTCCAAGCAGCATCACTTATATTTGCGCTCTTATCAACAATAACAGGGGACTTACCACCCAGCTCAAGAGTAACGCCGGCGAGGTGTTTTGAAGCCGCCTTCATAACAAGCTTACCAACCCTTGGGCTACCAGTAAACATAATGTGATTAAAAGGAAGGTCGAGCAGTTTTTCAGCCACGTCTTTTTCTCCTAAAAAAACAGCAACCTCATCGGAAGAAAAGGTTTTCTCAATTAATTTTTTCATAAACTCACCGGACGCAGGTGTAAGCTCTGACGGCTTAATTATTGCTGTGTTTCCGGACGATATTGCAGCAATAAGCGGATTCAAACAAAGCATAATTGGATAATTCCAGGGAGATATTATTAAAATATTTCCTTTGGGCTCGGGTTTAACCCAACTTTTACTAAAGGATATAGTCAGGGGGCTTGCAACTCTTTTTGTTTTCATCCACCTGTGAATGTTTTTTATTGCAAATTTTGCCTCTGATTTGACTCCATAAATTTCTGCTAACAGCGCTTCAGTTTTAGATTTTCCAAGGTCGCTTGACAGGGCAGAAAGGACCTCTTCTTCCATTTCTAAAAAGTTTTTAAGAAGAAGTTGCAGTTTTAACTTTCTTTCTTTGGCAGAGCTGTTCCTTAGGTCTAGACTCTTTGCTTGTTGTGTTTTAAAAATTGCCTCAATGGGTTGCATAACAAGA
Organism: Fidelibacterota bacterium; assembly: GCA_028140795.1. Taxonomy (GTDB): domain Bacteria; phylum Fidelibacterota; class Marinisomatia; order Marinisomatales; family Marinisomataceae; genus Marinisoma. The sequence goes on from JAOIOW010000001.1 coordinate 210,217, forward strand.
AATATATGAAATTTTATTATACCATGTTATGACGAATAAATTTTTATGTAATTTTTAACATGATCAAAACAGTAGACATTGCACATGCTGGACAGTCTTCCTCTGAGGCCCTTGTACTTTTGGAGGTCGCAATAAGCAACGCAAAAAAAGAGGGCGTAGTGGCTGTTAAAATAATTCATGGTTTGGGGTCAGGAAGCATTGCAGAAAAAGTCAGATCGTGGGCTAAAGAGCAAGAGGGTAGGTTTAGGGCTGTAATTCCTGGAGAAGATTATAATACATTTAACAAAGACGCCGTAAGCATGAGATCAAAGCTTTCAAACAAGAGCGACAGGGATTTTAACAACAGAAATCCGGGCGTAACAATTTTTTGGCTTTAATTGTTAAGGGGTATTTCTTCAAAAACTACCCCAATATTTTTTAGTCTATTTATAAGAACGTTTCCTAGCCCAATAGAAGGGGTTAGAAGACCGCCAAACCCCTCACCACCAGGAAGATCTGCTGGGTTCTCAACGGCTAAACACAAAGCGCTTTCGCACGCCATTCTTGACGTCATTTTATAGCCAGGGTCGCCGCTAGATGACATAGAGAAGGCGCGAATATCGTCTTGAGTTTTAACCAAAAATCTACTTTTAAAGAAGCCAGAGTCCATTGCTTTTTGTGAAGGACCCTCACCTGGTTTTCTAAAAAATCCCCTAAATAGCTTGCGCAAAGGAGAAACAATAACCAGACCAAGAGCCAGCGTCATAAAAGACACCTTTCTTGCAGCACCCTTTTTTGAATAATATGCACCTTCAGAATAAACAAAATCATCTCCATAATACTTTCCGGTAGTCCTTGATAGTGCAGCCGATCTTCTTACAACCCTGGTGTTTGGTAGAGCCATCACAAAGGGCCCCGTCCACCCGCCAAGATGTGGTATTTTGTGAATTTTAATTTTGTCATTTGTATTTCTTTTTTGATTTTCAGAAACAGAGTTTTTTGGGTTTAAAGAAAATTTTCCAAGCCCACCCTTAGCCAGCTTTGCATCCATTGAAGAAAACATGGTTTCCATTGTTCCACCAGAAGCCTCACCCTTCCAGGCATGAAAACACTGAACGCTCTTCACTTCTCCGTCAACTTGATTTACAGCATAAAAAGACCCAAGGTCAGAGGGAGTAGAATCAAAACCACAAGCGTTAATTATTCTTAACCCTTTTTTTTCAGCAGCTTCGTGGTGTTTGTCAATCATGTCTTTTATCCAAAAACTTTCTCCCGTTATATCAACATAGTGACATCCATTATTAATACAAGCCTCTAAAAGATTAGAGCCATATTTATGATATGGTCCAGCTGTTGAAAGAACAACTTCAGCGTCCTTACACATTTTATTAAGCGCATCAACGTCAAAGGCATCCGCAACAATAGCAGGAAAAGGAAGGTTGTTGGTTTTTTTAATCTTCTCTAGTTTTTCAGCGCTCCTTCCAGCAATTGCTATTGGAATGTTAGAGTATCTTTCAGACATAAACCTTGCACAAAGCTCGCCGGTGAACCCGGTGGCTCCAAAAATAACTATTTTATATTTTCTACTCATATCTCAACTTGTGCCGCAGCAAGACGTGCGATAGGTACACGATAAGGAGAACAACTGACATAATCAAGGCCCAATATTTTACAAAACTCTATACTTTTCGGCTCACCACCGTGTTCTCCACATATACCAATAGAGATACTATTTTTAACAGCTCTTGCATCTTTTACTGCCATCTTCATAAGCCTGCCAACGCCTTTACGATCAATTTCTTCAAAAGGATCTACCGACAAAATCTCCTCATTGAAATAGTGTGGAAAGAAGGTACCCGTATCATCTCTACTAAAACCAAAGGTAGTTTGCGTAAGATCGTTTGTGCCAAAACTAAAAAAGTCAGCCTCTTTAGCAATGTCTTCAGCAACAAGGCAAGCTCGTGGAATCTCAATCATTGTTCCGATTTTTAAATTAATTTTTAAACCACTTTTACCAATAATTTCATTTTTTGCTTCAAGGACTATATTCTTTTGATTTAAAAACTCTTTTAAGTTAGAAACCAGTGGTATCATCAGCTCTACTTTAGGGTTTTTTCCTTCTTTTTTTAGCCTTACAGCAGCACCAATTATTGCGTGCGCCTGCATAGAGGTTACCTCTGGATAAGAAACACCAAGCCTGCAGCCTCTATGACCCAACATAGGGTTTGCTTCTTTCAAAGACTCAACCCTTTCTTCAACCAGCTTTAAAGATAGGCCCATATCGTTAGCCAAGTTTTTCATTTCTTTGCGTTGAATATTAATAAACTCATGAAGTGGCGGGTCTAAAAGACGCACCGTTACTGGTAAACCGTCCATTTTTTTAAATATTTTATAAAAATCTTTTGTTTGAAAAGGGAGGAGGTTTTTTAGGTAGGAAGTACGACTCTTTTTATCCTGTGCTAAGATCATTTTTCTAAACTCATGAACCCTTTTTTCATCGAAAAACATATGTTCGGTTCTACAAAGACCAACGCCTTCTGCGCCAAACTCAAGCGCCCTTTCACAGTCTTCAGGGGTGTCTGCATTTGTTCTAATTTTTAATTTTCTTATTTTGTCTGCCCACGACAATAACTGGCTAAGTGGACCAACGTTGTCCAGCGGGTTTTGAAACAACCTCAACCCTCCAATATAAATATCTCCAGAAGACCCATTGAGCGTTATTTGGTCACCCTCTTTTATTTTTTTGTCAGCTATTTTTGCAAACCTATGGCTTTTGTCAATAGTCAGGTCTTGGCATCCGACAACACAGCTTTTACCCCAACCTCTAGCAACTAGAGCTGCGTGGCTAGTTAGACCGCCTCTTGAGGTCAAAATTCCTTCAGAATAATGCATTCCATGGATGTCTTCCGGCGATGTTTCTTCTCGAATCAATATGACTTTTTTACCCTTTTTGCCAAGAGCCTCAGCTTTTTCAGCGGTAAAAACCGCTGATCCACAAGATGCACCAGGACCCGCAGGAAGACCAGAAGAAACCGGCGTGTTGTTATTTAAGTCTTCAGCTACTATATTTTTTAGGAGACTTTCATAAATTTGGACTGGGCGAACCCTACCCACAGCCACCTCTTTAGTTATAAGCTTTTCTTTTACCATGTCAGTTGCAATTTTTATAGCAGCGATACCAGTTCTTTTACCCCTTCTTGTTTGAAGCATCCACAGTTTATTTTCCTGGATGGTGAATTCAATGTCTTGCATGTCGTCAAAATGGTTTTCCAGTCTTTTTCTTACATCTTTTAAATCTTCAAAGGCTTTTGGCAATGCAACAGACAAAGACTTATTACTGTTTTTTTCATCAATTATAGGGTGCGGCGTTCTGACACCCGCAACAACATCCTCACCTTGAGCGTTTGGCAACCACTCTCCAAAAAAATTGTTTTCCCCAGTAGAAGGATTTCTTGTAAAAGCAACGCCTGTACCAGAATTTTTTCCAAGGTTTCCAAAAACCATTGCTTGAACATTTACAGCCGTTCCCATGGAAGAAGAAATTTTTTCAAAACTCCTATATTCTTTTGCTCTTTTTCCGTTCCAGCTTTCAAAGACAGCGGCAACAGCTCCATAAAGCTGTTCGTAGTGATCGTCAGGAAAAGGAACACCAAATTCTTTTTTTACTATTTTTAAATATTTTTCAGACAACACCTTCCAGTCTTTAGCTTTCATGTTAGAGTCGTTTTTATAGCCATTAACTTTTTTAATTGAATCAAGCTCTTTTTCCATAAGCTCTCTGATTGGACGCGATGATTTGTTTAGCTTTAGCGCCTTCTCCATAACCACATCTGCATACATCATAATTAATCTTCGATAACTGTCATAAACAAAACGCTCGTTTCCACTGGTGGCATCAATCATAAAGGGTATTGTTTTGGATGTAAGCCCTATGTTCAATATTGTTTCCATCATTCCTGGCATAGACACTGGAGCACCAGATCTAACAGAAAGAAGTAGGGGGTTTGATCCGCCAAATGTTCTTTCAATAATACCTTCCGTTTTGGCTATGTTTTTTTTGATATTCTTCTTTAAGGAGGTTGACAGTGATTTGGTTTTTAAGTAATCAGAACAAAGGCTTGTAGCCAGGGTAAAGCCTGGAGGAACAGGAAGACCAAGCTTACACATTTCTGCGATATTCGCCCCCTTACCACCAAGGATATCAACCATGTTTTGATCCCCGTCCGTTTGAAGTTGCGAGAAAAAATATATTTTTTGTTTATTGTTCATTATGAATACATTTTAAATGAATTAAAAAAAACAACCTTTTTGGGCAAAACAATTTAAGGAGTGACCGTGAAAAAAACATTTATATTATTCGTAGCATTATTTATGGTTTCGTGTTCAGGAGAAATATATGAAGATGAGCTAAGGGTGGGTGAAGACAACCTCGCTTATGTTGGAGATACAGACAAGCTTTATTCCGGAGATGTTCTCGACAAGTATGGAGAAAAAATGGGAACCTATAAAAAAGGAATCAAGGATGGAGCATGGACAGAAATAGACTACAAAAACGGCACTAGGAGAAAAGCCAACTATATCAAAGGAACACCGGAAGGTGAACAAATTACATATGTCTTCCCCGGACCAATGGACAACAATAAAAGGCTAGAATATATTAATTATGAAAATGGCAAACCCGTAGGAACTTGGACACAATGGAGTAGAGACAATGAAAACAGGCTTAGAAAAACCGGAGAGATTATTTTTGAAGAAGGGGCAGGAAGATGGAGAGAGTGGGACCCCAATACGCTAGTTGTGGTAAGAGCGGGAGACTATGAAAACTGGGAGAGAAGCGGGCTTTGGAAAAGCTGGGACCCCCAAGAAGTTTTGGTGAGCGAAGGAGAATATGTTGAGGGTAATAAGGTTGGAAAGTGGACTTGGTACAAAGAAGGAGAAGATAAAGGCTGGGAAGAAAATTATAATAATGGGGTTTTGCATGGAAAGTTTAACAACCTATCCCCATATGCTAAAATTAGAGGAGTTGGGTCTTTTAGCGAGGGCGTAAAAACAGGAGAGTGGGAAGAGTATTATAGCAGTGCAGACGGCTCTTTAGAAAGGTCACAATCAGGAGCATACCAGTTTGGGAAAAAGGTTGGCATATGGTCTTTATATGCAAAAAACGGAAGAAGAATTGCAGAAGGATCGTATAAAGACGACATTAAAGAAGGTGAATGGACCGAGGGTCAGGACATAGATTTTGGCTCAAGATTTTTTGGAAAAGGAACATACTCTAACAATGAAAAAAACGGAAGCTGGAACTACGTTGCCCCAAGACAAAACCCAACAATTGAAGGGTTTTTTACAAACGGCGAACCTTCTGGTGAGTGGAAAGTTGTTTACAATAAAAGAACCTACAAAGGAAGCCTGGAAGAGCTTAAGAAGCAGATTACAAAGTTAAATGAGTTTTCTTTTTAATCCTTTTTTTGGTTGTTAACAGCCTCTTTATACTTTTTGCTGTTTTAAATATTAATGATCCAGATTGGTTTTATTGAGGTTTTAGATAAAAACTCTGACACAATGATCAATATGAAAGAGCCAAACAGAGAGGCGTTTGGGGCGCTTTTGGCTACGGGTTGGATCTATTGGACATATAGAAGTCAATAATAACCAATTTGTCTTTATATTTATGTAAATGCGTTTTAAAATTAACATCACCTTAATATGTCTATAATTAAACTATTAACTTCTTCTGTAGGGAGAAAAATTTTGATGGCCATTACTGGGCTTTTATTAGCCTTTTTTATGGCCTTTCACCTTTTCGGAAACCTTTTCCTTTTTGTTGGGGAAGAGGCGTTTAATGCCTACGTAAACAAATTGCACCAGCTAGGGTTTTTAATTAGAATAGCAGAGTTCTTTTTGGTGTTGTTTGTTGGAAGCCACGCATATAGCGGAATTTTGCTTTGGATAAAAAACAGAAAGGCAAAAAAGGTAGTTTCATCATATAGCAAAGAAAACACTCCAAGCGCAGCAAGGTCCGCAGCTTTCACCGGAAGTATAGTTTTTGTTTTTCTTGCAACGCACTGGTCAACATTTTGGTATAAGTTTAATTTTGACCTTCAGGGAATGAGCTACTATTATGTTGTTACGGAAAGCTCTGTGGGGTTCGGGAGCCCTGCTGTATCAATATTTTATATTATTGCAATCGCTCTTTTAGGATACCATCTTAAACATGGAATTGCATCAGCAGGTCAAACGCTCGGTATTGTGGGAACAAAATATGAAAGTATTTATGATAACCTTGCAGCCATCTTTTGGTTTTGGATTCCCTTAGGATTTATTTCAATTCCTGTATGGTTTGGATTTTTAGTGAGGATAATATGACACAATCTAATTTATTTTCGAAAGCACCAGAAGGTGAGCTTTATACAAAGTGGGAAGAATACAAAGGCAGTCTCAATAAGCTCACGCCAGAAGAGGCCAATAAGTATAAAATTATCGTGATAGGCACAGGGCTAGCAGGAGCCTCTGCTTCTGCGACGTTGGCAGAAAGAGGGTTTAATGTTCACGCTTTTTCTTTTCATGAATCACCAAGAAGGGCTCATAGTATCGCAGCTCAAGGTGGAATAAATGCTGCAAAGAACTATAAAAGCGATGGAGATAGTGTAATGAGACTTTTTTATGACACTATAAAGGGCGGAGACTTTAGATCAAGAGAGGACAATGTTTATAGGTTAGCAGAGATAAGCAAAAATATTATAGATCAATGTGTTGCACAGGGGGTGCCTTTTGCAAGAGAATATGGCGGGCTATTAGACAACAGATCTTTTGGAGGTGTACAGGTTTCAAGAACTTTTTATGCTAGAGGGCAAACCGGTCAACAGCTATTGCTTGGTGCATATTCAGCTTTGAGTAGGCAGATGGAAAAGAAAAAAGTGGTTTTTTATCCAAGGCATGACATGCTAGACGTTGTGTTGGTTGAAGGCAAGGCCAAGGGAATTGTAACTAGAAATCTTGTAGACGGAAAGGTAGAAACGCACAGTGCTGACATTGTTATTTTGGCAACAGGAGGCTATTCAAATGTTTATTATTTGTCAACAAATGCCATGGCAAGTAATGTAACTGCAAATTGGAGAGCACACAGAAAGGGAGCCCTGTTTGCAAACCCGAGCTTTACACAAATTCACCCAACCTGCATTCCTGTTAAGAACGACTTTCAGTCTAAATTGACCCTAATGAGTGAAAGCCTTAGAAATGACGGGAGAGTGTGGGTGCCTAAAAAGAAAAACGATCAAAGAAAACCGACAGAAATTCCAGAAGAAGAAAGAGATTATTATCTTGAAAGAATATACCCCGCTTTTGGTAATCTGGTTCCAAGAGATGTTGCTAGTAGAAGAGCTAAAGAAGTTTGTGATGAGGGAAGAGGAATTGGACCAACTGGTTTTGCGGTCTATCTTGACTTTCAAAAAGCAATTGAAGAAAAAGGGGAAGATTTTATAAGAGAAAAATATGGTAATTTGTTTGATATGTATCAAAACATTACTGACGAAAATCCCTATAAAACACCGATGAAGATTTACCCAGCAGTTCATTATACAATGGGCGGGCTTTGGGTTGATTATAATTTAATGACTACCATCAAAGGCCTGTTTTCAATAGGCGAAAGCAACTTCTCAGACCATGGAGCCAACAGATTGGGAGCGAGTGCATTAATGCAGGGATTAGCAGATGGATACTTTGTTGTTCCACATACAGCAATGGACTTTCTAGCAAAAGAAACACCCCTTATGCAAGACATTACAGATAGGCCTGAGTTTAAAGAAGCGGCAGAGAAAACAAAGAATGAAATTGCTAAACTAATGAGCGTAGATGGAAAGTTGGCAGTAGATGAGGTTCATAGAGAGCTGGGGAAAATTGTGTGGGATAAAATAGGAATGGCAAGAAATGAGGCAGGCTTAAAAGAGGCTTTGTTAGAAATTCCAAAAATTAAAGAAAAGTTCTGGAATGATATTTCTATACCAGGAAGCGATAAAGATATCAACCAAGAACTAGAAAAAGCGCTAAGAATAAAAGACTTTATAGAGCTTGCAGAATTAATGGCTTTTGACGCCTTAGATAGAAAAGAATCTTGTGGTGCACATTTTAGAGAAGAGTATCAGACAGAAGAAAATGAGGCAGAAAGAAATGACCAAGACTATAAATATGTAGCAGCTTGGGATTATTCTGAAAATGAAGAACCAAAACTTTATAAAGAAGAATTAAAATATAATAATGTTAAACTAAAAACCAGAAGTTATAAGTAAATGAATGTCAATTTGAAAATATGGCGACAAGGTTCTGATTCCGATAAGGGAACATTGAAAGCCTACAGACTTGAAAACATAGACCCAAACATTTCATTTTTAGAAATGCTAGATATTTTAAATATCAAGCTTGTAAAAGAAAAAAAGGATCCTGTTGCATTTGATCATGACTGCAGAGAAGGAATTTGCGGTTCTTGTGGTTTTATGATTAATGGCAGACCACACGGACCACAAAAGGCAACAACAGTGTGTCAGCTTCACATGAGAGCATTTAATAATGAAGATGACATTTTATTAGAACCTTTTAGGGCAGAGTCTTTTCCAGTAATAAAGGACCTCTCTGTTGATAGAAAGTCTTTTGACAGAATCATTTCTTCGGGAGGTTATGTATCAACCAATACGGGAGAGGCGCCTGAGGCCAACTCTATTTCAATCGAAAAAGAATATGCTGATGAGGCTTTCCTTTCATCCGCCTGTATCGGTTGTGGTGCCTGTGTTGCTGCTTGCAAAAATTCTTCAGCAATGTTATTTACTTCAGCAAAAGTTTCTCATTTATCTTTGTTGCCCCAAGGACAAAAAGAAGGAAAAGACAGGGTTGCTAAAATGGTAGCAACAATGGATGAAGAAGGGTTTGGTTCATGTACTAATACTGGTGCATGTTCAGCCGAATGTCCAAAAGAAATAGGGCAGATAAATATAGCAAGGTTAAATCAAGAATATATATCAAGCTCTCTTTCAGGTTTTTTAAAGAAAAAAGATGGGTGAAAACTTAAAATTTGAAAATATCTATTGTGTTGGAAGAAACTTTGCAGGACATGCAAAAGAGCTTGGCAACAAGATTCCAACGTCACCACTAATTTTTCAAAAATCAAATTCAGCTGTAAACATTAATGAGACAATTGAGATACCATCAAACAAAACAATAGAACACGAGCTTGAAGTAGTTCTTTTGATAGGAAAAGAGGGCGTGCCAAAAAACCGCGAAGAGGCCCACACATTCATTTCTGGATTTTCAATAGGTTTAGATTTAACAGACAGACACCTTCAAACAGAGCTTAAGAAAAAAGGGATGCCATGGTTTGCTTCAAAGACATTTAAAGGATCTGCAGTAATAGATGCAAGCTTCATACACGAATGTCCACAAGAATTCTATTTAAAGGTAAATCAAAAAATAAGACAAGAAGGAAATTTAAAAGATATGATATTTTCTTTTGAAGACATTATTCTACACCTTTCAAAGACCATTGATTTTAAAAAAGGAGATATAATTTTTACTGGTACGCCGGAAGGGGTTGGAACTCTTGAAAGCGGTGATCAAATTGAAATGGGCTTTAATAATTACCCCCCCAAAAAGCTTGTTGTTATCTGAGACCCACTCTTTTTGTAAATACAAAGAACCAGCAAATCAAAACAATTACAACCAAGCAATATCCTCCAACAGCGATCTCAAGTCTGCTAGCGGTAATTAAGACTACAAAAGCTAAAAATGGAACCGTTGCCAAAAGATATAAAAATGTTTTGGTCGAGCTTACCAATCTTTTAACATCAATTTTTTCCCTGTCAAAATCTGACATTGTATTATAGCCGGCTATGAGATATTTGGCATTTGTGGTGTTTAAAGCTTTGGCAACCAACAGAACGGGAATATTTGCAAATCCCACAATAAGGATTTCAAAAAGAATAAGCGAATTCAAACTAGTTTTGGAGCTTAAAGTTGATTGGGATTGTAATCCACACACCAACTTTTGTCTCACGTTGCTTAGCTGGTCTAAATCTAGTTTTTCTTAAAGCGTCAACAGCAGCTTCGTTAAGTCCTGTATTTGGAATTCCTTTTAAAACAATTGTTTCTTTAACTCTACCTGTTTTGTCAATGAAACACTGTACTAAAACCTGTCCTTCAATACCAGCTTCTTGAGCAATATCAGGATAAACAGGTTTAATTGGGAACAATGGCCTTGGTGGGTCATCATATGGAATAAACTTCACCTGTGGACCAGATGGAGGTGGAGGTGGAGCGTCCCACGCATCAAAACTGTCTAAATCTGTCTCCTCAATTGTAAGGTCATCGGCGAGATCGTCATCTTCTGATTCTACAGGAACAGACGGCCTAGCTGGCGGTGGAGGAGTTTCAAATTGTTGAGTTTCTGGTATTTCAATATTTTCAATAATAATTTGGCTCTCAGTTTCAATATCAATATCATTTTCAAAGCGCTGCAATGAATAAAACCCTAATAGTAAAAGAAAGGATGCAAACAATAAACCAACCCTAAGTACTGTTGAATATTTTTCTTTTAATGATTTTTCAAGCAGCTTGGCTCTTTTTAGAAAAAAGTCAACCAACCTGGAGAATGGATTAAATTTATCTAATATTTTTTTTAATTCGTCCATTAGTTTGGAGCCTTAACCTTTGTAGAATAGTTTAATTTTAATGCATCTGCTTTCCTCAATTCATTATGAATGTCGGAAATAATTTCCATTCTAGCAGCTTGGTCAGCTTTTAATGAAACCGTAAGTTGAGGATCAGATGCTCTTTTCTCATACATTACATGTCGTACATCTTGATTATTATAAAGCTTGTCTTCAATTGAAATTAATCCGTCTTTTGATACCCAAATATCTGATGTGTGTCTTTTTGATTCCAGTTTTTCAATTCTTTCCGCCTTTGGCAGTGAAACTGGAAGACCCGAAAACTCTCTTAGAACGGTGGTAACCATAAAAAAGATTAGAAGCATAAAGATAATATCGGGCATGGAGGATGTTGATATTTTTGATTCTACCCCAGATTTTCTTCTAAACTTCATTATTCTGTCTCCGCAATTGATATTCTAGTAGCGTTAGCAAGTTTTAATTGATCTAGCACCTCAACATATACATCGTACTCTGATTTTTCATGAGCTTTAACAGAAATGATAAGCTTATCGTTCGCACGAATTTCTTCTTTAACCCTTCTGCTCAAGTCTTTCATTTCTACAGGCTCGCCACCAAGCAACACATTACCTGAGGCGCTGATAAGGCAGTTAAGAATATTTTTTTTGTTGATTTCTAGCTCTTGACCTTCTGCTGGAAGAATTATTCCTAGGCCTTTGTCCATATCAATGGTTGTGGTAACCAGGAAGAATACTAGCAAAAGAAATGCTATGTCAGCCATTCCACCTTCAGGAATAGCACCAACGCGCGCTTTTCGTTCTCTAAGAGCCATATTTTATTTTGAGTCTCTTAATAGGTCTGTGATTTCTATAGATCTTTCTTCCATGTCCAAAACCATACCATCAATCATTGATGAGAAAAAGTTTTGAGCAATTTGAATAATCATAGCAACAATAAGTCCAAAAGCCGTAGTTAAAAGAGCTTGGGAAATACCAACAGCTACAACAGCAGGTGAAATATCGTTTGCAGCGGCAATAGCGTCAAACGCAAAAATCATACCTGCAACCGTACCCGTAAAACCCATCATAGGTGCAATAGCGATAATTGCAGTTAGCCAACCCATATTTTTTTCTAGGAAAGCCATCTCTAGTGAGCCGGCATTTTCAATTGCCTTTTCAACTTGCTCAGGACCTTTGCCTACTTTAGATAAACCGGCCTTGCAAATATTAGAAACAGGACCATCGTGTCCCGCACAAACATCCAAAGCTTTTTTAGATCCACCTGATTTTAAAGCGCCTCTTAAAGAGTCCATAAAACCATCAGAATCTACTTGTGATTGATTAAGGGAATAAAACCTTTCTCCTACAAGACCAAGACCTGCAAGAAGCAAGAGTAAAATCGGCCACATGAAAGGTCCACCCTCTAAAAATAATTCTACCATTTAAATCCTCCTAATGTGTTAAATGTTCAAAAACTTAGCTTATTACATATCCAATGTCAATGGTGTAAAATTTTATACTAAACGAGCCAAAATATCTCGCTCAATCTCTTCTGATAATTGATGATTCATAATAATAGCGTTGATATCAATTTTAAGCTGCTGTTTAAATTCTACCAGCTTTACAAAGTCCTTTTCTGTACAAACAATATGTTTTAACCCCTCTTTTATCGAAAGGCGGTTAATCTCTTCTACATCATGTAAAGAAAAAGGCCAGTGATCAGGAAACACCAGTTTTTTGTCTACATTAATATTTATACCTTCTAGCGTTTTTGAGAAACTTTCAGGATCTCCTATAGAGCAAACCGAAACAATTCCCGACTTATTAGCCAGGGTATGAATATTTTTTATAGAACTCGAAGACAGAACCTCTTCTTTAATCTTTAGGTCTAGTGTGTGATCAGATTTAAGGCCCGTATCTTTAACTAAATTATTTTTGGTATTAATTGTAATGTCGGCTCTTTTTAAATAACATAACGGCTCTCTTAATAGACCATAGGGATAGATCAGCTGACAGCTCTTGTTTTGGTTTTCAGGGCCAAGCAAAACAACATCAACATCTCTGTCAATCCTTCTGTGTTGAAACCCGTCATCTAGCAAAACCACATTACACCCCATTTTAGACAACTGCTTTGCAGCATAGACCTTGTTTATAGAAACAAAAATACGAGTATTTGAAGAAGTATTATTTTTTAAAAGGACCACTTCATCACCACATTCTCTCCAGCTTTGATTTTTAAGCAAAAAATCATTTGAAATATTTTCTCTTCCATGACCTCTAGATACAATACCAACGCTATAACCGTTTTTTTCTAAAAAATTTGCTATTGCAATAGTGGTAGGAGTTTTTCCAGTACCACCAAGAGCAATATTCCCTATACTAATTACTTTGGCCCCAACGTTTTCTCCTTTTAAAACTCCAAAATCATATAAAAGATTTTTTAAAAAAATAAAGACTAAGTGAACAGGGAAAACAAACAATAAAGCTGATAGGATATAGGTAAGAAGTTTATTGTTCATTGTTATATGTATGTTATTCATGGCTACTTGCAACCCTATCTACTTTCTTCAAAGCATCTTCAATTTTTTGTGTTCCTATTTCAATGCTTTCATTTTTATTAAAGTATAACGGCTCTCCATAAACTACACGCATTTTGGAAAATGGTTTACTGAGATAAAACGTGTGCCAGTTTTTAAACTTCCAGCTATTTTTAACATCAACAATTAATGGAATAATTGGCTTACCAGAATTTTGAGATAAAATTAAAGCGCCAGGTTTGACTTTATGTTCAGGTCCAGTTGGACCATCTGGGGTAATGATAATTTTAGCATCAATATTTTCTTCAAAAAAATCACTTATATTCTTTATAGCCTCTTTACCACCTTTCTTGCTTGATCCTCTAAAAAATTTATATCCAAAGCTTTTTGCTATTCTTGTAATAAGATCACCATCTCTGCTTTGACTAACTAGTGCGAAATATCCTTTGTGTTTCATATGTTCCATCAAACCTAAAACCTTGCCATGCCAAGAAACTAAAATAAATGAATCCAGGTTTTCTATGTTGCTTTCCCCAATAACTTTGGTTTTATTAAATCGATAGGATAATAATATTATTAAATATAAAATTTTTGCTTTAAAGAATGTTTTAATCATATATATAGCGCGCAGCAGAGGCATACGGGTTTTCATTGGTTTTTAACTTCTCAATTAATCTGTTATACTTTTTAACAACAATATTACGATTTTCATTTTTTAACAAACTATCAACCCCGTCTGCAAGGTTTTTTGCAGACATTTGATTTTGAAGGTATTCATCTACAATCCTGTCTTCAGCAATTAAGTTTGCTAAAGAAAGATATTTTACTTTAGATAGCATTTGAGCCAAAATCCATGTTGGAAATGATAGCTTATAACAAACTACCATAGGACATTTTAACATTGCTGTTTCTAAAGTAGCAGTGCCCGAGCAAACAACAGCAGCATCTGCTACACCAATTGCTTCATATTGGTTTTGTCTAATTTTAATAACGTCCACATCTGAGTTTATCTTGACATTATCTCCTTCAAGCAAAACAAAACTTAAATTTTGATGTTGTTTTTGAAGTATTTGCACTGTTTTTTCAAAAATTCTCCAATGTCTTCGGATTTCAATTGATCTGCTGCCAGGCATTAGCACAATGATTTTGTTTTCTTCTGGAATGCCATGTTTTTCGCAAAATGACACCCTATTAAAAGCTAGATTGCTTAACTCCGAAAGAGGGTGTCCTGCATAGTGTACAGATATGTTTTTTTCGGAAAACCATTTTTGCTCAAAAGGTATAATGCTAATTAATTTTTTACAGCAGTGCTGTAATGTTTTAATTCGCGATTCTTTCCACGCCCAAACCTGAGGTAAAATGAAATATGTTATATCGATGTTTAGGGTGCTAAGTTTTTTTGCCAGTCTTAAGTTAAACCCTGGATAATCAATTAGGATTACTTTATCAGGGTTTATTTTTTTTATTTCATTAACTGTATTGTTAAATATTTTTTTAATTCTTGAATAGTGCTTTACTACCTCAAAAATACCAATGACATTTAAATTTTTAATGTGCTCTGTAAGCTGCAACCCTTCTCTTTGCATTCTGTTGCCACCAATTCCAAAAAATTCGGCTTTTGGATTAATCTGCTTTATAGATGCTATGAGCTTAGCGCCGTGAAGATCACCAGAGTCTTCACCTGAAATAATAAAAATTTTTTCTTTACTCATTTAAAAATATTTTACTTTCTATTTGCAGTGCTATTTCTAATGCTTTTGCTCCAGCCTGCCCATCAACATTTGGCTTAGATCTTGTGTTTATGCAATGAACAAAGTCATTGATTTCTTCAAGTAAAGCATCCTTATTTTCTGGTACAAATTTTTCATAATAAAGTGTTTTTACACCTGAGTTGGTCTCAACTTCTTGCGACCTTAATTTTTCAGAAAACATATTATGATGCTCTAGGCCATATAGTTCAATTTGAGGAATCATTAAGTCTGTAATGCTGTAAAAATTTTTTTGATATGTTCGTATTTTTCTAACATAATTTTGAGAGATTCTACTCGATTTTAAGTTCGCAACAACACCATTTTTAAATTTTATATGCGCGTGCGCTAAATCGACAGTGTTGCTCATCATTTTTGCTCCGCTTGCTTGAACACTTTCTAGCGGGCTATCAACCATCTCTAAAATTAAGTCAATATCGTGCACCATTAGATCTAGCACAACGGGGACCTCAGTTCCTCTTGCTTGAAATGGCGCAAGTCTTTCAATTTCAATATAGTGTGGATTGTCAACCAACTCTTTAAGCCTATTAATTGTGGGATTAAATCGTTCAATATGACCAACCTGAATAATACACCCATTTTCTTTTGCAAGGCTAATTAGGGACGAAGCCTCTTCAACTGTGTTTGTTATGGGTTTTTCAATAAATACATCTTTTTTATGATCCAAAAATTTTTTGGCAATGTCAAAATGTGTATTTGTGGGTGTAACTATGTGTACTGCCTCGCAGGAGGAAATTGTTTCTTCGATGCTTTGCAACGCATTTACAGAAAATTCACTACATATATTTTTTAGAGATTCAGTGTTGATATCAAAGACACCAACAAGTTCGACACCACTGTGATTTGATAGGTGTTTTATGTGATGTTTACCAAGATGGCCTGCGCCAACAACACCAATTTTAGGTTTTTTATCGCTCATTGTCCTTTAATGAAGTATGCAATATCTCCTTCTTGCATAATATAGTCTCTTCCAACCATTTTCACCAAGCCCATTGTCTTCAATTCGTTAATTTTTTCCTTATTGTTCATTGCATCATCGAATGTATAAATTTCTGCTTTAATGAATTTGGTTGCGAAATCTGTATGAATTTCTCCAGCAGCTTCAACAGCTTGAGAACCCTTTTTCATTGTCCACGCACGTACTTCTTTTTCGCCGCAAGTGAAAAAAGTCTCGAGCCCTAAAGTGCTATAAGCTTCTTTTATAAGTGCATCAAGCCCACTTTCTTTAATTCCATAGTCTTCAAGAATTAGTTTTTTTTCTTCTTCATTAAAATCAGCCATTTCCGATTCTAGTTTTCCATTAATTTTAATTAATGAAGATTTATTTTTGTTTGCAACCTCGACTGCGCTTTGAAACAAGCCAGAATCTTCTGTATTATCATCAATATTGGCAACATATATCATGGGCTTATCTGTTAAAAGAAAAAGGTTTTTTATTACAGGATCTTCTTTTGAGTTTCTTTCAAAAGAGCGAGCGGCGAGACCATTGTTCATATGATTTAAAAGGTTTGTTAAAACCTCTTCTGCCAACCTTCCTTCTGGTTTGTTAGCCTTAATAAGTTTAACATTTTTTTCAAGACTTCTTTCAATTGTTTTTATATCTGCTAGTATGAGCTCAGTATTGATAATTTCCATATCATCCAAAGGATCGACTCTACTTTCCACATGCGTAATATTATCATCATTAAAAAAACGAACAACCTGAATAATTACATTAACAGATCTAATCTGCGATAGAAATTGATTCCCCAAGCCTTCACCCTGGTGTGCGTTTTTAACTAAACCAGCAATATCAATAAATTCAACAGTATTGTGAATTGTTTTTTCAGGATTGAATATTTTTGTAAGCTTTTCAAGCCTTTCATCAGGAACTTCCACAATTCCAGTATTCGGTTCAATAGTACAAAATGGATAATTTTCTGCAGCAATATTATTTTTGCTTAATGCATTAAATAGGGTTGATTTACCCACATTTGGCAGTCCCACAAATCCACAGTTTAAATTCATTGTGAGAATATAATACTTAATTGGATGAGTATTTATTAAATTGAAATCTTATGGAAAATAAATGGGCTATTATATTAGGATGTTCAACAGGACATGGAGCAGCGATCGCAAAACAGTTAGCGACAGAAGGGTATGGTATTATTGGCTTTCATTTAGATAGAGGGTCTATCAAAAAAGACGCCGCCCGCCTACAAGAAGAAATAGCCTCTTTGAACAGTAACAGAGTAAAGTTTTGGAACGAAAATGCCGCTGATAAAGAGGTTATGTTTTCGAAAATGGAAGAAATCAAAACCATCCTTGATAACGGAAAGGTAAAGCTACTTATGCATTCCATTGCATTTGGAAGTACAACCAATTTCTTTAATCCAACCCCAGTAAGACAAAGGCAAATGGACATGACCCAACATGTCATGGCTCATTGTTTGATATATTGGACACAAGCTTTATTGGAAAATAATCTTCTAACATCAGGTTCAAGAATCCTAGGCTTAACCAGTGAAGGAAGCTATAAAGCAATGGAGGGGTACGGCCCCGTAGGGGTTGCGAAAGCTTCTTTGGAGGCTGTAGTTCGACAAATTGGATGGGAGCTTGGAAGCCAAGGAATTACGGCAAACACTATTCAAGCTGGCATTACACCAACAAGAGCATTAACAAAGATATCAACAGACTGGGAAAATTGGGTTGAAAGAACGAAAGAAAGAAACCCGATGAAAAGAGTTACTACGCCTGAAGACGTAGCAGGATTAGTTTCATTATTGTTAAATGATAAAGCAGACTTTGTGAATTGTTCTACTATTTTTTGTGATGGTGGAGAGCACCGTTCCCTTTAGTTTTTTTTAAAGATTTCGAACAAAACAAGACTAAAACCCTTTTTTAATAGCGCTATGCCGTTGGCTATTAACTGCATACCATTCGTAGCTTTTGTTGCTTTCTTGCTTTTAATATCACGTTGAATTTTTTTAATATTTTTTATCATGATATTCCACTTGTCCCAACAAATCCATAATTATCTAGACCAAACATATGAATTAGTTCATTCCATAAATCTTTCGGGGAAGATTTAAAAATAGAGTCACTATATTCTTGGATTAGCCAATCTCCCCTTTCAATTTCTTCCTGTAGCTGGTTTTTCTCCCAAGCAGCGTGACCGAAAATAAGCTTTGTATCCTTTGGTGTTTCCTCATTGAACAATATTTCTTGTATAAGATCCAAGTCTGTGGATAATTCAATTTTTTCAGCAAAATCGTCAGATCTACCAGTATTTTTTTGAACAATACAGGCTTCATTCAACCCGACAGGTCCTCCAAAAAAAAATTTTTCGGATTCATTTATAATATCTTCAAATATTTTATTTTTAATCCCAGAACTAATAATCTTCATTTGGCTAATTGGCTTATTTACTATAATACCCATTGTACCATTTGTGTCATCTTCGCAAATGAAAATCACGCTTTTTGCGAAGTAAGGATCGACCATGTTTGGCATTGAAATCAACAGTTTATTTTTTAGACTTTTCATTTTTTATTTGTTAAAACATAAATCCTTTTTTGAATCATATCCAGAGTTAAGTAAGTTATAAGTCAAATTTTTACAATAAATATGAAAAATAAGTTAAAAATACGTGGCGCTAGACAACACAATTTGAAAGATATTGCTGTTGATATTGAAAAAAATAAATTAGTAGTTATCACAGGGCCATCTGGCTCTGGTAAGTCATCACTGGCTTTTGATACAATTTATGCTGAAGGGCAGAGAAGATACGTCGAATCTCTTTCAGCATATGCAAGACAATTTCTTGATCTAATGGAAAAACCTGATGTTGATACAATCGAAGGTCTATCTCCAGCAATATCAATTGAACAAAAAACAGGTTCACGCAATCCAAGATCTACCGTTGGTACAATTACAGAAATTCACGACTATTTAAGATTGCTTTATGCTAGTATAGGACAGCCGCATTGTTGGGAATGTTCAAGACCAATTACAAGACAATCCCCAGAACAAATAGTAGAACAAATTTTAAAATCTCACAAAGGAGAAAAAGCATATATATTATCTCCAGTAGTTCAAGGCAGAAAAGGAGAACATAAAACGGTTCTTGAAGAATTAAAAAAGAAGGGATTTCTCAGGGCAAGAATAGATAAAGAAATTGTATCTATAAGAAAAATACCTTCACTAGAAAAAAATAAAAACCACAACATAGACGTTCTAGTCGATAGAGTCCTAGTTGAAAAAGATATTAAATCGAGGCTCTTAGAATCTGTTGAGTTGGCGCTAAGTATGGGCAATGGAATTTGCGTAATAAATATTAATAGTAAAGAAGACTACTTATTTAGCGAACATTTTGCATGCGCTTATCACCCCTATGTTATGATGACTGATTTGACACCAAGAATGTTTTCCTTTAATTCTCCATATGGTGCTTGCCAACAATGTGATGGATTAGGATATATAACAGAGATAGATCCAAATCTTGTCGTTCCAGATACCAAAAAATCTCTAATACAGGAAGCAATTAAACCTATTGGAAGTCAACCTAAAGGATTTCATGGCAGCAAGCTAAGAGCGCTTGCACGAGAATTTGATTTATCGTTCTCAAAACCTTGGAACAAGCTCTCAAAAGAAATAAGAACAATTTTATTATATGGTTTAAGTGGAAAAAAAATTAATGTGGATTATAATAGCTCTAACTTTTCTGGAACATATAAAGGAAAATGGGAGGGGGTTATTCCTGAGCTTCAAAGAAGGTATAAGCAAACCCAGTCGTTTGGAATAAGAAGATGGATTGAAAGCTTTATGAGCACAAGGGTTTGTGATGGCTGTAAAGGAAAAAGACTTAAAGACTCTTCATTAAATGTAAAGGTCGGTTCAATTAACATTGGAGAGGTATGTTCAAAAAATATTTCTGACACATTAGAATTTTTTGAAAAACTTGAATTGACAGAAAGTCAAAATGAAATAGCAGGAGGAATTTTAAATGAGACCAAAAAAAGACTCAGCTTCCTCATTAATGTTGGCTTGAATTATTTAACACTTGATAGAGCTTCCCGCACACTTTCCGGTGGGGAGGCTCAAAGAATTAGGCTAGCGTCTCAGGTTGGTTCACAATTGACTGGAGTGTTGTATGTGTTGGATGAACCGTCCATTGGTTTACACCCCAGAGATAATGATAGACTGCTTGATACTTTAAAATCACTTAAAGAAATCGGTAACACAGTAATAGTGGTTGAGCACGATTTAGATACTATAGAATCAGCTGATCAAATTATTGATATGGGGCCAAAGGCTGGATTTCATGGCGGAGAAGTTGTTTTTTCAGGCAAGCTAGAACAAATAACAAAACATAAAAAAAGCTTAACAGGTAAATATTTATCAGGAGAAAAATTTATTTCTTTACCAAATTATAGAACTACAACCTTTGATCATTTTTCAATTATTGGCGCTTCTGGCAATAATTTGAAAAACGTAGATGTCAGTTTTCCATATGAGAGGCTCATTGCTATTACAGGTGTATCAGGAAGTGGGAAAAGCTCTCTGATTAATCAAACCCTCTATCCAGCGCTATCTAACATGGTGAATTTTGGTGTAAAAGACATGCTTCCATTTAAAAATCTTGTAAGAACAGATAAAATTGAAAGAGTGATAAATGTAGATCAAAAACCAATTGGTAAAACCCCAAGATCTAACCCCGCTACTTATACTGGAATTTTTACTCATATTAGAGATTTATTTGCGCAAACCAGGGAAGCAAAAATAAGGGGTTATAAGATTGGAAGGTTTTCTTTTAATGTAAAAGGTGGTAGATGTGAATCCTGTCAAGGAGCAGGCATTATAAAAATTGAAATGAATTTTTTGCCAGATGTTTATGTTAATTGCGACGATTGTAATGGTAAAAGGTATAACAAAGAAACCTTACAAATTGAATATAAAAATAAAAACATTGATGATATATTAAATATGTCAGTAGAAGATGCTAGAGTATTTTTTAAAAACATACAGCCTATTAAAAAAAGATTGGACACATTACATGATGTTGGTTTGGGATATATAAAGTTGGGACAACAGGCTACAACTCTTTCTGGCGGAGAGGCACAAAGAATTAAACTTTCTACTGAACTATCAAAAACAAGCACAAAAAATACCGTATATTTTCTTGATGAGCCAACAACAGGATTACATGTTGATGATATTCAAATGTTATTATCTGTTTTACAAAAACTTGTAGATCAAGGTAATACTATCATTGTAATCGAACATAATTTGGATGTAGTGAAATGCGCTGATTGGGTTATTGATCTCGGACCAGAGGGTGGAGAAGGTGGTGGAACAGTTGTTGCTCAAGGAACAGTGGAAGAGATATCTAGAAACAAAAGCTCAATTACAGGAAAATTTCTTAAAAAAGTTCTAAAATAATTTTTTGGATAACGGGCATTCCCTATTTATCTTAGTATATCGTGACCGATGAACAAAAAATAGTTATATCTTCGAACGAAGAAAAAAATTTTGATAAACAAATCAGACCAAATCTTTTTGATGATTTCATTGGGCAAGCATCCATTGTTAAATCTTTAAAAACTTATATAACCGCAGCAAAACAAAGAGGGGAAGCATTAGACCATATACTTTTATATGGCCCCCCAGGACTTGGGAAGACAACACTTTCAAATATTATTGCCACAGAGCTTGAAAAAGGGTTTTTATCTACTTCGGGTCCAGTTATATCAATACCAGGAGACCTTTCAGGAATGTTGACCAATCTTCAAGATAGAGATGTGTTTTTCATAGATGAAATACATAGAGTTAATACTACAGTTGAAGAATACCTTTATTCTGCAATGGAAGATTTTAAAATTGATATTTTAATAGACTCAGGACCCAATGCAAGAACAGTAAGGATTGACTTAGAGCCGTTTACGTTAGTTGGTGCAACAACCAGACTAGGAAATATTTCTACACCGATGCGAGATAGATTTGGTGCAATTTTTAGATTGGATTTTTACCAAAAAAACGAAATCTTCAAAATATTAAAAAGAACAGCATCGATTTTAGAAATGAGTGTACAAGATGATGCGTTGATAGAAATAGCAGGAAGATCAAGAGGAACACCACGAATAGCCAATAGGGTTTTAAAAAGAGTTAGAGATTTTGCTCAGGTAAAAAATGTCAAAGAAATTAAGGTTGAAGATGCTAGGAGCTCACTTGATAGTATTGGTATTGATGAAAATGGATTAGAAAACATGGATCGTAAAATTTTAAAAAATCTTATTGTTAATTATAACGGTGGACCAACAGGTGGAAAATCATTAGCAATCTCAATTAACGAAGATATTCAAACAATTGAAGATGTTTATGAACCTTATCTAATTAAAGAAGGTTTCATTGAAAGAACCTCTAGAGGAAGAATTGCGACTGATAAAGCCTATGCTTTATTTGATTTAAAAAAATAAGGAGAAAACTAAAGCTGTATGATAGAAAAAAAGAAAAAGTATAAATTGAGCGATTTTAGGTACCAATTACCAAAAAAATTTATTGCCCAAAAACCAAAACAGAAAAGAGATGGATCAAAAATGATGGTTTTGAATAGGGAAGAGCAAACCATTAAACATAAAAAGTTTTCAGACATTACAGATTATTTTCAAAAAAACGATTTATTAATTTTAAATAATACTAAAGTATTTCCAGCAAAGCTTTATGCAACCAAAGATAGGACTGATGCAAAAGTTGAAATATTTCTTTTAAGAGAGCTCGGTGATCGTCTATGGGAGGTTCTTGTTAAACCAGCAAGAAAGGTGCGAATTGGTAATAAATTGATTTTATCTGATGGTCTTTTTTGCGACGTTATTGATAATACTGTTTCAGGCGGAAGAGTGGTAAGATTTGAGTTCGAGAAAGGCAATTTTGACGACATTTTAGATAAGCTTGGCCACCCTCCTTTGCCACCATATATTGAAAGACCAGCAACAGCTAGTGATAAAGAAAGATACCAAACAGTATATGCCGAAAAAAGAGGTGCAGTTGCAGCCCCTATTGCAGGACTTCACTTTACGCCTCAAATACTCAAAAAACTTGAAAAAAAGGGCGTGAATATTTACTACATCACTTTACATATAGGTCTTGGAACATTTAAGCCAGTGCAGGTGGAGGATTTAAATAGGCACCATATGGACTCAGAATATTTTGAAGTTTCTCCCAGTACAGCTGTAGCAATCAATGAAGCAAAAAGAAAAAGAAGAAGAATATTTGCAGTTGGTACTTCAACTGTTAGAGCATTAGAGACTGTAAATGTTTCTGGATTTCAAATATCTCCTAAAAAAGGTTGGACAAATAAATTTATTCACCCCCCTCATGAGTTTAAAATAGTAGATGGACTGATCACAAATTTTCATCAACCAGAAAGCACGTTATTGATGCTCACCTCGTCTTTTGGAGGATATAAATTCATAAAGGATGCATACAAAGTAGCTAAACAAAAAAACTATAGATTTTTGAGCTACGGGGACTCAATGCTGATCACATAAAATGAAAAATATCGCAATTATAGTTGGAGCAGGATCAGGAGAAAGATTCGGCTCTTATAAGCAAGTAGAAACGATAAACAATAAGCCTGTATATAAATATTCTATTGATGCTTTTCTTGATTCAGAATGTTTTTCTCAAATAATATTAGCTGTTCCAAAAAAATTGCTCAGTGTTATACTTAACCAATTAAACGAAGATAGGTATAAAGATATAATAGTTTGTGAAGGAGGAAATACAAGATCACAATCTGTTTATAATGCATTTTCCAAAATTACAGAAAATGAGAAAAATAAAATATTTATTCATGACGCAGCAAGGCCTTTGATCTCAACACAAATAATTCTAAACCTTGTACATTTCTCAAAAAAGGAAGATGCGGTTGTGCTAGCAAAAAAAATTAATGAAACGGTAAAATCTGTGAAGGCAGGGCAAACAAAGTTTACTGTAGATAGATCAACCTTATGGACTGCAGAAACACCACAAGTATTTAATCAAGAAATTCTTCATGATGCTTATGACAGAAAGTTAGATAACATCGATGAATATTCAGATGAAGCTTCATTAGTTGAAGAATGTGGTTATGAGGTAAAAATTTGTGAAAATAGAAGTTTGAATACAAAAATTACAACAAAAGAAGATATAGATGTGATTTCAATAAATTTGATAGATAATGTTTTTTTTGGGCTTGGTCTTGACTGTCATTCTTTAGAAAAAGGAACTGGCATTACAATAGGGGGTTATAAAATTAAATGTAACTTAAAATCTGTTGCACACTCGGATGGAGATGTTTTGACGCATGCTATTATAGATGCATTATGCGGGGCATTAAATTTGGGTGATATAGGACAACATTTTCCTAATACCCCCAAAAATAAAAATATTTCGAGCATTAAATTATTAGAAGAAATAATATCATTAATTCCCGAAAATATTAGCATTGAGAATATTGATGCTTCAGTTGTATTGAACAGCCCAAAAATCTCAAAATACAAATCAAAAATAGCTTCAACATTAGCTCCAATATTAAAAATTTCTGAAAGCCAAATATCTATCAAAGGTATCACAAGTAACGGGCTGAGCTTTATAGATATGAAAAATGGGTGGGGAGCAGAAGTAATTATTTCTCTAAAACGATGGAAATAAAATCAACTTCAAAGATTAATATAGGGCTGCACGTCCACAATAAAAGAAGTGATGGCTTTCATAATATTTCAACATTATTTCAAGAGATAGATCTTTGTGATACAATCAAAATGATAGAAGACAAAAATTTTTCATGCACAACAGATTGTGGTACTATTATAGAGAAAGATAATTTTGGAACAAAAGCATTTAATGTAATGAAAGCACAGTATCCTGACATGCCCAATGTACGTATTTCTATTAAAAAAACAGTACCTACAAATGCTGGTCTTGGTGGAGGATCCAGTAACGGAACTGCAGTATTAGTGGGATTGAATAATCTTTTCAAGCTTGAATTAAGCAACCAAAAATTATCTAAAATGGCAAGCAAGATTAGCTCCGACTCTGCTTTTTTTGTAAACGGGGGACTGCAATTTGGCAGTCAGAGAGGAGAAGCTCTTGATGTTATCCAAAATATAAAAGTACCCAAACATATTTTATTAGTTCACCCAGGTATTAAAATCAGTACAAAAGAGGCTTTTGGTCATTTAAAAAACCATTTGTTAAATGAAAATATGGACATTAACTTGTCGCAATTATTAAGAGAATTAAATAATTATAGTTTTAATTCTAAGCTATTTAAAAATGATTTTGAGATGTACGTTTTTGAAACACATCCAGAAATTGGCGCAATAAAATTAAAAATATTGGATTTAGGTGCAATATATGCCAGTTTGTCGGGTACGGGTTCGACTGTGTTTGGAATATTTTCCTCAAAAAAAGATTTGCTTAAAGCACAATCTTTCTTTAGTCCCCAATACTCAACTTACTATGTAAATCCAATTTAATTTTTGGGGAGTCGTCTAATTGGCAGGACACCTGGTTTTGGTCCAGGCAGTCGGGGTTCGAGTCCCTGCTCCCCAACAAAATTATGGGTAAATATGTAAAAAAAATATTCGCAGGATCTAGCAATCCTCAGCTTGCAACTAAGATTGCAGCAGAGTGTGGTGTATCTCTTGGTGAATTATCTATTAAACGCTTTAGTGATGGAGAAATTTGGGTAAAATTTGAGGAAAACCTTAGAGGCAATGACGTTTATCTTGTTCAGTCTACTAACGCGCCTGCAGATAATATCATAGAATTAGCGTTACTTATTGATGCAGCAAAAAGAGCTAGTGCCCAAAGAATTAATGTGATAATGCCATACTTTGGATATTCAAGACAAGACCGCAAAGACGAGCCAAGAGTTCCAATTTCTGCCAAAGTCATGATGGATATTTTTATTAAAGCAGGAGCAGATAGAGTTGTCACTATGGATCTTCATTCAACACAAATTCAAGGCTTTTCATCCAAACCTGTAGACAATATTTACGGTAGCCTCGTTTTAATGCCTGAATTGGAAAAACATTTCAAAGATTTATCATCTGATGACAATTTTACAGTTTTAATCCCAGATATGGGATCAAGTAAGTTAGGACAATCTTATGCCAAAAGATTAGGTATGAGTTTTGCTCTCATTGATAAAAGAAGAAACGCACATAATCAATCTGAAGTTGTATCTGTCGTTGGAGAGTTAAAAAATCAACATGTATTAATCATTGATGATATGATTGATACTGCCGGCACTATTTCTAATGCTGCTAAAGTAGCTAAAGAAAAAGGAGCTTTATCAGTAACTGTGGCTGCAACACACGGCATATTATCTTCCAATGCAATTGAAAAATTATCAGATGATATTGTTGATTCTATATTTATTACAGACACAATAGATATGTCACACATTAATAATTGCGAAAAACTTAAAACTATTTCATCTGCAAAAATTTTTGCAGAAACAATTAACAGGATTCATAGCGGTGAATCAGTCAGTCAACTATTTAGGAAAGTAACATGAGTAAATTTGAAAAATTAAATGTAGATATTAGAAAAGAACACGGCACATCAGCAGCTAGAAGAGCTAGATTGCAAAATAAGGTGCCCGCAGTTGTTTATCATTCGGGAATAGAGGCAACACCTCTTTCTGTTGATAAAATAAGTTTAAATAAAGCACTTAGAACAGGTCAAATGATTTTTGAGGTTAATGTTGAGGATAAAAATCAATTTGTCTTAGTAAAGGAAATCCAGTATCACCCGGTTACAGATGAAATCATTCACGTAGATTTTCAAAAAGTAAAAGAAGATGAGAAGATTTCTCTTGAAGTGGCTGTTAGAAGCTCTGGAGAGGCCCAGGGAGTAAAACTTGGAGGACTGTTGGTTCAAATGCTAAACTCAGTAACCATTAAATGTAAACCAGCAGAGATTCCTGAGTTCCTTGAAATTGATGTAACAGATATGGAAATGAACACAAATCTTTTTGTTAAAGATATTACTCTTCCAACAGATGTTGAAATGTTAACAGCTGAAGATATTGCAGTAGTTTCAGTGCAAGAGCCTAAACAAGAAAAAGAAGAAGAAGTGGGTGAAGATACAGAAAGCAGTGAAATGGATGAATCTTCTGACGCGGATGAAAAGCCTGCAGAAGATGAAGCCACAGATGAGAGCTCTGAAGAAGCAAAAGATGAGTCTGGAGATGAGGGATAATGATAATTTTTGTCGGACTTGGTAATCATGAAACTAGGTACCACAATACCAAACATAATGTTGGTTATTGGGTGTTAGATAGTTTTGCAAAAAAATATGGTCTTGAGTTTAAGCCTGGGAAAGGAAATTATTTTGTTGCAAAAAAAGGATCTAGTTTTATGCTCATTAAACCAACAACTGGTATGAATAATAGCGGGGCTATTATTAATGAAGTCTTGAATTTTTATAAGGCAAAAAAAGAAGATCTGGTAATAATTTTTGATGATGTAGATCTTCCGCTTGGAGAAATAAGATTTCGTTCTGATGGGGGTGATGGTTGTCACAACGGAATGAAATCCGTCTTACAATATGTATCAAGCGACAAAGTTAAAAGATTAAAAGTTGGAATAGCAGCCTCTGATTACAAAAGACCTTCTGAAAAATATGTTTTAAAACCATTTAATAAGCGTTTTAATTCATTGGTTGATGAGGTCTTAATTTTTGCAAATGAAGCAATGCAGTCACTTTTAGATAATGGTGAAGAATTCACAATGAATAATTATAATAATCAAACTATAGGAGTAGCATAGTGGAAAATCTATTCTATTTAATACCACTGTCAGGTTTATTGGCAGTTGTATTTGGGTTAATGAGAAGTAAATGGATATCTGATCAGAATCCAGGAAATGAAAAAATGCAAGAAATTGGCTTAGCAATTCGCGAAGGAGCCACCGCTTTTCTTGTAAGAGAGTATAAAGTTTTAACAATATTTGTTTTAACAGTTGCAGCACTATTATATTGGGTAAATATATCGTCAAACACTACAGAAGTAGCACTGTCTTTTATTGTAGGTGCAATCTGTAGCGGTTTAGCTGGTGCTCTAGGTATGAGAGTTGCAACATTAGCAAATCACAGAACAACTGAAGCTGCAAGAAACAGCTTAAGTAAGGCGCTTTCGGTTGCTTTCAGTGGTGGTGCTGTTATGGGTATGAATGTCGTAGGTTTAGGAATATTAGGATTATCCCTACTTTTCTATTTATATGGAGGCTTAAATGGTAATGCAGACTTTTCATTAGTAATGACTAAAGTTTCTGGCTTTGCAATGGGCGCTTCATCAATTGCTTTATTTGCCCGCGTAGGTGGTGGAATCTATACTAAAGCTGCCGATGTTGGTGCAGATTTAGTTGGAAAAGTAGAAGCAGGTATACCGGAAGACGACCCAAGGAATCCGGCAACGATTGCTGACAACGTAGGTGATAATGTCGGAGATGTTGCAGGAATGGGTGCAGATCTTTTTGAATCTTATGTAGGTTCAATGATTGGAGCTATGGTTTTAGCAGCAACAGCTGGAGAAAAAAGTCTAGTATTTCTACCATTATTTTTAGCAGCAGCTGGAATTATAGTTTCTATTTTTGGTACATTTTTTGTAAAAACAAAAGAGGGAGGAAATCCTCAAACAGCACTAAATATCGGAGTATTTGGCTCAGGAGCTGTAATGACGATGGTTAGTTACTTTTTGATTGGTAGACTAATCGAAAATCCTGTCGCTTTAGCTGATGGATACCAGAATGTACAAGCGCTTGATTTATTTCTTGCTACTCTAGTAGGTTTGGTTTCAGGAATTTTAATCGGAGTATTAACAGAGTATTATACTTCTGATCATCAAAAACCATCACAGAATGTCGCAGCTTCAAGTGAAACTGGTTCAGCAACGAATATTATTTCCGGTTTAGCTAATGGAATGTTTTCAACTGCCTTGCCAGTATTAGTAATTGCACTTTCCATTCTTGGAGCATATCACTTTGCTCATCTATATGGTATTGCTTTAGCTGCGCTTGGTATGCTATCAACAATTGGAATTCAATTAGCAGTCGATGCTTATGGTCCAATTGCAGATAATGCAGGCGGTATCGCTGAAATGGCAGAACTTCCAAAAGAAGTTCGCGAAAGAACTGATAAACTTGATGCTGTGGGTAATACTACCGCAGCTATTGGTAAAGGTTTTGCGATTGGTTCTGCTGCTTTAACATCTTTAGCGCTTTTTGCAGCATTTAGAGAAACAGTTGGTGGTTTAACATTAGATATCAATAATCCTCAAGTTATGGCAGGTCTATTAATCGGATCATCATTACCATTTGTATTTTCAGCTCTTGCAATGCAGGCGGTTGGAGATGCTGCTTTTGAAATGATTGAAGAGGTTAGAAGACAATTCAGAGAAATAAAAGGCTTGCTTGATGGAAAAGCAAAAGCAGATTATGCTAAATGTGTTGATATTGCTACTACAGCTGCAATCAATAAAATGGTGTTACCTGGAGCATTGGCAGTATTCACACCAATTATATTTGGCTTGGTATTAGGTCAAAAAGAAATGCTTGGTGGAATTTTAGCTGGAGTGACAGTAACTGGTGTTTTACTGGCAATCTTTATGTCAAATGCTGGTGGATCTTGGGACAATGCGAAAAAATACATCGAATCTGGTAATCATGGCGGAAAAGGTAGTACAGCACACAAAGCTGCAGTTGTTGGTGATACAGTTGGGGATCCTTTTAAAGATACAGCGGGACCATCACTAAATATTTTAATCAAATTAATATCAGTGGTATCGCTTGTAATTGCACCACTTATATAATGGAGAAAATAATGAATTATTATGAAGTACTATATATTTTAAACCCAAACTTTAGCAAAGAACAAATTGCTGGAGTAATGAGCGAAGTTTCTAGCTTTGTCGAAAAGAAGAAACATGGAATCGTTAATCACGATTTTTGGGGCAAAAAACAATTAGCATATAACGTTAAAAAACATAAATATGGAAACTTTGTATTGCTAAATACAGAATTTAAAGATGCAAACTTTGTAAACGAATTTAAAGTATTTTTAAATCTGAATAAAGAGGTTATGAAATACATGATCATCAAATTAGATGAAAAGCCTTCTGAAGAAGCACAACAAGAAGTAAGTGTTGAAGAAGAAGGCAAAGTACAGGAGGAGAATTAATGTTATCAAGTAGAAAAAAATCCTGTTATTTTAAAAGGAATAACATTCAAGAAATCGATTATAAAGATGTTAAGCTCTTAACAAAATTTATAAATGATCAAGGAAAAATAACTCCACGAAGAGTTACTGGTACAAGTAGTAAAATGCATAGAAAGCTTGTATTGGCAATTAAAAGAGCAAGGAATATTGCATTACTTCCATTTGCTGCAGTAGATAGGGATTAAAATGAAAGTTATTTTAAAAGAAGATGTACAAAATCTAGGACAGCAGGGTGATGTTGTTGAAGTAAAATCTGGATATGCTAGGAACTACTTAATGCCTCAGAAACTTGCTATTCTGTTTACCAAGCAACAGAAAAAGAGCATTGAAGAAGCTCAAAGAGTTGAAGAAAGAAAATTAGAAAGAGAAAAGGATCAACTTGAATCTGTATTGAAACAAGTTGAAGACCTAAGCTTATCTCTTAAAATGCAATCTGAAGAAGACAGTAAGCTTTTTGGCTCTGTAACTAAGCTTGATATTGTAAAGCTTTTAGAGGAAAATGGTATTACCATAGATAAAAAATATGTTGATTTATCTTCCCCAATTAAAACTTTAGGCGAACATAAAGTTAATATTATGTTCACAAAAGAAATGTCTGCAAGCTTCACTCTTACAGTTGAAAAAGAAGACTAAGCTCTTACAGACTTAATAATCTTTTTCTGAGAATTACACTTGTTACAAAAGATAACCATATCTTTGTATTCGGACTCTTGGTGTTTACAGTTCTGATCGGTACTACAGCCATAAATATAGCGATACACATCTTGAACTTCTTTTTCAATAGAGTTGGATGCTTTTCTGAGCCAGTTTCTAAAAAAAGCCTTATAGTCTTTTTTGCGTTTTTGATTAGCCTGAAGCCAATCGAGCATTTTTAATAATTCAAACTCAATATCAACTGACGGAAATTTCTGAGCCCATTCATCAAGGTTATTTTTAATATCACTAATTTGATCTTTTTTACTAGGAAGCTTCCTTTTGCTTACTGGATCAAGCTTATCTAACCTCGATTCTAATGCTTCAATTCTTTCCAATAAAATTTCTATATCAATTTTTCTTGCCATAATTAGTTTTTTTGTAAAACATTAATTCATTAACTATATTTAATGCTTTAACAATAATTTATAAATTAATTTGTAATTTGAGTTAAAAATTTTAATTATGATAGATAAAACTGATATATTGATACTCAAAATCATGCAAGAGGATGGAAGAGCATCCGTAAGTGAAATAGCAAAAAAAGTAAAGCTCTCAATACCTGCTGCTGGTGAACGAATAAAAAAACTTTCTGAAAAAGGTCTTTTAAAGAAATTTGCTGCTATTTTAGATCATAAAAAAGCGGGATTAGATTTAACAGCGTTTGTCTTTATTGTCAGTGAACACTCTGACCACTATTCAAAATTTGTTGAAGAAGCTAACAACTGTAAAGCTGTCCTTGAGTGTCATTCAATTACTGGAGGGGGTTCACATATTTTGAAAGTAAGGGTAGAAAATTCACAGGCACTTGAAGATCTTTTATATGAAATACAAAATTGGCCTGGAGTTTCAAGAACTCAATCTAACTTAGTTCTTTCTACATATAAGGAAGAAACATCAATTGACCTTAATATATTAGGCAAAAAATAGTAAATAGATAAATAATTAATTCTTTTTTACTATTTTTATAAATATATTTTGTGGTTATTAATATTTCAATTTTTCAAAAAAGGGGTAAAAATGAAGGTAAAAGCAGAATATATTTGGATTGACGGATATGAGCCGACTGCCAATTTAAGATCAAAAACTAAAGTATTGGATAGAGCAGTATCTTCAGTTTCTGAACTACCAACTTGGGGTTTTGACGGGTCAAGCACATTACAGGCAGATGGAGGAGATAGTGATTGTTTACTAAAACCAGTGTGGATGTGTCCGGACCCAATTCGTGGCGGGGAAAATATTTTAGTGATGAATGAAGTTTGCAATCCTGATGGTACACCTCATAAATCAAATTCTAGGGCTGCTTTAGTAGAGATTGCAGAAAAATTTAAAGAACATAAACCTTGGTTTGGTATTGAACAAGAGTATACACTTATGGACGGTAAGCAACCAGCAGGATGGCCAGAAGAAGGATTTCCTGAAAGGCCTCAAGGACCTTATTATTGCAGCGTTGGATCTGAAGATGTTGCTGCTCGCTCAATGGTAGAAGATCACCTGGATTTATGTCTAGAAGCAGGGCTAGAGGTTTCAGGAATCAATGCTGAAGTAATGTTGGGACAATGGGAATATCAAGTAGGACCTTTACCTGCTTTAGAAGTAGGTGATCAATTATGGGTAGCAAGATGGCTACTTGAAAGAGTTGGTGAAGAATATGGCCTAAGAGTAGAACTACATCCAAAGCCAATAAAAGGTGATTGGAATGGTTCTGGAGCACATATCAACTATAGTACAGAATCTATGCGCGCTGACGGAGGGTTGAAAGTAATTGAAGAAGCATGTGAAAAACTCGGGCAAAACGTTGATAAACATATAGCAGTTTATGGAGATGCTAATGAGGAGCGTTTAACTGGAGATCATGAAACATGTAGCATCAATGAATTTAAATATGGCGTAAGCGATAGAGGTGCATCAATTAGAATTCCTATGGGAGTAGCAAATGATGGTAAGGGATATTTAGAAGACAGAAGGCCCGCATCAAATGTTGACCCATATAAAGCATGCGCTGCTTTAATAGATACAACTTGTAGTTAAATTATTAAATTGTAGCTTGTGATGCACAACGAGCTACTAAACTGGTTTTATCTAAATAAAAGAGATCTTCCGTGGAGACACGGGAGATCTCCATACCGTGTCTGGGTTTCAGAAATAATGTTGCAACAAACCCAAGTCAAAACTGTCATACCGTACTACAAAAAATGGATAAAAAAATATCCCACGTTAAATTCGTTTAAAGAGTCCAAATTTGATGATGTAATTAAAATATGGGAAGGGCTTGGATATTATTCTAGATGTAAAAATATGTTTAATGCTGCAAAATTAATCAAATCATCTTTCCCTAATAATTATGATGACTTAATTAAATTACCAGGCATTGGTGATTATACTGCAAAAACTATTCTAGCAATTGCATTTAAAAAAAACTTAGTTGGTATTGATACAAACCTTGAGCGAATTGGCTATAGAATTTTAGGTTTGAAGACAAAAACAAAAAGAAATCAAAAAAGAGTTATAAGATTTTTAGAAGAAAATCAATGCCCTAAAAATCCTGGAGATTATAATGAAGCATTAATGGATTTAGGAAGTTCTTTATGTAAAGCAAATATCACACATTGCAATGAATGTCCTCTAAAAAGTATATGTAAAGCATATGCATATTCATCGCCAACATCATACCCAACACCAAAAGCTTCAAAAAAAATACCTATATATGATGTAGCTATTTCAGTAATTGAATATCAAAATAAAGTTTTAATTACAAAACGACAGAACACTAAGTTTTTATCTGGTTTGTGGGAATTTCCTGGAGGGAAAATTGAAAAAAATGAAACAGCTGTAAATGCAATTATACGCGAAGTTAAAGAGGAAACAAATCTAACCATATCAAATCCACTTTTTCTAGGAAACGTATCACATAAATATTCACATTTTGGAGTTAATATTTCTTTGTTTATATCATTTCCTAAGTCAATAAAACATCTCAATCTATCCCAAGAACACCAGTGGATTAGAATGAAAGATATTTTGAACTTCCCACTGCCAAAAGCAAATCATAAAATGTTAGATATTCTTAAAAAGTTCAATTAAAATAGCCGGAATGATAAAAACAATAATATCTGCAATAGTATTTATTTTATTCTTACCATTATTTACCTTGTTTTTAATAACAGGTATTGTTTGCTCATACTTTACGCATATGAGGAACGCATACTACCCCTTAATACCTTTTTCAAGCAAGCTGTTAATGTTAGTCTCTTTTCAGCAGTTTAGTGTTAAAGGTCAAGCACCTAAAAAAGAAAATGGTCCATATATTTTTATGTTTAATCACGAATCTATGTTCGATGTTTTTATGTTAGGAGGATCCATCCCTTACTATATCAATGCGATTGGCTGGGAAGGAGTATTCAAATGGCCTTTATTTGGTTTTTTTGCTAAAAGATATGGCGCCTACGCAGTAACGCATGATAATACAAACAAAGCTATTAAAACCCTCAAAGCAGCAGAAAAAATTTTGGTTGAAGATGGGGATTCTATGATATTATCTCCAGAGGGTCAAAGGACACTCACTGGAGAATTAGGTGAATTCAAAAAAGGTGTATTCCATTTTGCAAAAAGTACAAATGTAGCATCGATTGTTCCTGTTGGATTAATTGGCGCCTACAGAGCAAATGTCAGAAATAGCTGGATTGTCAATCCAGGTAAGCTTACCACAGTGTTTGGAGAACCAATTACTCCACAAGACTATAAAGATATGTCAGTTGAAGAATTAAGAGATTTAACAAAGGAAAGAATATCAGAACTTCTAGTTTAAGTATCTAACTTTGGGATGTAACACTCCTGCAATACCACATAATCCAGCTAGTATACCAAACAATAAAAATATTTCATGAATACTCATGAATTCAGCCAAAAAACCTATAATGCCACTTGAAACTGCTGTCATACTTAAGATGGAAACAGAAATGATTGCAAAGATTCTACCCAGTAGTTTCTCTGGTATGTTCTTTTGCATAATAGATACTCTTGAAATAATTAAAAAAGGAATCCCTATGCCATGCACACATGACCAAAAATTTAATTGTGTCATAGTTTCAATAAAGTAATAAAAGCAAAAACTTGCTCCATCGATAAATAGACCCAAAAGAAATAAGGTTCCATGATTGAACTTGTGACCAATTTTATAAACAGTGGCAGTTCCTATGAGCATACCAAGACCAACAAAAGCTTCAACAAGCGCAAAATCAGAGGCTGTACCCCCTAAATAAAGTTTAACCAAAATTGGTATACCAACAATAGCAGGACCCATAACAAATAGGTTGCTCAGCAAAGTTAATAAGATTATGAAAGCAAAGGTTGTATGTTTTTTAAGATATAATATACCTTCCTTTGTTTTGTTAAAAATCTTCTTAAAGTTGATTTCTTCTTTTTCAACTTCATCTTTAGGAGCAAGAGAAGTAATGAAAGCCGCTATAAAATAAAAAACTAGACAAAAAAGAAATAAATTTTCGACATCATAGACAGTCAATAGTTGGGCAGCAATAATTGGTCCTATTAATACAGCTGTTTGCCAAGAAATATTTACAATTGAGTTTGCTTTTAAAAGACCATCTTTTTCAATTTGCGTTGGTAGGTATGCATTAAACGCGGGCACCATCGGTAACCCAAAAGCATTATGAAAAAATGCAATTAAAACAATAACCCAAACGGATTTTATATCAAAAAAAAATAGTATTGGTATTAGCGTCAAAATCAATCCCTGCATTATTGTTGCAAAAGATATCATCCTAGTTTTTGAAAAAAGATCAACAATTGCTCCAATGAATAGTCCACAAAGTATAGCCGGTAAATAAGATGTCATTGCAACTAAACCAGTAATTCTTTCAGAGTTGGTTAATTCTAAAACAAGCCATATAAATGCTACATCATAAATAGCCCTGGCTATTGAATTCATCAACGGTACTGACAGTAAAAATAAATTTAAGTTTTTTTGTTTGAACATCGGACCGAAACTACGTATAATTAACTTAATTATGACATACATTATAACAGATCCTTGTGTTGGAACATGCGACACAGCATGTGTTGAGGTTTGCCCTGTTGATTGCATTCATGGTCCTGATGACCCTGAAGGATCAGGCGAAGAGGCAAAAGAAGACGGTTACGACGCTACCAATAAACAATTATATATTAATCCAGAAGAATGTATAGATTGTGGGGCTTGTGAGCCAGAATGTCCTGTTGATGCTATTTACGATGAAGACGAAGTGCCTGAAGAGTATGAGCCATCAATCGATAAAAATTATTCTTTTTTTGGTCAAGAAAGATAAATTGATAATTTTATAACATTTTATACATTCGTTATCTATTTTTACAATCATACAATAATATAGTAAATGGATAAAAATCAAATATTAGATCAACTCAAACAAATTAACTATCCAGGGTTTAATAGAGATATTGTTTCCTTTGGAATGGTTAAAGATGTTGTTATTGATCAAAGTACCATCACAATAATTCTTGCTATTTCTTCCTCAAATGAAGAAAAAAAGAATCAACTGGTTCAGGAAATATCTGATAATATTAAAGTAGATAGTTTTGAGATTAAAATTAAAGTTTTGGATCAAGCACCCAGAAAAACTGTTGATACAAGCAATAAGGATGCAAA
The DNA here is from genome assembly GCA_028140795.1 of Fidelibacterota bacterium. GTDB lineage: Bacteria > Fidelibacterota > Marinisomatia > Marinisomatales > Marinisomataceae > Marinisoma. The sequence goes on from JAOIOW010000001.1 coordinate 246,748, forward strand.
CGTCCAAGGAAATATTAAAAATATTATTGCTGTTGCAAGCGGAAAAGGCGGTGTAGGAAAATCTACTATTGCATTAAATTTAGCAGCAGCATTATCAAAAGCAGGACATAAAACAGGACTGTTAGATTTAGATATTTATGGCCCTTCTTTACCAATCACCATGGGAATTGTTGAAAATCCAGAGGTAAATGATCAACAAAAAATCATACCAGTGATAAAAGATAATTTAAAATTAATGAGTTTTGGTTTTATAAGTGGAAATCAAGCTCCGGTTGTATGGAGGGGGCCTCTTGTGGCTAAAATGACTGAACAGTTTTTTAGAGATGTAGTATGGGGGGAATTAGATTATCTAATATTAGATCTTCCACCAGGTACTGGAGATGTTCAACTAACCCTTTCACAAAAAATTCCTTTAGATGGAGCAATCATTGTAACAACGCCAAATGATATTGCATTAACTGATGTTCGCAAAGGAGCAGATATGTTTAGTAAAGTGAAAACACCTTTATTGGGAGTAGTAGAAAACATGTCATTTATGCAAATCAGTGGAAAACTTCAATTCTCAAATACTGATTTATCTGATGTTGAGCTGTATATTAACGAAAAGAAAATATCTCTTGAAGATGACAAATCATTCAATTACAAATTTCATCTCTTCAAAGAAGGAGGAGGGCTTAATGAAAGCCAGCGTCTTAATGTTCCACTTTTAGGACAAATTCCATATTCAGAAGACCTAATGTTATCTATTGATAAAGGGGAACCTTTAGTTTTCTCAAACGATAAACACCCCGTATCGGAAATTTTTAATAAAATTGCACAGAGCCTTGAAGAGAAGCATGAGTAAAAACTCCATTAATCATCTTGCAATTATAATGGATGGTAACGGTAGATGGGCTAAACAAAAAAATCATCCAAGAGCTTTTGGTCATGAAACTGGAGCGCAAACCGCAAAAACAATCATAAATGACTGTGTTAAAAAGGAAATACCACATCTTACACTTTATACCTTTTCCAAAGAAAACTGGTCAAGACCAAAAGAAGAAATAGATATTTTAATGGTCTTACTCTCTACAATGCTTGAAAAAGAAACTGAAAATATGTTAAGGAACAATATTAGGTTTAATATCGTAGGAAAAATAGAGGATTTGCCGGATAAAACAAGGGATTGGGTATTATCTACAATAGAAAAAACAAAAAATAACACAGGATTAATTTTAACTTTAGCGCTTAGCTACGGAGGACGACAAGAGATTGTTGATGCATTCAATTCATTGATAAAATCGGACGTAAAAATTATTAATGAAGAAATCCTTAAAAATCACTTATATTGCCCTGAACTGCCAGATCCAGATATGATAATCAGGACTGGGGGTGAATATAGATTGAGCAATTTTTTACTATGGCAATCAGCATATTCAGAAATTTATGTTTGTAATAAAAATTGGCCAGATTTTGATGTAGCAGAACTTGAAAAAGCTTTAAAAGAATATGATAACAGAAATAGAACATTTGGGAAAGTTTAGAAAATGAATTTTGCGAAAATATTTATACTATTTTTATGTTTTTGCGCGCAGATATTTGCTCAGCAAGTAACTCTTTACAGAGTAAATGTTGAAGGTAATACTACTACTTCTGACAAAATGATCAAATATTCTGCTGGCCTAAGGGATGGTACACAAATTCAAAGATCAGATATCTCTACTGCAATTACGAGATTATGGGATTTAGGCTTATTTGAGGATGTAAATATTGTTTTAAACAACGAATCACAATATGGGGTAGAAATAACAATCAAAGTTTCAGAGAGCCCAATTCTTAATCAGGTTCTGTTTGAGGGTATGACCGTTCGAGAAGGAAGATTCAGAGAAAAAATTGAACTTAGGTCTGGGCAGCGTATTAAGCCAAATTCAATTGACAAAGCTGTCAGAAAAATCACGGAAATATATAAAGATGACGGATATTTCAACGTAGAAATATCTTCTTCAGTTGTTGTTCCTCAAGATACAATCGTAAGAGTAGATTATCCAAGAGACGTTTTATTTACTATTAATGAAAACACGAAATACAGATTAAAGAATATAACTTTTAATGGAAATAAAAGTTTTTCAGAAAGAAAACTCAGAAGAGAGTTAACAAATACCAAGCAAAAAAAATGGTGGACATTTTGGGTAAAGAATTTTGATCCTAAAACATTTACAGAAGACAAAGAGACATTATCAACTTTTTATCAGAATGAAGGTCATCGAGATTTTAGAGTATTAAGCGATAGCTTAATTGTTAATGAGGACGATGCATCATTAACCCTTCAAATAAATATTGAAGAGGGACCAAAATATTTCTTTAGAAACTTCATTTTTGACGGTAATCAAATTGCAGAAGAAGATGAGTTAAAAAGACTTCTGGGCATTCAATCTGGAGATATGTTTTCCAAAGAACAGTTTGACAAATCAGTTTATGAAAATATGATGAGTACCTATCAAGATAAAGGATATATTTTTAGCAGTGTGACACCTGAAGTTACTCCTGCTGGAAAAGATTCCTTAGATGTTAAGTTTGTTTTTAATGAAGGTAATAAGGTATATGTAGAAAATATTTTTGTTTCTGGAAATGAAAAAACTAGAGAAAATGTTATTAGAAGAGAATTAAAGCTTTATCCAGGAGATGTTTTCAGTAGATCTAAACTGATGAGGAGTCAAAGAGATATATGGATTTTAAATTATTTTGATAATGTGATTCCTGATGTAACCCCAATATCAGACGATAAAGTAAACCTTGATTTTGTTGTTGAGGAAAAAAAATCAACGCAAAGAATCAATGCTAACCTTGGCTTTACGGGTGAATACGGTATAACTGGGGGGGCAGGTGTTGAGTTTGATAATTTTAGAGGAAAGGGGCAAAAGCTAAATATTGGGGCAAGTACTGGTACCAATTTTTCAATTTATACTACGCAAGAGCCTTCAAAATACAGATCATTAAATATTAGCTTCCAAGACCCAATGATTAATGATAGCCCTTATCTTGTAGGCGCATCTATTTTTTATTCTTTTAGAGGTTCGTCTACAAACTATTATTTTCCATTAGATTTTACTGTAGGAGGAGCAGTAGCAAGTTTTGGTAGGAGATTAGAATGGCCAGATGATTTCTTTAGGGTAATGTGGTCAGCAAAGTTCATGCAAAAAGAATATGAAGGTTCACAATCTGATATAGATAATTATATTGGTGGACTACAGAAAACCAGAGGAATTAGTTTATCGCAAGTATTGTCCAGAGATAGTAGAAATAGAGCAGAATTCCCTACCAATGGTTCAACATTTATTTTAGAGAATACTTATTCTGGTGGATTTCTTGGAGGAAATGAGAATTTTCAAAAGCATATGCTAACTCTTGATTGGTTTACTCCTACTTTTTCAAAGTTTGTTTTATATAATTCAGTAAAACTTGGCGTTATTAAAACCATAGATGTTGGTGATGACATACAATCGTTTGTTCCATTTGATGAAAGATTTATTATGGGAGGAAATGGTATACCTTACGGTAATGCATTAAGAGGTTATCCTGATAATGCTATAGGGCCCCAAACTGTTTCAGGTCAAGCAGTCGGTGGTAATTCGATGGGCAGATTTGTAACAGAGCTTAGATTCCCACTTTCTGAAAATCCTGTAATTTATGTAATGGCATTCGGAGAAATGGGGAATGTGTGGAATACATCTGCATTGACAGAGCCGTTTTACATTGATAGATTTAGCTCAATTTCAATGAAAAAGTCTGCTGGAGTTGGTGTTAGGTTTTTTATGCCAGGTATTGGTAAATTAGGCTTTGATATGGGATATGGTTTTGATGATATAAATGGCGATGGAGAAGCCCAAGGTTGGGAATATACTATCACATTTGGGCAAACTTTTTAAATAAGGAGAATAAAGTGTATAAAAAAATATTAACAGTATTATTATTAACAGGAATTGCTTTTTCCCAACAAAAGATTGGTATCGTGTTTTCTGAAAAAATTAGACTTGATTTTGAAGAGTTTAAGGATGTCGAGCAACAATTACAGCTTGAACTAGAAGTTATTCAAAAAGAATATCAATCAATGGCAACTCAATTAGATAGTATGGTTAAAGAGTATGAACAGCAAAGCTTAATGATGTCTGAAGAGCTTAAGAAAGCTAAAGAACAAGACATTGTTGATATGAACAACTCTATGCAAAGCTACCAATTATCTAAAGTTGGACCAAACGGTGAACTCACTAGAAAGCAAGCTCAACTAGAATTTGAATTAGTAGAAAAATTCAAAGCAGCTGTAAATGCTGTTGCAATATCTAAGGGTTTTGATTTGATTATTGATGGATCTCAAGCTTCATTATACACAAAGCCAACTATTGATTTAACGGACGACGTACTATACGAGCTTAGAAAGACCAATCAGTCATCTGAATAATAAGGTTAGCACTTGATTACTCTTAAAGAGTTAGCTGATAAAGTAAATGGAAAGTTGATTGGTGATGGTAGTATTGCTATTTCGACAGTAGATGATTTAAAATCTGCTTCAAATAAATCAATAACATTTGCATTCTTACCTAAGTTTAAAAAAGAAATTTCTTCATCAAGCGCTGCGGCATTTATTGTTACTTCTGATGAAGATTTAAAGGAAAACGCTGGGATAGTTGTTGAAAACCCATACTTAGCTATGATAACCATTTTGGATCTTTTTGATAATAGGCCTGTTCCTGTATTTAATATTTCCAAACATTCTGAACTACATGAATCTGTTGAAAAACCACACAACCTTCACATTGGAGCTTTTTCAGTTATTGAACAAGACGTAGTTCTTGGTGAAAATGTATTTATTGGAAATGGTGTGAAAATTAATGCTGGATGTGTAATTGGAGACAACAGTGTTATCTATGATAATGTAGTATTGTATGATAACACCATTCTTGGAAAAAATTGCATTATTAATGCTGGGACAGTAATAGGAAGTGATGGCTTTGGTTATCACACAGTTGGAAATGAACACCATAAAATTCCTCATATAAAAACAGTAATTATTGGTAATGATGTTGAAATTGGGGCTGCATGTACTATTGATAGAGGGTCTGTTCAAGATACAACAATTGGAGATTTTTGTAAATTTGATAATCAGGTACATATTGCACATAATGTGTCAATTGGGAAAGCATGTTTATTTGCAGGAGGAGTTTTTATTGGCGGAAGTACAAAAATTAAAGATTTTGTAACTATAGCTGGGAAGAGCGACATAGGTCCACATATCACTTTAGGCGAAAAATCAGTAATTGCTGCAAGATCATGTGTTCTGAAATCACTTCCAGGCTCTGAAATGTATGCAGGGAATCCAGCGCGACCTATTAAAGAGAAACAAAAAAGAGATGCTATTTATACAAGATTTGAATTACTTGAAAAAAGATTAAAAAAAGATGCCAGCTAAACAAAAAACTATCAAATATTCTGTATCATGTACTGGGGTGGGGCTTCATACAGGCGTACAAAGCACTGTTACTTTTCATCCTGCTGATGAAAATACTGGAATCAAATTTATTAGAAATGATAAAGGAGATAAAGTTGTAACCCCAGATATAGATAATGTAGTCGATCTAACACGTGGTACTACAATTGAAGAGAATGGAGTAAGAGTACATACAACTGAGCATGTAATGTCTGCGTGTGCTGGTATGAGAGTAAATAATCTTTTAATTGAATTAAACAGTAAAGAGCCTCCAGTGATGGATGGAAGTTCTAAAGATTTTGTATCAGCTTTAAAAGAAGGTGAAATCATTGAGCAGAATGCACCTGTTGACTTTTTAGAAATCACAAAGCCTGTAGTTTATAATGATGAAGAAAAAGATGTTGAAGTGCTAGCAGTTCCATTTGATGGTTTTAAAACTACTTTTACGATTCAATATGATTTAGAAGATTTAGATGTTCAATACAGTTCAATTCAAAATGCATATACTAACTATGAAAAGCAGATAGCACCTGCTAGAACATTTTGTTTATTGAGCGAAGTCACAGAACTGGCTAAGCAAGGATTAATTAAAGGCGGCAATGTTGGTAATGCAGTAATCATTGTTGACAAAGATATAGATGGAGATGAAGTAAAGTTTTTTATGGATAAGTTTGGTATCAAATTCTACCAAGGATCTCGAGGATTGTATAAATCGCAGCATTTAAGGTTTAAAAATGAGCCAGTAAGACATAAAACATTGGACTTGATTGGAGACTTAGCTTTGCTAGGGAAGCCAATCAAAGGACATGTAACTGCTATTAAAAGCGGACACAAAGGAAATGTTGAGTTTGCACGAATCTTAAGAGAGGAATTTAAAGAACAATTTAAATGAAAGATATAAACTACATTTTAGAAATGATTCCACATCGATATCCTTTTTTACTTGTTGATAGGATTATTGATAAGAAGGACAAAAAAGAAATTAAAACTTTAAAAAATGTTACAATTAATGAACCATTTTTTTCAGGACATTTTCCTAACAAGCCAATAATGCCTGGAGTGCTAATACTAGAGTCAATGGCCCAATCAGCATGTCTAATCATACTGGACTTTATTGATAATCCAGAAAATCATTTAGTTTATTTATCAAAAGTGAACAATTTTAGAATTAATTCAAATGTCATACCAGGTGACCAAATTATTATAGATGCAAAAGTAGTAAATGAAAAGTTAAATTCATTTAAGTTTGAATCTACTTGTCATGTTAATGATAAGCTTGTAGCCAAAGCAGAATTTTTAGCCTCAATGGTTGAAAGATAGGAGATAAAATTAGCAAGATACACCAAACAAATATTATATCAAGCTCAGCCAAAATTGGTAACAATGTTGAGATTGGACCTTATAACGTAATTGAAGATAATGTTATAATTGGTGACAACGTAAAGATTGGTAATTTTAATACCATTTCTCAGTTTACAGAGATTGGAAATGATTGTCACATAGTAAATAACAGTAGTATTGGTGCAATTCCTCAAGATAAAAAATTTGGCGGTGAGGATACAAAATTAATTATTGGCGATAGAACAATTATAAGAGAGTTTGTGACTTTAAACAGAGGAACAAATGCAACAGGAGAAACTAGAATTGGTGAAGATGTATTAATTATGACCGGCGTTCATGTTGCACATGACTGCATTATTGGTAATAATGTTATCTTAGTAAACCTAGTTGCATTAGGTGGTCATGTAGAAATTGATGATTGGGCAATTTTGGGCGGAGCAAGCAATGCGCACCAATTTTGTAAAATTGGAAAACATGCTATGGTGGCAGCAAACTCAAAACTTGTACAAGATGTACCTCCATTTATACTTGCTGGTAAACATCCAGTTCAATATTCTGGTATTAACTCTTTAGGTTTGAGCAGAAGAGGTTTTTCAGATGATGAAAAATCTGAAATTAAAAAAGCTTACAGGTACCTTTTTAGATCTGATTTAAATCAATCAGATGCTCTTGCTAGAGTCAAAGAAGAGCTTTCTGATAGTAAGCATATCAATGAAATTCTTCACTTTTATCACTCTAGTAAGCGAGGCATCATTTAATACTTCTGATGAAAAATATTGTTGTAATGGGCTCTACAGGATCGATTGGGATTCAATCATTAGATGTAATTTCGAAAAATAATTCCCACAAAGTGATTGGTCTTACTTGCCACTCTAATGCTGATCTTCTTTTTGAACAAACTAAAAAATACTCACCTGATTTTGTTGCAATTGATGTGATTGATTCTTCCCATAATCTTTTTAATCTATGTAAAAAAAATAATATTGAACTTATAACTGGTAATGATGCTTCAAGCAATATACCATTTAGCAATTTAGATTTAGCAATTAATGCTATTGTCGGTACTTCTGGTTTACGACCTACAGTTGAATTAATTAAGAACGGTGTTGATGTCGCTTTAAGTAATAAAGAGTCATTAGTGCTTGGAGGTCATATTATTATGCCGTTGGCAAACGAAAAAAATGTAAATATAATTCCTGTTGATAGTGAGCACTCAGCTATTTTTCAATGCTTGAACGGTGAAAATCAAAAAGAATTAAAAAAAATTATTCTTACTGGCAGTGGTGGGCCGTTTCTTAAGAAACCAATTCATGAATTTGATACTATTACACCTAACGAAGCACTAAAACACCCCAATTGGGACATGGGAGCAAAGATATCAATTGATTCTGCGACAATGATGAATAAAGCATTAGAGTTGGTTGAAGCATTATGGCTATTCAATATAAAGCTTGATAAGATACAAATTACTATTCATCCACAGTCTGTTGTACATTCAATGGTTGAGTTTGTTGATGGTTCTTACAAAGCTCACCTAGGTTTGCCTGATATGAAAGTTCCTATTCAGTATGCATTAACTTTTCCTGAAAGAAAAGATTCCTCTGTAGGAAGCTTAGATTTTGATAATTTAAATTTAGATTTTAAAAAACCAGACCTAGAAAAGTATCCAATTTTATCGCTTGTTGAAGAGCTAATTAACTTAGGTGGAAATAGAGTGGCAGCAATGAGCATGGCCAATGATTACATTGTTCAAAAATTTCTTGATCAAAAAATTTCTTTTAATGAAATATTCTCTTTAATTAAAGAAGTTGTTGATGAATTTGCTTCCGATGATTTACCTTCTTTAGAAGAATTATTTATTTTAGATAAAAATATTCAATTATATTTGGACCCTAATTAAAATAATATGATATATATATTAGCATTTATAGTATTAATCGGCGTAATTGTTTTTGTTCATGAGCTTGGACATTTTTGGGCTGCAAGAAGCGTCGGTGTCGGAGTAGAGCGCTTCTCTGTTGGTATGCCACCAAATTTTATTGATTTTACAAAAACGGAAAAGGGTTTAGTGGTAGATATATTCTTTTTTGGCCTTCAGGATAAAAAAATTAAGTGGAAAAAAGTATTTTCCACAACTTTCAGTTCATTCAACACACCCTCAGAAACGATATATACAATTGGATTACTGCCTTTAGGCGGATATGTGAAAATGAAAGGTATCTTAGATGAAAGTATGGATAGCGAATTTAAAGGCGCTGATGATGAGCTTGAATCTAAAAATGCCTTGCAAAAAATATGGGTGATGAGCGCAGGTGTCATTATGAACCTGATATTAACATTTTTTGTTTTTGTTTTAATTGGGAATCTGCAAGGTGATACAAGAGTTGAAACTAATGACACTGTCATAGATTATGTAGTACCAGAACAATCGGCTGAGCTTGCTGGGATTATAGCTGGTGATAAAATAATATCTATTGATGATGTTGAGGTTGAAACTTGGAATGAAGCTGTTGCAAATATTTCACAACACCCAAATGAAACAATACCAATCGCTATAGAACGAAGTGGAGAAATATTATTTTTGGAAGCTTCTTTGGGATCTAGACCAAATATTTCCACAGGTAGAGTTGATCAACAGGTTGGTACATTGGGTGTATCAAAGTCTCAAGTTCCAGTTGAATTAAATTTTCAAGAGTCAGTTGTGTACGGTTTCAATGAAACGACTTGGGCAATGACTTTAATGACTTCATCACTGAAAATGATTTTTCAAGGAAACGTATCACGAGACGAGGTTGGAAGTGTAATAATGATTGGTGATATGGCAGGCCAAGCAGCGCAAGCAGGCTTAGTACCCTTTCTTTTTCTAATGGCTTTGATTAGTGTTAATCTTGCATATATAAATATTTTACCTATACCTGGATTAGATGGGGGGCATATTGCTTTAATACTCATTGAAGTTTTAATGGGCAGAAAACTATCTGTAAAGGCTAGGATAAGAATTCAATCAATAGGAATGTTTATACTATTATCATTAATGGTGTTTTTGCTTTTAAATGATATTATTCGCGTATTTTTTTAAGTCTTAATTCGATAACCCCGCTACCAAGTTTTATCAATATCTTAGCTGGAACTAAGGTATCATTAATGGGCACATAACTTACTTCCATATCACCTTTATTTTTAAGAACTGGTTGTCCATTTTTCACCGGAGATAAAGTATATCCCTGCTTGTTTCCATATGGTGTTTTAATTGTTTGAGTACCAAGATTTTTAATTTCTATTATTCTGCTTTTACCAGCATCAACGATATTAAACTCTTTAGATTGATTAATTGGTATATCAAATTCTGATAAAATTAATATTAGTGAGTATGGATCAAAAACGTTGTCTTTTACAATAAATTCCTTTCCATTTGTGATTCCTTTCTGATTTCTAATAATAGTTTCAGAATTCTTCTTTTTGCGAAGCTCCCTTATATTTTTATTTTGCTTTACTACATTTAGAGTTTCCTGGTTAACCCAAACATCAATTTTATTGCGAATTTTATATATTGTGTCTCCCAACTTAGTAGTACGAACATTAAAATTTAAGTGGTAAACATTTATTCCATCTATATTTCCTGGAGCCTTTACTGATAAAGAAGCTTCCCCTAGTTTTAGATTTAATACTTCGAGATATACGTTATATTCATATTTTACTTTGGAGTCAAAACGATTATTTTGACTATTTGCCATTAATGTAAATGAGCTTAAAACAAGGATTATAATTAATTTCATTTAACGTATTCGTTTTATTTCGTTCTTTTCAAATATAAAAATTTTTGAAGGACTATTTTTGATTATTCCATCATCAATCAATAAATCAATTTTATCACCAAACTGTTCTTCAATTTCATCTGGAATATATAATGGTTCAGATCCTGTTTTATTAATACTGGTGGTTGTAATAGGTTGCTGATATTCATTTAATACAGTTTTTAGATATTCATGATTAGGAATTCTAAAGCCTATTTTACCATCTTTAGCAATTTTATCATTTAATGATCCAGGAGTATATGGTGCAATGCAGGTACTACCATCTTTGAGAATTTCTTCTATTTCAAACATTTCATTTGCATTGGCCATAATGTGATTTTTAATAACACTAAAGCTTCCCAATGCAATACTCATTGGCTGTTCTCGCATTTTCATCAGATTTATTCTTTCAATTCCTTCATCATTATTCATTGCAGTACCTAAACCATATATGGTATCCGTTGGATAAGCAATGACTTGATTATCATGTATTGCATTAAGGAATATTTCTTTTGCATCAGGATGATTTATTTTAACTCTCTTCATTAGTATGCCTTGACTGACTTCCATCTTTTATGAAACCAAAAATATTGCTCTGGATTATTGATAATTGTTTTTTCAATTTCTGATGTATACTGTTGTACGATATCATTGATACTACCTGAAGTATTGATTTTTACAAACTCCACTTCATAAACATTGTTTTTGCTGGTAATACTTGCATAAATAATAGGACTCTTATTTCTTTTGCTTAGTATAGCAGCCCCTGAGTGCGTTGATGAATCAATTCCAAAAAATTTAGCCTTAACCCCTTTTTTCTTAGCATCTTGATCACTTAATAAAATTAAAATATTATTTTTAACTAATGAATTTTTCAGCTGCTTTACATCCCCACCTTTGTAAAGCTGGTCTTCCATAAAATTTTCTCTTATTTGTTTAAAAAAAGTATCAGCACCACTGTTATTCTGTTTATAAGCAACGCCTGTTAAATTGTACTCTTCCTGACTTAGTGCATAAAATAGTTTATCAAAAGAACCATAATGAGATCCTACAAGTATAATTCCTTTTTTCATTGCATGTGCGGAGGATAAAACCTCTAAATTTTTAAATTTTATTTTGCTTGAGCTATAATTTTTTGGAAATGATATAAAATCTAAAAATTCTTTTGTAAAAAATTTATAGCACTGCTTCATTGTATTTTTGTACCACTCTTCATTTTTATCTGGGAAAGCCCATCGAAGATTAGTCAATACTGTTTTTTGTCTCATTTTTAGCACATGGAATAGTAGACTATAAATTATTTTATAGGTAATTTTATAAGCAAATGTTGGAGCATTTCTTAAGTACAAAGAAAACACTTTTAAAAAAAAATACATCTCCATAATGTAAATCTTTGAATTAGCAATGAAAACAAAATTTAAGAACATATTAATCGGCATTACTTTTTTATTTTCTGCATTTATTTTTGCAGAACAAACAAGTAAGAAAGTATATGTTGTACCTATTCAAGATGTAATCGATCTTGGTATACCAGGCTTGGTCACCCGTGCAATCAATTTAGCTGAGACAGATAATGCTTCATTAATTATTTTTGACATCGATACTTTTGGTGGGCGTGTTGACGCTGCTACACAAATAAAGGATGCTATATCATCTACAGAAATTGAAACCATCGCTTTTATTAATCGAAGAGCTATTTCTGCTGGATCCTTAATATCTCTTTCTTGCGATCAAATTTATATGACTGGGGGAGCCACGATTGGTGCCACAAGCGTTGTTGATATGTCTGGATCTAAGCAGTCTGAAAAATCTCAAAGCTATATGAGAGAAGAAATGGCTGCAACTGCAGAAAAATCAGGTAAAAATCCTGATATTGCACGTGGAATGGTAGATGAAGAATTAAGTTTTGAATATCTAATTGTTGAAGGAGATACTCTTCAGGTAGATGATATCGAAGGAAGGAAAGAAGGAAAGCTCATTACACTCACTACTGAGCTCGCAATGAAATATGGAATTGCTGATGGTAAAAGTGAGAGTATTGAAGAAGTACTTTCATCATTGCAAATAGAAGATTATGAGATAATAACTGTAGGTGAAAACTGGTCTGAAAATGTTGTTAGAATATTAACCAATCCTACAGTATCATCACTGTTAACTACTTTTGGTACGATTGGAGTAATCTCTGAATTGTACAGTGCTGGATGGGGTATAGGCGGTACTATTGGTATTATTTGTTTAACGCTTGCGCTGGGTGCCGGATATTTAACTCAATTAGCATCTTCAACTGATCTTCTGATAATTTTATTGGGCCTTGTATTATTGTTTGTTGAGGCTATTGCAATTCCTGGATTTGGAGTTTTTGGTATAACAGGTATCATTGTTTTGTTTTACGGGTTATACTTATTATTAATACCTGATGTACCTGTAAGTCCTGAAATCTATTCTGAAGCATTAGATGGATTTTCATGGGCCATTGTTGTAGGAATATTTGGTATTATTTTTATTTTAAGATTAATTAGTAAATCTGCGTTTTTTCAAAAGCTAGTGACCAGTGATTCTAATAAAACTACCTTAAAAAAGAATTTTAAAAACAGAAGTAAAGTTGAGTAGTTGTAATATGTTAATTACTAAAGACTTAAATTTATTTATAAAACATATGAAGGAGGAGTAATGGGACTATATGTTGCCATACCGTTAGTATTATTTATTCTATTACTATTGTGGATTGTACCAGTTGGTTTGTGGTTACAAGCTATTTTTAGTATTGGAGGAGGAAATGTAACCATTTTAGGTCTTGTTGGTATGAGATTCAGACGCGTACCACCAGGAGTTATTGTAAATGGCTTAATTGCTGCAAGAAAAGCAGGTCTTGATAATATATCAACTAGCGATCTAGAGGTACATTACATGGCTGGTGGAAACGTTGATAAAGTTGTTGATGCGTTAATTGCCGCTTCAAAAGCAGGAATTGAACTGACTTATTCCATAGCAACAGCAATTGACCTAGCAGGTAGAGATGTATTATCAGCAGTTCAAACAAGCGTATATCCAAAAGTAATTGATGCCCCGATCGACGGAAAATTATCTGCAGTTGCTAAGGATGGTATTGAAGTGCGAGCAAGAGCTAGAGTTACTGTTAGAACCGATATACCAAACCTTGTAGGAGGTGCAACTGAAGATACTATTATTGCCAGAGTTGGTGAAGGTATTGTAAGTGCTATTGGTTCAAGAGAAACATACGAAGCTGTTTTAGAAAATCCTGATTCAATATCAAGAACGGTACTTGAAAAAGGACTAAACAAAGGTACAGCTTTTGAAATTCTTTCTATTGACATTGCCGATATTGATGTCGGTAAAAACATTGGTGCACAATTACAAGCTGACCAAGCAGAAGCAGATCTTAGAGTTGCTCAAGCTAAAGCAGAAACTAGAAGAGCTATGGCTGTTGCACTAGAGCAAGAAATGAAAGCTAAGGTTGTTGAAGCAGAATCTGAAGTTCCTTTAGCTATGGCTGAGGCCTTCAAAAAAGGAAATCTCGGTGTGCTAGACTATTATAAGCTAGACAATATTGCATCTGATACCAGCATGAGACAATCAATTGCGGGTGTCACAGATGACAGCAAAGAAGAATCAGAGGATTAACTTTGGAAGAGTTAATATATTGGGGAATAATTTTCCTATTTTATCTATTTTCTGCCTACAGAAGTAGGCAGAAAAAGGTAGAAGGTGAACAATTTCAAGTTCAAGATCCATTGCCTCAAACAGAAGATAAAACTTCAAAAACAGATTTTAATATTTTTGAATTTTTGGATGAAGCGATGGAGAAATCTGCAGTAGAATTAGATGATAGTTTAACTTCAAATTTTGTTGAACCATCAAAGGATGATTCGCTTATTTCAAGGCAGATAGAACAACCTGTCCAAGCTAGCTATACTGAAGTAGAAGATTTAAATAAAGATAATTATAATCAGGCTTTGAAGAGTTCTTATGATATAAAAGATAAACATTTAAGTCATTTACAATCACGTATTACCACAAAGCAGGATACCACTCATTCTGAGCAAAAATTATTAACATTACAACATAAGTTAAAAAATAAGCCAACCAAATTAGCAATCGTTATGCAGGCAATTTTTGATCCACCTAAATCACAGGGTATTTAAATGAAGTTGTTAATTATGGGACCTCCAGGGGCAGGAAAAGGAACCCAAGCCAAAATTTTAGCAAAGAAATTTAACCTTGTTCATCTATCAACAGGAGATATCCTTAGAAAAGAAATTGATAAATCCTCCGAAGTAGGGCTCAAAGCTCAAACTTATATGAATGCTGGCAATCTTGTTCCAGATGAGGTCTTGTTAGAAATGATGCAATCAACGTTAACTGAATTAAAAGATTCAGGAGTCATACTTGATGGTTTCCCCAGAACAATTCCTCAAGCAATAGGATTATCAAAAATTTTTCAATCTTTAAATCAAGCAATTGATAGTATTATAAACATCGAAGTTGATAAGAATGTTTTAATCACCAGATTAGTTGAAAGAGCAAAAAAATCAGGAAGAGCCGATGACACAGAAGAGGTAATTGTAAATCGACAAAATGTTTATCTAGAGCTCACAGCACCTTTAATTGAGTTTTATCAAAGCAACATTATTCATATTGATGGTGATGGATCAATTGATGAAGTTACAGAAAGAATTTTAAACCACATTCCGTAATGAATATCATTGGAATTACTGGTGGTATAGCATCAGGGAAAAGCACAGTTTCTTTATATCTACAAGATAAGTACAAGGCATATATTTTTGATGCAGACAAAGAAGCAAAAGCACTACTCAAATCATCCTTTGTAAAAGATAAAATTCTTCAAGCTTTTCCAAATCTTGAAGACTTCTCTACTACATCTATCGCTCAAGAGGTATTTAAAAACTCAGAATCGCAAGCAAAGATAAATAATATTATTCACCCTATAATAAGTGATTTAATATTAGAAAGAATTAATGAAAAAAAAGATTTGCATGATATTTTTGTTGTAGATGCTGCATTAATTATTGAATCAGGAATATTTGAACAACACCAAAAAAGTGGTGCCAAACTTATCTTAGTTATAGCAGATGAAGAATTAAGATTTAAGCGTGCACTTCATAGAGGTGATTTAAAGGAAGAAACGATAAAAAATAGAATACGCTTACAAATGAAAGATGATGAAAAAAGTAAATATTCTGACTATGTTGTAGAAAATAATTCATCAGAGTTGGAGCTATTTAGTAAAATAGACCAAATTATAACGAAAATAATATGAATAAATTTTTCAAAATATTTTTTACCACTTTATTTATTGTCCATTGTTCTTCTGATGTTAGTTCTGAAGATATTTTAAGTGATAATAATGGGAATGAAGGTGGTGGGGGTTTCACTGGGGGAGGTAGCCAAACAATTCCTGAACTAACTGTAGAATTAATTTCTACCTACAATGATCAAACAGCTTCCTTTTCAACTTCATATGGTAGTTTTATGAGGAACTTCATTGTACATACACCTCCAAATTTTGATTATCAAACCGAATCGCTACCATTACTATTTGTTTTACATGGATATACGGGCAGGGCACCATCAATAAGAGAGTATTCAGGATTTGATCAAATTGCAGACGAAGAAAGATTTATAGTTGTTTATGTTCAAGGGACTACAGATCAGTTTGGCAATACAGGATGGAATGTTAATGTTGTAGCGAGTTTTCTTGGTGTTGATGATGTAGGATTTTTTAAAGCACTAATAAAATATTTTAAAGCCAGTTATAATATTGATAGTAACAAGATTTTTTCTTCTGGAATGTCATTAGGCGGTTTTATGAGTTATAGACTAGCTTGTGAGCTAGAAGAAATTAATAGTATTGGATCTGTGACGGGGTCAATGGCAGGATATTATCAATGTAACCCCCCTAAAAAATCAAGCATTATCCATTTACATGGAATGAATGATGCTATTGTTCCATATAATGGTGTAGAATGGAGTTTTTCTGCAAAAGCAGCACATGATTTTTGGAAAAATCATAATCAATGCAATTCACAAAATGAGATAACCATACCAGATTTTAATGGTGATGGCGAGTATACTACGCGCTTAATATCATATGACTGCGAAGACAATAAAAGTGTTGAACTTTATTCTTTAGAGGGGGAAGGTCATACTTGGTGGAAAAAATCATGGGGACACGACATTAATGCCTCAGAATTAATATGGCAGTTTTTTAAAAGCCAATAATGATTCATCAAAAACATATAGATTATTTATCAAAAGTAGATAATACATTAAAAAGTATAATTGAAAATAATACAATTCCGAAAATATCGAAGTCCAATGACTACGTATTAGATTTATATAAGTATATTATCTTTCAACAAATATCTACCAAAGCTGGAAATAGTATTTATAATCGTTTTCTAGATTATTATAATGCAAACAAAAATAACATCCCAGCTTGGAATGAACAGGAATGGAAACACATAGGATTATCGAATCAGAAAAAAAATTATATTGAGAACATTTTTAGATTAAAAAATGAAATATATGATCTAAAACAAGTGAACGATGTAAGAAAAATCTACAAACAACTTATTCAAATTAAAGGAGTTGGCAACTGGACAATTGATATGTTTTTAATTTTCTCAAAAAATAATCTCGATATTTTTCCAGAAGGAGACTTAGCACTAATCAATGTGATTAAAAAAGAATATAAAGTTGATTGTCACGATAAAATTAAAGAAATAGCTAATCAGTGGTCACCATACAAAACTATAGCAACTTTGTATCTTTGGGAGTCACTTGACGATGATTTTCCTAATTAAAAAAGCTCATTTGTAAGACAATGAACTGAACCGCCACTTAAATTAAACTGAGATACGTTAGTAGAATCAAAAATTATGTTATTTGATAAAGCAAAATCTGATATCTGTCTTTGATTTAATTTTGTGCTTCCAATGAAAAGTCCTGGTAGCGTTAGACCATTCATTGCCGTTCTAAAACTTAACGATGAATTGATGTCTTGATGTTCGATTTCTATCAGTTCCCATTGATTTGATTTACAAATACTTCTTAAATCATTTATTTCATTATTATTGAATACTTCACGAGCACATATTAGTCCAATGCAATCATATTCATTATTAAAAATAGGAGATATTGAAGTATCTAAATGATAACCGCTTGAATTTATAATGTGAAGATTAGACACATTAAGTTTTTCTGCCATTTGCTCTGCGCCCTTAAGGTTGTTTCTGCATTGACCAGCCAATAGTATATTTTCATTTGGAAGATAGAAGAATTCCCCGCCCTCTGCTATACAATCCTCATCAAGAAACGAAACCCTGTATTGTAAGTCATTTAAAGTAGAGATAACATATTCTCCTTCATTCATTCTTTCAGAAAGCTTCATATTACACATTACAATATCTTTATTCGTATTACAGAGAAAATGATCACGCATAAAAACAAAATCATATTTTTTACTTTTTTCAAGTTCAGATTTAAAGGGAACGATTATTGTTTCAAGTGAATACTTATCAAGCGCTTTGATTAAATTTTTATGTTCTTCATTCAATAGACCTTGATTAGGTATCGCACCATTATTCATCATATCATTATCATGATATGCTACTATTCCATTATTCCACCAGCCGTTTTTTGGGAGTGAACTAACAGCAATTGTGATTTTTTTTAAGTCACTCATGTTCAAAAACTTACAATTTTTAAATTAACTTTATAAGATTAAATTATGTTAGTGAACAAAGATATTTTAACAGTAAAAGATTTAAACAAATATTTACCTGCTTTAAAAACAGAGATTGATATTCATTTTCATGAAAAACTTAAAGAGGGATTATTTAAGGTAGACGCATTAGTAGGATTAAAGAAAATTCCAAGCGAGTCTATTGATTTGATTGTCACTGAACCAGCATTAGACCCTAACAGTGGAATGTCCTATTCATCTTATATTAAGTGGATTGAAGAATGGGTTTCAGAATGTAAAAGAGTTTTAACAGCAAGTGGTTCAATTTATATTATATGTCCTTGGGAATCTTCGTCTCTTTATCACTCAGTACTTGGAAAAAATTTTATCATACAATCAAGAATTACAGCTGAAAGACAAATCGAAAACACTGAACTATCTCAGTGGAAGAACAAAATATCAGATATTTGGTTTGCTACTAAAACAAACGACTATATTTTTAATCAAAATTATATAGTGAATGGAAAAAATATAAATAACCCTAAACCAGAAGAAATTAAGGATAATCTATGGTTTCATCTTGATTATGAAGAAATAGTACATAGAATAGTTAAGGCAAGTAGTTTTAAGCTAAACTGGATTCTTGATCCATTTATGAATGTAGGGGCTGTCGGAGTTGTTGCGAAAAAAAGAGGTAGAAGATTTATAGGCTTTGAAAATAATCAAGACCAAATTCTTCTTGCTATGAAAACAATTAACGAAAGAGAAAAATAATGCTAAAACAGATTGAAAAAGATATGATGGAGGCACTCAAAAATAAGAATAAAGAAAAAGCAGGAGCGTTGAGGCTTTTAATATCTAAGTGCAAAAATAAAGCTATTGAGGTCGGACATGAATTATCTGACTCTGAGGTTATAAAAGTACTTCAAACCGCAGCAAAACAACATAAAGAATCTATTAGAATGTACAAAGAAGGCAATAGAGATGATTTAGTTGAAGCTGAAATGAATGAATTACAATTTGTAGAATCATATTTACCATCAATGATGAGTGAAGAAGAGGTTAGAAGTTTAGTAGAAAATATTATTTCAGAAGTTGGGGCTTCACAAATGTCGGATTTTGGTAAGGTAATGCCTCAAGTGATGAAAAAGGGCGCAGGAAAAGTGGACGGAAATGTAGCCCAATCTATAGTTAAAGAATTACTTTCTTAAATATGATTATTGACATCCTTTTTTTAATGATATTTCTCATCATGGGCGTTTTTGGGATGAGAAAAGGATTTATTGAATCACTTACAGACTTTTTAAATCTTGTTGTAGGAATATCAATTGCATTGTTTTTTTATGTAGATTTATCATTCTTTATCTCAAAATATGTTTCAATTAACCAAACTATTATCATATT
This sequence comes from Fidelibacterota bacterium, assembly GCA_028140795.1. Classification (GTDB taxonomy): domain Bacteria; phylum Fidelibacterota; class Marinisomatia; order Marinisomatales; family Marinisomataceae; genus Marinisoma. The sequence goes on from JAOIOW010000001.1 coordinate 266,474, forward strand.
CTTTTCTATTGGCGCAATCTTTGTAATATCTCTTATAATATTAAGGTTGTTAACTAGTTTGCTATTATTTTTATTCGATGGAAGTATCTCATCATACAAGACACTAAATATGATTTTAGGCTTTACGTTAGGAATATTTAAAGGAGCATTAAGCTTAGTACTATTTACAGGTATTTTTGAAAATTACATTTCATTGAGGCTTTATGAAATTTTATTTCAACAGTCGAAGATTCTTGTTTTACTGGAACCTATCAAAGACTATATTTTTAGTTAATGAGAAGAATAGCGCAAGAAACAATAAATAGAGTTTTAGAAGAAGTTGATATCTTTGAGGTTGTTTCACAATATGTTGATTTAAAAAAAAGAGGTAAAAACTACTTTGGGTTGAGTCCATTTAGATCTGAAACAAAGCCATCATTTAGTGTAGCTCCAGATAAAAATATGTGGTATGACTTTGGATCTGGCCAGGGCGGGAATGCTGTACAATTTCTTATAGAATATGAAAAAATTAGCTTTTCTGAAGCAATTCGTTCACTTGCTGAAAAACATAATATTGAAATAATTGAAGTTGGCGATGAACAGCAAAGCAACTTATATGATCAACTTTATGAAATCCATAATCTTGCAAATCTATTTTTTATAAATAATTTATCTACAAAAAAAGGAATCAAAGCTAAATCTTACATGAAAGATAGATTTTTCGATGATACAATAATAAAAAAATTTTCCCTTGGCTTTGCTAGTGATGCTTGGGATGAATTATATAATGAATTAAAAGAAAAATTTGATAACGAAGTTATAGAAAAATCTGGTCTATTTTCAAAAGGGAAAAAGGGATATTTAGATAGGTTTAGAAACAGAATTATGTTTCCATTTTTTAGCCCATCAGGAAAAGTGATAGGTTTTAGTGGTAGAAGCTTATCGGAAAAAGAAGATGTTAAATATCTTAACTCTCCTGAAACATTATTATTTCAAAAAAGTAAAGTTTTTTATGGTTCATATCAAACAATGCCTGAAATTCGTAAGCAAAATTATGTTCTTTTAGTTGAAGGACAGACTGATTTTTTAAGATTATATGAAAAAGGGTTTACAAATGTATTAGCAACATCTGGTACTGCATTTTCGTCCAAACACGCAGTAGCTTTAAATAAATATACAAATCGTGTAATTCTTACTTATGATTCGGATAATGCTGGAATTAATGCAGCAATTAGAACTGGATATATTTTAATGCAAAATGGTTTTGAAGTAAGAGTTCTTGATTTAGGAAATGAACTTGATCCTGACGATTACTTTAAGCTTAAGGAAAATAATAATACTTCCTTTAAACAGCTTATTAAAGAAGCAGTACATCCGATAAATTATATTATTGTTAAAAAGAATATATTATCAAAAGGCGCTTCCGATCGATCAAAGTTCTTGAATGAGTCCATAGAAGAAATCAAGTTGGTAAAAGATGTTATCATTAGAAATGACTTAATCAAAAGACTATCTAACGAACTTGGAGTTATTGAGAGCGAGATTTTAAATCGCTTTGGTCAAATATCTCCTAGAAAAGTTAAAGCGAGTAAAGTGACCGATGCAGAAGAAACCTCTATAAGAAACTTTGATTCTAAGTCTGATATTGCTCAGCTAGAAATATTAAAATTGCTAATCCACAATGCAGCATTAGCTGATAAAATCAATATATCGTTATTTGATAATAAGCTTTGTTACAATATTGTTAAGTCTATTAAAGATCATAAAGGATCATATAATAATGTTGCCCAACTCCTTGAATTTATAGGCAATAGTCCAGAAGAACGTAATTTGGTTGCAGCTTTAGCAGTCGATAGACCTGAAAAGGAAAATGAATTAATTATATTAAATGATTGTGTTAAAACCTTAGAAGATATATCTATCAAAAAAGAAATTAGCCAGATTAGAAATCAAATTCGCATTGCAGAAGATAATAATCAAAGTTTAGATACTAGCTTGATTCGTAAGCTGGAAGAACTTCAGAAGAAAGTCTCATAAAATAAAAGCCCTCTAAAAAGAGGGCTTTTATTATTTAATAATCAGATATTATTCAACTTAGTAGTTGATAGTTACCCCAAAATTAAATTGTTTTGGAGCACCCATACGAACTCTTAAGTTTGCAACGTCTCCAGAACCATCGTAAGCGTCTACAAAGTCACCAATGTATAATTCATCAGTCGCGTTGAATATAGAGTAATTAAATGTTACGTCTCTATCCATAATCTCTGTACCATAGCTTAACTGTAAGTTATAGATGGTTTTTCTTTCAGTTTCATAAGCATCATCAGCAAAAGTATTACCTTCACCTAATAGGAATGCTAAGTCCTGAATAGCGCCATCATAACCCCATCTTGGGTACTGTCTAGCAAATGATTCTGCTTCAACAGATGCTTTTAATCTGTTAAAGAAACCAGTTACCATTAATACAGTTTGTGACTGTGGAGCACCTGAAATCATCACATCTTTAACATATAGGTCGAAAGTTTCTGAACTTGTGTCGTCACCTTCAATTTCATTATATGTATATGATAAATCATCAGTAAATCTCCAGTCACTTTCATGACCTCTAAGATCTATTCTTAATACTGGAATTGGCTGATATGCAATAGAGTATTCTAACCCTGTGTGCAATTCGCTTAATCCAGTAATGCTGAAGAATGATTCAACACCGTTTAAGTCTTCAGAAGTACCACTTTGAGCTCTATCAGACCATAGTGCATAGTAGTAATTTAAACTACCAGCCCACTGACCATTTAGTGACTTAAATCTAGTACCTACATCAAACCATGTAGCTGTTTCATTCTCGAAGCCTTCGTTCTTGATCATGTTTACATCATCAATAAGTTTATCTAATGATGGTGTCATAGCAGAGTAACTAACGTTACCAAATAGTTGCCATGTATCGTTTAATGCACGACTTCCACCAAGTTTCATTTGATATCCTAACTCAGCATCAGCTTCAATTTTTAAATTATCAAGCGTGAAATGATCTTGTGCTGTGTAGCTAGCAGTTGTAGCACCGAACATTGCAAAAGCGTTTGTTCCTGCACCATCATCATAATTTGCTTGAACATATCCACCTAACCAGTCAACAGTATTAGTGTTATCATAGTATAACTTGTCACCAAGTGTTCTATGTCTTTGTTCTTCTGACCAATTTGGATTAGATGAGTTGTAGAAGAAGTCACCACCTAGCAAGTCATAAACTTGACGATAGTGCTCAACTTTAGCAGTTCTGATATCTAGACCTAAAGTCATAGATACAGTGTCTGTCATCTCTTTTTCCATTTTAGACATAATACCATAGGTATACTGATTGTTTCTACTACCTCTTAGGATACCTCTGGATTCATAGCCGTAGCCATCTTTCCATTGACCTTCAGACATATTACGTGCAATAGTTGCGTCGTAATCTCTGTAGCCGTCACCCCAAAGGATAGAACCAGCAGAACCTGAACCACCACCTTCACCACCTGAGTAGTAGAAAGAAGTAGCCATTGTTGTTGATTCATCTAGGTTTGAGTACCAGTTCAACTGAACAATTGGTTTGTGGAAATAATTATTTCTTTCGTTAATCATAGTTGTTGAGCGTTGATCTCTTACTTTATAATTCCAGCCATCAAATGGTACCCAACTAGCTACAGCTCTCTTACCAGTGTAAGGAGTTTCTAGATAGTCAGCTCTAGGATTATAATCTAGACCATACTCTGTTCTTAGATCTTCTTCAGCCACACCCATTTCAAGTGCTAATTCATGACTGTAGTTTGAAATACGATTATTCCAAAAGTTTTGTCCATGAAACTGAGGAGAACCTAATGCGATAAACTCTAAACGATTATCGTTGTTTACGGAGTATGATGCATTAAAGTAGTAAGACCATGCATCTGAATAAGTACCTCTAGCAAAAAGCTTATCAGCAGTTCTTCTTGAAGCTGAAGCCATCATTGCTAGTTTACCATCCATTAATAAACCAGTGTTAACAGTAACAGCAGTTTTTGAGTACTGATGTTCACCGGCTTCTTGTTTAACAACAACGCCTGGTTCAGTTGATGCAGGTGCACTCATAAAGTTCACCACACCACCTAAACTTGGTGTTGCAAGATTAACGGATCCTGCTCCTCTTTGAACCTGAACAACAGATGCAACGTCAGCAAGTACACTCCAGTTAGAGAAGTATAAATTACCGTTTTCCATGTCATTCATAGGAACACCGTTAATTAAATATGATGTGTAACGATCGTCAAAACCACGAACGTATACATTTTCATCATCCCAACCACCACCATTTTCAACGTAAACGTTTGGTAGGGTTGATAGAGCTTTTGGCAATCCACGACCACCTAATCTGAAATCAATATCAGCTTTGGTGTATTCATTAAATGGGATTGCTGAGGTGTTGTCTACACGTTCAGCAAGTACTTCAACACCGCCTAACGCGACGGATGCTGATTCTAGTGTAAAGTTTGCAGATGCGTTAGAACCTGAAACTCTCACAGTAGCACTTGAAGATTTGTAACCTACAACACTGGCAGTTACTGTGTAGCTACCATCAGGAACATTAATAGAATATCCACCGCTTAATGTAGCAGCAGCACCTAATGTTGTTCCTTCAACCACAACATTTGCCCCTGGTAAAGCATTACCATCTGCGTCTGAAACAGACCCAGAGATAGTACCTTGACCAAAGAGAGCGCCTGAAATCATAATGATTCCAACTAGCGCACCAAGAATCGAACGATTCATAGTTAACTCCTTTTTCTCGGTTATCTTCATATATTAATATATTAACTTAGGATACACGCGAGTACCCTTTCGCAAAGTTCACTTATTTATATCAAAAAAACAAACGATTATTTATACATTCTAAATTTCTAATTATTCTCTAACAAATATCTTTTTTAAAATCATTTTTAATTAATTTTATCATTCAGGAATAAATTCATTAATTTATTAGCCAATTATGGAATTTTTAGACTTAAAAACCCAACAGAAACGCATAAGAAAACCTCTTGAGAAGAGAATTAATAAAATTCTAGATCATGGAGCTTATATCATGGGTCCTGAAGTATTCGAACTTGAAGAAAAATTAGCAGACTATTGTGAAGTAAAGCACGCTATTTCATGTTCATCTGGAACTGATGCACTACTGATACCTTTAATGGCTTGGGGAATAGGTCCAGGAGACGCAGTCTTTACGACGCCTTTTACCTATGTTGCTACTGCGGAGGTAATTTCTATTCTTGGTGCAACACCTATTTTTGTAGATGTTTATGAATCTACTTTTAATATTGATTGTGATAAGTTAGAAATTGAAATAAATAAAGTCATAGAAGATGGAAAGCTTAAACCAAAAGCAATCATCCCTGTAGATTTATTTGGATTGCCTGCACGATATAGGCTGATTGATAAAATTGCTAAAAAATATAATTTGAAAGTTATAGAGGATGCAGCTCAAAGTTTTGGAGGATCAATAAGAGGTAAAAAGGTTGGTACATTTGGAGATGTTGCTGCAACTTCTTTTTATCCTGCAAAGCCTCTTGGCTGTTATGGAGATGGTGGTGCTATTTTTACAAATGATGATAGTTTAGCTGAAGAATGTAAAGCAATCCGTATTCATGGAACCAAACAAGATAAATATAACAGTGAAATGATTGGATTAAATGGTAGACTTGATAGTATTCAAGCTGCTGTTTTATTGGAAAAGCTAACAATTTTTGATGAAGAATTAGAAATGAGGAATACAATTAATTCTTGCTATAGAAAATTCTTAAATAATGCGCAATATATCCCAAAAGATTATCAGTCTGCTCTTGCCCTATTTTCTATAGTACTAGGCTCAAGAGAAAAACGTGATGATTTGATTGAAAGACTATCTAAAAATAATATTCCATCTGTTATTTATTATAAATTCCCCATTCACTTAATGAAAGCCTTCAAATATCTTGACTATAAAAAAGGAGATTTACCTATTTCTGAAAAATTATCAAATAATATATTGAGCTTACCGATGCATCCATATCTTTGTGAGCAGGATATTCAAGATGTAGTTCAAGCAATTATTGAAAAGTTATAATTTCAGAATTGATAGTTTACACCAAAACCATAATTTGTAACTTTTTTATCTTTAAAAATTAAAAAATCCATAATTATATTTTCACTCATCTTCCTTTTAATTATAAGCATAGATTTTTGATAGTCGTTCATATTGATTTTACGAGATGTTAAAAGTTTAAAATTCATTTTGTCTTTGTGAAAATAAAATCCTAAATGCATTAATTTTATAAGATCAACGTAAATAGAGTTTTCAGGATTAACAAAAGGATTACCAATAATATTATTTTTGTATCTCCATCCAGATTTGTACTGATAATTATAGTAATAATTATCAGACTGATATGGAGGATCAATGCAGCAATTTGTAGTATTTAAGTATTCCAAGAGAATTCCTGTTTTGTAATTCAAATTATCATATTGAAAGCCCCAAAGACCATCAGATTTATTAGCAAACCTAAGACTGCTTGTATCTTCAAATATATGCTGATAGTAAAATTTAAATCTATTTTCTCTTTCTTTTTGAATATAATAAAAATCCCATATACCCAAATGATTCCCCAAAGCATTTGCATGTACTTCGCCTTCTCTAAGCGGACCATCAGCAGAAATAAATACCTTCAAAAAATTTTTAAAACCTACAGGTTGTTTTCCAGGATGTTCTCCAATTAATATATTTCCACCCCACATTGCCTCATGTACAAGTCCAATGCCAAATTCTGAATTTTTATTTTTTCTAATTAGATAAATAAATTTTTCATGAAGATAGGGGGCTGATTTATAGAACGAATTTTTATCAAAAACTCCATGAGCTAAACCAAAACTAAAATTTAATTTTGTGCGTTTTTTAGGTTTATAATTATAGTAAATGCCAATTTTAGGTATTTTTTGAGCATTTGTGCTTTCTAGCATTGATCCTGAACTTAATTGATCATCTAAGTATGTTGAAAACTGCCTTTCAAATCTACCAAGCTTTACATTTACACTCTTATTTAAATCGTAGCTAAGACTTGCAGTATTAAAATGAAAAATATTTTCACTAATACTATAATAAAAATCACTTTTCAGATAAATTGAATTTTTATTTAAATTTATTGAACCTTTTAAAAAAGCCTTTTCAATTTCAAATCCATTATTATTATTAGTTTGCCACCAAGTAGAATTCTGATTGGAAATTTTGAAAAAAGAAATACTAGAGTAATTTTCAGCTGCTAATAAATTGGCAGATAAAAAAATAATGATCTGAATTGTCCTATAAAATTTCATTAAATTAAATTAAGAATAATAAGTATTGTAAATTATAATATTTGAAAATAATTTAGTTTATGCTTGATTACATCAACAAAGAAAATCTAGAAAAATCATTTAAAAATTTCCGTGGAGCTTTTCCTTTTGATCATTGTGTGGTAGATAACTTTTTTACTGATGAAATGGCGTCAATTCTTTCAAATGATTTTCCTGCATTTGATGATCCAATTTGGCATCAATACGATAATCCAATAGAAATTAAAAAAGTCTCTAACCTATGGAATATATTTCCACCAACCACATATGAAGTTTTTAGCGACTTAAATTCACCTGATTTTGTTAGTTATTTATCAGATATTTCTGGTATTGATCCTCTATACGCAGATAATGGTTTAAATGGAGGTGGATGGCATATGCTTAATAACGGAGGTAAGTTAAACCCTCACCTTGACTATTCTATGCACCCTAAACTTCCTCTCCAAAGGAAAATTAATCTAATAGTTTATTTAAATAAGAATTGGAAAGAAGGTTGGGGCGGTGAACTTGGACTGTGGAGTTCTGAAAATGATGGTAAGAGTCCCAAAAAAATTGAAACAATTGTTCCCTGTTTTTACAATAGAGCAATATTTTTTGATACAACTATGCATAGTTGGCATGGTTTATACAATGTTGTTAATTCTCCAGAAGATGAATTTAGAAAAAGCTTAGCTATTTATTATTTAACGACTCCACCATCAGATGTAGATAAACGAGGTAAAGCGCTCTTTGCTCCAACTGATGATCAAAAAGGGGATAAAGATATTGAAGAGTTAATTGATAAACGTTCAAAAGTAGAAACCGCTTCAGAAGTTTATAAAAAATAGTTATTTCTTATTATAAGTACCCAATTATGTCAAACAACACCCAATTATCTGTTGGATTAGTGATTCCCACATCAAATGCCGAAAAGCATTTAAAAAAAAACTTAAAAGTTATTGATCAAGAACAAAATAAAGTTTTGGTTATTGATTCAAACTCCTCGGATAGAACAGTAGAAATCGCAAAAGAATATAAATGTAAAATTGCAACTGAAAATAATTTTAATCATGGTCTCACTAGAGAAAAAGCAAGAAAAATTTTAAATACTGACATTGTAGTTTTCATAACACAAGATGCATATATAGATAGCCAAGAATCAATAAATCGTTTGGTAAAACCAATTAAGGAAGGAAAAGCATCAATAACATATGGAAGACAAATACCAAGAAAAAATTCAAGTATTTTTGAATATTTTCCCGTTAATTTTAATTATCCAGAACTTTCAAATACTAGATCTATTGAAAATTTAAGCAAGGATGGAGTGTATACATTCTTTTGCTCAAACAATTTTGGTGCTTACTTAAATAAAGACTTAAATGAAGTGGGGGGTTTTGAATATATATTAACTGGTGAAGATTATGTTGCTTGCACACATTTACTTTTGACAGGTAAAAAAGTGGCATATGTTTCAAAAGCAATAGTAGAACATTCACATAACTTTTCGCTTTCAGAAAATTTCAGAAGATATTTTGATACTGGTTTTATTAGAGGTGAAAGACCATATTTACAAGAGTTAGCTGGTAATGCAAATGGAAGAGGAGCAAAGCTAACAAAGCTATTTTTTAAAAAAATTATAAAAGAAAAACCTCATTTAATTTTTTATGCATTTATTGAAACTGTAGTAAAATTTTTAGGTTTTAAAGTTGGGAGTTTTTTTGGTTTTTACGGATCAAATTTTTCATCAGAGGTTAAAATGTTTTTAAGTAATCAAAAATACTTTTGGAAAAATAAAAAACCTTCAATTAATTAGCCAAAATTTTAATGGATTCCATCCTAGTCTAATTTTTACAAAATATGCAGCTAATAAATTTTGAACAGATAATGCTAAAGTTGTGGAAATTGCTGCACCTAAGGCTCCATAGAGACTTATAAGAAAACTACCGAAGAGAAATGCTATTAATAAAGAAAAAATTCTTATGTTTCTCATATCATTTTCATGACCAGTCATATTTAATATTTCTTCTACAGAACCACATAAAGCTGTAATAAACTGACCAACAATCAATATCTTTAAAATTATTGCTCCTTGGTAATATTCGTCCCCAAAAAAAGACATTATTTGATCTGAAAATAATATTATAAAAACTAAAATTGGGAAAGCTAAAGTAATGATTATTTTACTGCATAAGTAAAATGTTGAACGCATTTTTGAAATTTCATTATTGTGGAAATAAGATGAATATCTTGGCGCTGCAATAAGGTTTATTGATATTAATATTAGGGAAGTGAGCATTGCAACTCTGTTCGCAACTGAAAAGATTGCTACATCACTAGAATTTGAGAAGATACCTGTTAATAATACCCCAGACCATTCCATAAGAACTGTTGCAGAACTTAAAACCCATAAAGATTTTGTAGTATCTAGGAAAAAATGATTTTCGGTAGTATCTATTTTATCTGTCTTTTTTCTATTTTTTAACCATAAAAAAATACTAATAATAAAAGTAAATATACTGGAGCTTAAAAAATAAATAGAAAATGTATAAAGATTAAAATCGATGGAGCGTAAATAGCCATTAAAAACAAATATTGAGAAAATAATTGGAACGCTAATATTATGCAAAAAAACTGTCCAAGATGTTTTACCAAGTCCTTGCAAAACAGAGCCAATTAATTTTGATATTGTAAAAAAGGGTAGACTTATAGAAAAGATTTTTATAGTTGATGACAATTCTTCATTTCCCAATAAATGAGTAGATAAAAAATCACTTACAAGAAATGTAGTTATCGAAATCGAAACCGATAAGACAAATACATTACGTAAACCAACTGTAAATAAAGAATTTATTTTAGGCCAATTATCTCTTGAAAATAGTTTAGCAATATACCTTACATAACCTATTTGCATTCCTTGACTGCAAAAGATTAAAAAAACAGATAGAATACCAAAAAATAAAAAAAATGATCCTGAAGACTCTAAAGTTAAGCTTCTAGTAACTAACGTTGTCATGAGTAAACCTGAAAGAGCCCCAGCAATTTTTAGAAAAAATGATATTATAGATTTTTTTACAATGATATTCATTTGCTAGACTTATCCTTTTCATTAATCTTTTCAATACATTGCTTTACGGCGTTATCAAGTAACATTGGTTTGAAATGGTATTCTTTACTTAATTTTGATGTATCTAAAACAGAAAATAAAGGGCGCTTTGCTAAAAAATTTAGTTCACTAGAATCAACGGGAATTAATTTTGGAGATTTGAAAGATGAATTTAATTCACCTTGAATTTTGAAGATTAGCTTTGCAAAGTTAAACCATGATAATTTTTCGTTTCCACTAAAGTGATATAGTTTTTTTATATTAATTTCACCGTCTAATTCTGAAATGATATGAAATATCAATAAAGCAATATCTTTTGCATAAGTTGGACATCCTACTTGGTCTTTTACAATGCTAATTTCTTCTTTAGTTATGGATAATTTTAGCATTGTTTTTAAAAAGTTTGATCCATACTCACTGAAAACCCATGAAGTTCGTAAAATAATATAATTACAATTTGATTTTTGAATTGCAATCTCTCCCATCAGCTTGGATTTACCATATTCACTCTCCGGTTTAGTTTTACAATCTTCAGTATAAGCTATTTGAGAAAAACCATCAAAAACATAATCAGTAGATATATGAAATAATAATCCATTGACTTCATTACATACTTTCGCAAGATTTTCTACAGCTATATTGTTTATCAGATTTGAGTCTTGAGGAAACTTTTCAGCATTATCAACTGCAGTGTAAGCGCTTGCATTAATTATAATTTTTGGCTTATAGTATTTTACTTTATCTCTTGTTTCTTCAAGATTACTTATATCAATTTTTTCTCTTGATGTAAGAATAACTTCATAAGGTAAATTTTTTACAACGTCATTGATACTTTTTCCAAGTTGACCGTTGCAGCCAATAACTAAAATTTTCATTTAAAATAATCTGTAAATTTCATAGCGGAAGAGTCCTTTTTGGAAAGAATAGGATTTTTTATAGGCCAATTAATTTGTAAATCTGGATCATTCCAAAGAATGCTGCATTCATCATCGGCATCATAATATTCAGTACATTTATATTCAAAATCAGCTGTGTTTGATAAAACTAAAAAACCATGTGCAAACCCTGGAGGAACCCAAAGCTGTCTTTTATTTTTTTCTGAAAGATTTATTCCAATCCATTTACCAAAACTATCAGACTCCTTTCTAATATCTACCGCTACGTCAAAAACTTCGCCTCTAACAACTCTTACTAGCTTTCCTTGAGGCTTAAGTTTTTGAAAATGTAATCCTCTCAAAACCCCTGAGGATGATCTAGAATGATTATCTTGTACAAACTCTAAATCATTACCAAGAAAATTCCCATAGCGTTCTTTTTGAAATGTTTCTAAGAAAAATCCTCTTTCATCTCCATGTATAGTTGGATCAATAATAAAACAATCTGATAATAATGTTTTTGTAATTTTCAATTTTTAATTCTCTAAAATTTTTTGGAGATAATCAGCATATTCTGTTTTTCCTAAATTTTCAACACTTTTCATTAACGAATTTTTAGATATCCATTTTTTGTTATATGCTATCTCTTCAAGGCAAGCAACTTTCAAGCCCTGTCTTTTTTCAATAGTTTGAATAAACTGACTAGCTTCTATTAGTGAATCGTGTGTTCCAGAGTCAAGCCATGTAATTCCCCTCGCTAAAGCTTCAACATTCAATTTTTTATTTTCTAAATAAACTTTATTTACATCAGAAATTTCTAATTCACCTCTATCTGAAGGTTTAATAGATTTAGAAATATTTATTACTTCATTATCATAGAAGTATAATCCTGTTACTGCAAAGTTTGACTTAGGATTTTTTGGTTTTTCTTCAATTGACAGAGCCTGACCTTTACTATCAAATTCGACCACACCAAACCTTTCGGGATCTACAACATGATAGCTAAATACTGTAGCTCCATCATTTTGTTGAGCAACATTTTCAAGTGATTTAGAAAGATCTTTTCCATAAAATATATTATCTCCTAAAATCAGGGTAACATTATCATCTCCAATAAAGTCTTCTCCAATTAAAAAAGCTTGAGCAAGACCACCAGGATTTGGTTGAATTTCGTATGAAATTTCAAGTCCAAACTGTTGGCCATCACCTAATAGTTGTTCATACTTTTCAATATCATCTGGAGTGGATATAATTAGAACTTTTCGAATGTTAGATAGCATTAAGATTGATAGAGGATAATATATCATTGGTTTATCATATACTGGTAATAATTGTTTAGATGTACTTATTGTAACAGGATACAGTCTTGTTCCTGAGCCTCCAGCTAAAATAATTCCTTTTCTTTCAATGTTCATTATTTATTACCAATTCTTTCTAGCTTATACTCACCAGACAATACTCTTTCCCACCAAATTTTATTATCCAAGTACCATCTAACTGTTTTTTTTAATCCGGTTTCAAAAGTTTCCTCCGGATACCAATTAAGTTCTGATTTAATTTTACTAGCATCAATAGCATATCTTCTATCATGACCTGGCCTATCATCAACAAACTTAATTAAATCTTTATAAAGATTTACACCAGCTGGCTTGTTCGGAGCCATTTCTTCTAATATCTCACAAATTGAGTTAACAACTTCAATATTTTTCTTTTCATTATCTCCTCCAATATTATATGTTTCTCCTAACTTGCCTTCAATAGCAACTTTAAGAAGTGCTTTTGCATGATCTTCAACATAAAGCCAATCTCTTATCTGGTCTCCTTTACCATATATTGGAAGAGGTTTTCCATGTAATGCATTTAAAATAATATGCGGTATAAGTTTTTCAGGAAAATGATATGGTCCATAATTATTTGAACAATTTGTAATAACTATTGGAAGATTGAATGTTCGACCCCATGCCCTAACAAGATGGTCAGAACTTGCTTTGCTTGCTGAGTACGGAGAACTTGGAGCGTAGGGTGTTTTTTCAGTGAATAAATCAACATCATTTTCTAAGTCACCATAAACCTCATCTGTAGAGATGTGATGGAATTTGAATTTTCTTCTTTCACCACTTGGAATGCCTTGATAAAACTGTCTAGCCTCATCTAATAGATTAAAGGTGCCAATAATATTAGTCTCTAAAAATCTTAATGGACCATCAATAGATCTGTCAACATGACTCTCAGCTGCTAAATGCATTACCAAATTTGGCTTAAAATTGTTGAATAACCTTTTAAGGTCATTTTTATTACATATATCTACGTGAGCAAAACTATAATTATCATTTTTTTCAATACTCTTAAGAGATTCTTGATTTCCTGCGTACGTTAAACAATCAACATTTAAAACTTTATAATCAGTAGAATTTAGAATATGCCTGACTAAGGCACTTCCAATAAAACCTGCACCGCCTGTAATTAAAACTTTCATTATTTGTTTCAACAAGATAGTAATATTTTCTAAAATATTTTATCTTAAAATATATTATCGTTTCAAAAGTAATTTTCTAAAAATTTCTATTTTTTTAATAACACTTTTCTAAATGTTATTTCAGTAAAAACTATTAACGATTTAAATATTAAATATATAAAATGGACTAATTGATTATGAGTTTGATAAAATTTCTTAAGATGAATTACCCAGTCACCTTTCATAGATAGTTTTATGCCGCTTGAAGACATATCTAATCTTTTTTTATTCCATCCTCTGCAGTGGTAGGCATAAAAATTTGATAATACTTTTAAATTCCAGCCTTTTTCCATTAAATAAAGAGAAAGATCAATATCATCTTTCCACATAAAAAATCTTTCATCCCAAACTTTTCCATTTCTTAGGGTTTCTTTTAAAGATTTCTGTCTGCAGAACATAAAAGCACCACAAATCAATAAATTTTTTTCATCTGCAAAATTTTTTAGGTCTCTTATTTTTTTACCTCTATAGGAATCATAATACCTCCCATACCATTTTTTATTTATACCAGCACTATCTAGCTCTTCTAAAGGTTTATTCTTTTCAAGTGAATATCTTAGTAGAAGAGGAGAGCAAATAGCAATATTTTTGGAATCTTCATTTTCCATAAAATTATACAAATTTTGTAAAAGGCCATCTGTCACAAAAGCATCAGGATTTAAAAATAAAACATATTTAGAATGTTTAGATATTTTATTGTACCCAACATTATTTGCAGCGCAAAAACCAATATTTTTTTTGAGTTTATGAATTAATATGCCTGGTCTATTATCATATTCTGAAAGATATTGATCATCTTTAGAACCATTATCAATAAGTACAATCTCAATAATTTTATTATTCAAGTCATTTGACAAAAAATCTATACATTTATGAATAACATGGTTGCTATTATATGTAACAATAATAACAGATATATCTGGTTTATAATTCACTCTATCCATATGACTTATTAAATCTAAATCTATTTATAATATAGTATACCAAATATATCGCTAGAAAAATTCTTCCCTGTGAAATTATAATTAACCAAAAATCACCAACTCTCACAAAATGAAAAAAAGTAATTATAAAAAAAGGAAATATTGTTAGGAAGAATAGTTTTCTATTAATTCTTTCAAGAAGGTATTTAAAGATATATTTACAAAAAATACCAAAGAAAAACGAAAGAAATATTAAGGTAACAAATCCACCTTGCATATAAAAAAGTCCAAAAATTCCCATAGGTATTCCTGCAGAAAATATTGGAAAATATTTTGAAACTAAAGACTCTCCAATTGATGGAAATTCACTTAATCCTCCATCTAGACCCCAAAATAATAATAATTGTTTTGGTATAAAATCTAATCCAAATCTAAAACTTTCATCATTACCATATGAATTAATTAATGTAATAACCATGTCCCAAACAAAAAATTCAGCAGTTTCTTCAACTATAGATTTACCTGCTTCTGCGGAGTTTGAAATACGAAAAGCAACAATGCTTGTTAGAAGCAACAACGCAAAAATATACATTATAAGCCCTGTAAATGCAGAAAATCTTTTTTTATAAAAATAATAGTAAACAGCAAACGGTACAAAAATACTTATAATTGCTAGTCTTCTACCAAAAATCAAACATAATAATATATTGAAAGCTGCAAGTAAAAATACTTTTAATTTTAAACCATATCTTACCAACATAAGGGCAGGAGGTAGAAATGATAACAAAATAAAAATAAAAGCGAGCTTGATTATATATCCAGACTCAGGAATTGCTTTAACTAATGCAGATTGAATTGAAATAATATTACTTATGCCACCAAAATTTATAATTAAAATCAAGCCACTAGTGATGATTGCTATTTCAACCATTATTGCAATAAGTATTAAAAAACTTTCGGAGTATGATTCACCATTTAATTTTTTTTGATCTTTAAACCCGCTATAAACGGTGTATCCAAATACAAATGGTAAATATGCTAATGAGACAAATAAAAATGTCGATAAAATTGGGTCTATTTCGAATTGATATAGATTGAAGGTAAAAGGCTGAGCTTCATTCAATAAATAGAATCCAGGTCTGATAAAAAAGTAGGTTATAAAGTAAAAAAATACAATCCATATTGGGCTAAGTACAATTTTTTCCACCTTAGAGGTTAAAAGAAAAAGCGAAATCCAAAAAAAACACCATAATAAAATATTTAGATTTACTTCAGCAAAGTATAAACCTGAAGCAAACAAAAAAAATATAAATATCCCAAAGAATATTACTGAATTATTTTTTAGCATTTTTTGGATATTTGATTTATTGCAACCATATTTTGATAATCTTATAATAAAAAGTTAAACTTAAAATAAACTAACATTATTTTTTGAAAAATTTGACGTTTTGACTTTCTTCTCTTTCAATAAGTTCCTCATAAGACGATCTTATTGCTATATTTAAGTTTACTACTTTTTGTAATATTTCAAGTGGTTGATTCATTTTATCTGCATACTCTACAAATGCCTTTGAATCTTTAGGCAAACATGCACCACCAAAGCCATATCTTCCATCAGGTCCTGGCACTTGCATATGTGAATTCCCAATTCTTTCATCTTTGGTTATTGCTAGTATAAAATCTTCCCAAGATTGTTTTGTGCCTGATTTATCAAAAAGTTTTTTTAATTCGTTAAAAAATATGACTTTTGTTGATAAAAATGAGTTGATAGTATACTTAATAAATGATGCAGAAATAATATCCGTAAAAATATAATCGTCATATATACATTTTGTATATTTTTTATAAAAGCTAGCTAGAGTTTTTGCGTATTTAATTTCTCCTCCAAAAACAATTAATTTAGAGTTAATAAAGTCTTCATCAGCACTTACTTCTCTTAAAAATTCTGGATTATGTATTAATTTTCCATACAAACTCGAAATACTTTTTAAATAATTGGGTAGTACAGTGCTTTTTATTACAACCAAGCATGACATTTTCATTGCAATAATATCTTTAATAGCTTCTTCTAATTTTGAAATGTCTTGTAAAGATCCATCATCACTAACGGGGGTTGGTAAACAAAGAAAGATAATATCAGGATTAAAGGTTTTTAACATTGATATATTGGTATTTAACTTTGGGTCAATTTTTAAGACTTCCACATTATCTTTTAGCCCGTTCTTAAGAGCTGAGCCAACAAATCCGTAACCTATTATTCCAACTTTCATATCAATTAAATTTTCTAAAAATCCTTTAAATCTAAGTTATCAATAGTAAGGCTTATTTTCTTCATAATTTCTAGGTATTCATTATCATTCATTGTGTAGGGGTCAGAAATTTCTACATCTTTAATATTCCTAGTAGACAGAATGAATTTATTAATATATTTTGGGAAGCTCTTATTAAGCATATTCAAGACGTTTATATCAGCAGCAATAAAAAAATCAAAATATTCGAGCATTCTTTTAGATATTTTTTTTGGTGTATGTAATACATTTTTTATGCCAGCTTTCTCAAGATAGTTTATAGATCTAGGATCCATATTTGGTTCAGCCATTGGATAAAGACCGGCTGAATAAATTTCAAAATCTTCTCCATACTTTTTTTTTAATAATGCTTCAAATACGGGACTTCTACAATAATTTGCTATACAAACGCAACAAAATGAAGTTCGTTTTTTCACTGTTAATTAATTTGATCCTAGGCTGCTTACTTGACTCAGAAGTGCTGAAAATGGGAAAAACTGTGATATGACTTTATTCCATCTAGTTGTTCCACTTGAATTAACATAAATAATATCATTATTTTTTAGGTAGAATCTTCCAGCATCAATAAAATATGAAGGGTCTTTAAGATTAGCATAGTAGATTTTTGGATCACTATCAAAGTTTTCTTGCCTAATAATAAATACGTCTTTCGCAGCTGTAATTGTATTTAATCCATATGCATCTCCAATTGCTTTAGATAAGGTAATTGGAATATCAGTAATATTAATTTTTAAGGGTCTAGTAACTTCTCCTAAAACAAAAATTTGTTGTGAATTAAATCTTGATATAGTCACATCAACTTGAGGTTCGTTAAAAAGTTTTGAAAGTGAATCTGTTATATCTTTTCTTAATTCATTTTGAGTTTTACCAGCAGCTTTTATTAATCCTGCATAAGCAAAAAATATATCACCATTTTGATCAACTCTTCTCAAGTTTTGATCAGGTGTTATATTAATTATAGGAAAGATCTCTGGTAATCCCCAAACCACAACTGATATTTCGTCACCAGAACCTATTTTGTAGGAAAAATCAACTTCTTTTGAATTTGAGGATTCATTGATTGGAATTATATCAATAGTTTTACCAATAGATTTTATGTAAACACTATCTTTTTTGGGCATATGCATTCCTGGTGCTATAAAGCAGCCATTCAAAAAGATAAGTAAGATTGATAGACTAAGTACTTTTTTCATATTCATAAGATTCATATAAGTATTTCTCCGAGTAGTATTGATAAGCATAATTACCGTAAAGACCATAATAACCATAATAACCTTCTGGTTTTGCATAAGCATTATATATATATCCATCTATAGAGGAGTTTAATTGATTAAAAATGTTGTTGGCCTGTTTAACTTCACTAATTTTAGATAATTCATGTCTTAAAATGACAAAATTAAAGTCAGATTTATTGATCATTACAGATGTATCTGCAACTGATAAAATAGGCGCACTATCAATAATGATATAATCAAACATTTTTTTAAAGCTTTCTAGTTGATTTGTAAATCCTTTACTGGTAACAAATTGAAAGGAGTTAACCAGTTTTCTAACTCTAGGAATAAGATAGAATCCTTCACTAGTTTTAAAAGAAGAAATATTTTCTTCATTAATTTTAAGAAATTCATTCTCATTCACTGATTTTTTCTTTAAAAAGTTTCTACCGATAGTACCTCTTTTAAAGTCCGCATCAATGACTAAAACTTTTTTTCCAATTGAAGATAAGGAATGAGCCATCGCTACAGATATTGTTGATTTACCATTGGAAGGAGTAGGACTGGTCAATACAATGACATTTTTACTTACATCATTATTTTGTAAAGATTTTATATTAACAATAATTGATTCTAATGACGAAACAAGCTTTAAGTCATCTTGATTATTTTCAATCTTAGTTATAAAAGGAATAACTCCTATCATGGGTTGAGGAAGATTATTATCAAAAATTTCAGCAGGATTTGAAATTGGAAGAAAATTTGAACCTCTAATAATTGCTACAATACATGATAATAAAAATGCAATGATAGTGACTAAAATAACTGATAGAAATTGTGGACTGACAAGGTTTTCCATGTAAGCTTCGTCAACTACCCTAATGTCTCCTATTGTACTTGCTTCCATAATAGAAAAACCCAATCTCCTAGTTTCAAGCTCTTCAAGAGAAATTCTTGATGTTTCTAAATCGCTAAATAAATCAATATATTCCTGCTGTTCTTTAGGCATCTTTTTAATTTGGGATAAAATCAAATTCTTTTCTTCTTCAATGACTTTTTTCTGGTTAATCAATTGTTTATACAAAGGATTATCTGGCTTATAGTTTTGCATCCCAACTGAAAGTTCAATATCAATTTCACTTAAAGACTTATCAATTAATTGCACTTTTTCTATTACAGCTTTAGTTTCGAGATCAATGTCTACCAGTTCATTTAATTCTAAGAAATTTTTAACTCTTTCTTGATTAATTGTTACGACTTGCTCCAAAAGAGCAATATTTTCATCAATAAAATTAATTGCAGCCCTTGATTTTTCACTTTCATAGGATAGTCTTTGTTGAATAAGTAAATCATTTGCAACATTGATTATTTTTTTACCAAGTGAGATATCGTCTGTTTCATATGAAATTTGAATTAATCCCTCATCATTACTAAAAGCTTTTCTTGATGAGAGAGTTGAAACATCAAGATCTTCAATCAAATCTTCATAAATTATATCAGGATTCTGATAAGTTACCTTAATCATTCTGTCATTTTTTAGATAAGCTTTTTCAACATTGATTATTAGATTTTCAAAAATATAATTGTCTTCACCAAAATTAATATTTGCGACAAATTCTTTTTTATTGGAGTATAGTTTCAAATAATCTTCATGATAACTTATGTAAAAAGTCTTCATGGACAAGAATTTGTTGAAAATTTTAGAAACACTTTCTTCAATTAAACTTGAATTAATATTAAAATCAACAAACTCATCTTTATTTAAATCTTTTATTTCAATATTCAATTGCAGTTGATTAATTAGTTCAATCATATTTGTCCTAGATTCATATAGTGTAACCAGGTTATCTAAGTCTCCACCTGAATTATTCATAGGAGATATCATTTGCATAGTATCAGTTGGGTCTAAAGAGTTTAGGTCGAATGATTCAACTTGAAGAAGGCTGGAAATTTTATATTCCTTTGTTGCAAACAAAAAATATGTAAGAGATATTGCTAAAAAAATAAAGGTGATACTTAAAACTAATTTTGATTGCATCAAAATATTTCTAATTAGTCTTCCGAAATCTATTTTATCATCGATTTGATTTTCAAATGTCTGATTTTCAAATGTCTGATTTTCTGTTTTTTTCATATCTTTTTAAATCTCTAAAATAATACTGTTTTACAGTATTATTTATTTACGAACGTAATATATAAAATAGAGATTAGCTTTACTAAAATTTTTTTGTATACTACAATTAGGTTGGAATAATAATAATTTAATTTCAACTTTAAAATATTAATTTTTAGAAGGGCCCATAGCTCAATTGGTTAGAGCAACGGACTCATAATCCGCAGGTTCGGGGTTCAAGTCCCTGTGGGCCCACTAATGAGTAGTCATTCGTATATATCAAATCCAAAAAATAAAGATATTTTTATCAATATTAATGGGGAGCTCTTTCATAGAGATAATGCAAAAATTTCGGTTTTTGATAGTGGTTTTCTTCTTGGAGATGGAGTATGGGAGGGTATTAGGCTTCATAAGTCTAAACTTGTATTCATTTCTGAACATCTAGAAAGACTCTTTAATAGTGCTCGCGGAATTTCTCTTCAAATTCCTCTATCAAAGGAGGATATAATATTTGAAATTGAAAAAGTACTATTAAAAAATAAAATGACTGACGATGTACACATTCGTTTAATAGTTTCTCGAGGAGATAAGATTACTCCATATCAAAACCCTAATGCGAATATAGGACCTATAAATTTTGTAATTATTCCTGAATACAAAAAAACTGATCCAAAGATTTATAAAAATGGTATTACAATTGGAAGAGTCTCAACAATTAGGCCCTCAGAAAATATTTTAAGTACACATTATAATACTTTAAGTAAGCTAAATTGTATTCTCGCAAGCATTGAGGCTAATAAGTTAAATTATGACGAGGGTATTATGAATGATCCTAACGGAAATATTAGCACTTGTAATTCCACAAATCTTTTTTTTATTAAAAATAATAGGGTATTGACATCAACGGGGAAATTTTGTCTTAATGGAATTACAAGAAGCAAAGCAATTGAAGTATGTAAAATAAATGAAATTCCTTGTAACGAAACAAACTTTACTTTTGAGGATATTAGAGATTGTGAAGAGGCTTTTGTTACAGGTACATTTGCAGGCATTATACCCGTATCAAAAATTGAAAATAATATGCTAAGTTCAACCAATACCAATTCTTTAGTCAATAAAATTAGAGCTTCATATAATCAATATATCAATCAAAGCATTGAATCCTAATGATAGTTGCTTGTTGGTCAGGTCCTAGAAATATTTCAACAGCACTCATGAGATCATGGTCTTCAAGAAAGGATACATTTGTCACAGATGAACCTTTTTATGCATATTACCTCAAAGAGACCAAGCTTAAACATCCTTTTTACAAAGAAATAATTAATAAATATTCTTCAAATTATGATGAAATTGTTAAATATCTTATTAGTAGAACTCCGAAAAATAAAACAATTTGGTATCAAAAACACATGGCTCACCACATTTTTGATTTTAATAACATTGAATGGGTGAATAATTGTGAAAATTGTATTTTATTAAGACATCCAAAAGAAGTAATTAGCTCTTATTCCAAAAAGAATAAACTGGATTCAGTTGAAGAATTAGGTTATCCTCAACAGTATGAAATTATTAAGTATCTTAAAAAAATGAATAAATCTTATGTCATAATTGATTCAAATGAACTTTTAAAAAACCCAGAAAAAGTATTATCGCAATGGTGTATGAAAATTAATATTAAATTTGATAAGTCAATGCTGAGATGGAAAGAAGGTAATCATGCCAGTGATGGTATTTGGTGGAAGAGTTGGTATGATAACGTAATAAAAACTACCAGATTTAAACAGTATGAAAAAAAAGATATTAACATTGAGAATAAATATGATTCTATTTATAATGAATCAATGAAATATTATACCTACCTAAAAGAAACTAAATAATGAATTCTTTATTAAAATTATGGTCCCAACCTCAATGGATAAAATGGATTATTTACTTAGCAATCGTATATATTTTATTTTTGATAAAAGAAGCATTCGCTATTGTTTTATGGTTTCTGTTTTGTATAATTCTGTATTATATCATCTTCGCAAATAATGTATTTAAAACAAGGACATATTATGAAAAAAATAATTTTTAGTTTTTTGTTATGCGCGTTGCTGTCTTGTCAGGAGAATAGGCCTCATGGTAATCAGTATAATTTGCCAGAACTAACTCCAAACAACCTCTTGATGGGCAGTTTAAATGAAAATCGTTCATCATATCGAGTATCATATTATGATATCAATATTGATTTTAATATTGATAAAAAATCATTAAATGGTTTTGTTACAATTAAGGCCGAAAGCATGAGGGATCTAAATATACTACAAATTGATTTAGCCGAAAATTTAGATATCAAAAAAATAATGCATAAAAAAGAAGAATTAAATTTCTCAAGAGAACTTGATGCTGTTTTAGTTAATTTTCCATCAACTATAAAAAAAGGTAATTTTTTTGAATTTTCAGTTTTTTACGAAGGTATTCCTCAAAGTGCAGATAATCCACCTTGGGCAGGAGGTTTTACTTGGTCCAAAGATAAAGATGGACGTGATTGGATTGCTGTATCTTGTGAAGGAGAAGGTGCAAGAATTTGGTGGCCAAATAAGGATCATATTACTGCGGAGGGAGATAGTGTGAGAATGGCTTATACAGTTCCGTCAGATTTAGTAGCAGTTGGAAATGGACAATTAAGAAGTGTCAAAGAATTTGATGATAAAACCACATATGAATGGTTTGTTCAAAACCCAATTAATAATTATAACATATCTGTACAAATTGGAAACTATGTTTCTGTTCAAGATACGTTAATAAAAAATGATACAACCCATCTTATGAATCATTATGTTTTAGATTATAATAAGGAATTAGCTTCAAATTATTTTCTTCAGTCAAAAGAAATAATTCGTTTTTATGAAAAATACTTTGGCGACTATCAATGGTACAAAGATGGCTATAAACTAGTTGAAGTTCCTTATCTTGGAATGGAACATCAATCAGCAGTAACATATGGAAATGGATTTAGTATTTATAATGGAGTAAGAAGCAAAAGTTGGCCAATGTATGGAGTCATAGACCCCTTAATTATTCACGAAACAGGGCATGAGTGGTTTGGTAATAGTGTAACCGCATCAGATCCAACTCATATTTGGATCCACGAAGGGTTGCAAGTTTATTCAGAAGCTATATATTTTGAAGATAAATTTAACAGTTATGAAGTTGGTGTTCATTATTTAAATAGCATTAAAAATAGAATTATAAATGAAATACCGATTGTTGGAAACGAAAATGAAAATCACTGGGCACTTCATGGCGATACATATATGAAAGGTGCATGGGTAATGCACACCTTAAGGAGTGTAATTAATAATGATAAAATATGGTTTGAAATTTTGAAAGAATTTATGGTTGAAAATGCAAAAGGCTTTGTAGATACAAGGGACTTTTTTAATAAAGTTAATGAAAAAACTGGGCAAGACTATTGGTATTTTGCTGAACAATATTTTTATAGTCCAAATCAACCAAAATTAGATTACTACCAAACTGACCAAACATTTCATTTCAGATGGAGAAACGTTAATGATAATTTTATTATGCCAATTGAATTATTAGTTAATGGTTCAATAAAAAGGGTTCTGCCTTCAAAAGACTTTCAATCATTTAATATAACTAAACATTCTCAAATAGAAGTTATGGACTGGAAGTTTTACATTCTACCTAATGAGGTCAATTTAAATGAATAAATATCAAGCTATATGGCTTACTGGTCAGCCTGCTAGTGGTAAAACAACATTAGCAAATATGCTAATTGATCATTTTAATAAAAATGGCCATGAAAAAGATTTTTACAATATAGATGGTGATGACTTACGCGATTTATTTCAAAATAAAGACTATTCTAGAAAAGGAAGATTTGCAAATATTAGATTGGGTATGAGCATTGCAGCATATTTAATTAATAAAAATAAAACTCCAATTATCTCTTTAGTTTCTCCCTATAGAGAATTGAGAGAAGAGTTCAAGAGCAAATACGAGGTCTTAGAAGTGTACCTATTTACAACAGAAATAAGGGGAAGAGAAAATTTTTTTGTTAAAGACTATGAAAAACCATTAAAAAATTTTATTGAGATAGATACAACACATCAAACAGAACAGGAAAGTTTAAATGAAATACTCAATGTTTATAGGTAGATGGCAACCATGGCATGATGGTCATCGCTGGTTAATTGATCAAAGACTAAATGAAGGAAAAAATGTTTTAATTTGTGTACGAGAGGTTAGCAAAGATGATAAAAACCCTTATAACCCTAAAGATGTAAAAGAAAACGTGGAAAAAAAATTAAAAGATTTAATTGATTTAAAAAAAGTTAAAGTAATCATTATTCCAGATATTGAATCAGTGAATTATGGTCGTGGGGTAGGGTATGAAATTATTGAACATATTCCTCCATCAGATATTAGTAAGATTTCTGCAACTAAAATAAGGAAAGAATTATTTAACAAGTAACTCTTTAATTTGTTTAATATTTGCTGCAGCAGTACCAACCTTTCCAACTACATTAGCAGCTGCGGCATTAGCAAATTTAGAAGAAAACTCAATATCATTAGTTTTTGCATATGCAACGGATAAAGCTGCAATAACGGTATCACCTGCTCCAGTAACATCTGGGTTCTCTACATTAAAGGGATCTATATTTTTTACAAATTTTTGCTTACCGACAATTGTAATACCCTGATCTCCTTTTTTAGCAATTACATAATCAAAATTTTTTTCTTCAATCAATTTATTACAAGCAATTAAAATGGAATCGTTATTAGAAATTGCTATTTCTGATAATACTTCAAGTTCATTTATATTTGGAGTAATAATATTGGAGTGAATAAATAAATGTTCCCAACTTTTATTTTTTGGATCGAGGATCACATTAATTCCTTTTGGTTTAAAAAACCAAGGTAACATTAGAGTTCCTTTATTATAATCTGACAAAATTATTATGTCATAATCAGTATAATTTATTTTTTTTAGCGAATTTGGGCTCCATCGAAGCAATTTTTCTTTATCTACTCTTGCGATTTGAGTCCCATTGCAATAAATCCTCTGTTTTAGAGTAGTAATATGATCTGGAATAACTTCAATAAATTCTGTGTTAACATTATTTTTGTTTAATTCTTTAACTAAACTTTCTCCGAATGTATCATGTCCAACAGCACCCATACATGTTACTTTTGATCCCATTTTACTTAGATTCATTGCTACATTTCCTGCACCTCCAGGAATAAAATATTCATTCTCTGGTATTACAACAGGAACAGGAGCTTCTGGAGACATTCTATTAGAATTTCCAATTACGTAATGATCTATCATGAAATCTCCAATTAGCAAAACTTTAATATCCGAAAAATCTAAATTCATTTTGCTTTACCTTGATTTACAACAATTTCTTGTTTTGCCTTTAATTCTTCTTTATCAATAAGATATTTCTTATCTAAAACATTTAAGCTTTTATCTAAAGTATATACCAATGGAACACCGGTTGGAATATTTACGGAAACAATCTCTTCACTTGATAATTGATCTAAAATTTTTACTATAGCTCTTAAAGAATTACTATGCGCTACAATGAGATGATTATCTCCACTGGTAACAAAATTGTTAACATATTCTTTCCAAAATGGCTTTAATCGATCAATAACATTTTTCAAACTTTCTCCAATTGGTAAATCTTTACCAATATCTTTAAATTTTTTATTTAGTTTTGGGTGCCTATCATCATTTTCTAGCAATAAAGGTGGTGCTATATCATAGCTTCTTCGCCAAATATGGACCTGATCTTCTCCGTATTTTAAAGCTGTTTCAGATTTATTTAATCCTTGAAGAGCACCATAGTGCCTTTCATTTAAACGCCAATCATAGTGAATTTTTTCTTTAGGAAAATTGATTATATCAGTAACAATTCTTGTGGTTTCAATAGCTCTATCCAATATTGAAGTATTAACGCTTTTAATTTTAATATTAGACTTTACTAATTGATGTCCTGAAAAAGTTGCTTCCTCAATCCCAGTTTTTGTAAGAGAAACGTTTTTCCATCCTGTAAATCTATTTTCTAAGTTCCATTGACTTTGACCATGTCTCAAAAGAATAATTTTTTTCATAACAACTTATGTAGAATATTAATCTTTAATACCTAAATCTTTTTTATACTTAGGGACCCAATCTTCAATGATGATTCGCGGTTCCCATCCAAGTAAATTTTTAGCTTTTGTGTTATCAGCTAAAGTTTCTCTTGGTTCAACAACCGGATCAATATTTACAGTTTTACCTCCCATCATTCGAGCAATATCATTAACTGACCTATTATCATTATTACCAATGTTGATTACATCTCCTTGCCCAACTTTTGTTGAAGTCATAGCTAGTAGGTTGGCTCGAGCAATATCTCTTACATGAGTAAAATCTCTTCTCTGGTTACCATCACCCCTTATGGTTAACGGTAAATTATTGAGTCTTTGTTTTGCAAAAACACACATGACCAAAGCATATGCCCCATCTAAGCTTTGCCTTTCTCCATAAACATTAAAGTATCTTAATGAAACAGTTTCAATATTGTAAACTTGAGAAAACATTCGACAACAAACTTCACCATAATACTTTTGCATTGCATATGGTGAAATTGGATCTATTGGGTCTGTTTCTTTTGAAGGAAGGCTTACAGTATTTCCATAGGCAGAAGAAGATGAACTGTAAACTAATCTTTTAACACCAACATCTGAACAGGCTTTTAAAATATTTACAGTACTTAATGTATTATTTTTTTCAAAAATTAAAGGATTATCTATTGATTCCTGAACTCTTGGAAAAGCAGCTAAATGGAAGACACCATCAACATTTGAAAGTACATTTTTGATATTAGGAAAATTTTTTTCATCCGATAAGTCAATTCTATGATATATGACATTTGAGTTACAGTTTTCTTTTTTTCCAGAGGAAAAATTATCAATAACCTCTACTTCATGGCCTTCCTCAACAAGATAATCTACAAGGTTACTACCAATAAATCCTGCTCCCCCTGTAACGACAAATTTCATACCTAAAGGTAGCTAGTAGATAATTTTATAACAATTGTAATTTTTATAGTTTTTTTAATTATTAAATCATAGTAAGATACTACTATGTTTGACAAAATTTTCTCAATATTTGCAATAATCTTAATTTCCCCAATCATAATAATTGTATCATCAATAATTATTTTGAAAGACGGATTTCCAATTTTTTTTTCGCAGGAAAGAGTCGGAAAAAATGGTAAGATTTTCAAAATCTACAAATTTAGAACGATGATAAAAAATGCTGAAGAAATTTTGAAAAATGACAAATCATTATACCAAGAATATGTAAACAATGGCTATAAAATAGAATCTTCTAGAGATCCAAGAATTTTACCATTTGGAAAATTCCTACGTTCATCAAGCATTGATGAGCTTCCTCAATTTTTTAATGTTTTAAAAAACGATATGAATGTTGTTGGTCCGAGACCTGTAGTTAAGAAAGAAGTAGATGATTTGTATGGGGAAAATAAAGAGATTTATCTATCAATGAAGCCCGGAGTAACTGGACTATGGCAAGTAAGTGGGAGATCAAATATTAAGGACTTTGAAAGAGTTCAATTAGATATTGAATATTCAAAAACAAAAAGTATATTTTTAGATATTAAAATTATTTTAAAAACAGTAGCGGAAGTTTTAAGAAGGACTGGGGCATACTAAATTTTTTCCTCAATAAACGAACAAATAATATGTCCAATTAAAATATGCATTTCTTGAATTCTTGCAGTTTTTTTACTATCAACTTTAATTATATTTTTTGTAAGACTAGACATTTTCCCACCATCATTACCTGAAAGAGCAAAACATCTCATACCAATGTCTTTAGAAGCCTTAATTGCATTAATAATATTTTTACTATTGCCTGAAGTTGAGATTGCAATAAGTAAATCATCTTTTAAACCTATTGCTTGGATTTGCTTAGAAAAAATTTCATCAAAACTAAAGTCATTACCAATAGATGTAATGGAAGATATATTTTCTGAAAGCGAGATTGCAGGTAATGGCTTTCTTGCTTTTTCAAATTTACCAACAAATTCAGCTACAATATGACTAGCATCGCTAGCACTTCCTCCATTTCCACATATTAGTATCTTATTTCCAGATTTAATTGTTTCGTATGACATGATACATATTTTTTCAATATCATCAAGTTGATTAAGCAATGTATTACTTACTTTAATATGCTCTAATATGACTTCTTTTATCATTTAGTATCTATATTCATCTTTTTTATAAGGACCATTAACATTAACTCCAATATACTCTGCCTGAGATTTAGATAATTTAGTTAAATCTGCATCTAAATGTTTCAAATGAATTCTTGCAACTTCTTCATCTAATTTTCTCGGTAAGTCATAAATGCCTGGTGCAGGTTTATTTTTAGCAAGAAATAATTGTGCCAACACTTGATTTGAAAATGATGTAGACATTACAAAGCTAGCATGTCCTGTTGCGCAACCAAGATTAACTAATCTTCCTTCTGCTAATAAAAATATTTGTTTGCCATTTTTGAAAGTATATCTATCAAGCTGAGGTTTTATTTGATCTCTTTTTGCATCTGATTTATTTAAAGCATCAACTTGAATTTCATTATCAAAATGTCCAATATTACAAACAATGGCTTGATCTTTCATTTTTTTCATATGTTTTAATGTAATAATATCTTTATTGCCAGTTGTTGTTACAAAAATATTTCCCCTCTTTAAAACATCTTCTAATCTTCTGACTTCGAATCCTTCCATTGCTGCTTGAAGAGCGCATATTGGATCAATCTCAGTTACAATAACTTTACAACCATATGATTTCATAGATTGTGCCGAGCCTTTACCTACGTCACCGTATCCACAAACAACAACAGTTTTCCCTGCCAACATTATTTCAGTTGATCTTTTAATTCCATCAGCTAATGATTCTCTACAACCGTAAAGATTATCAAATTTAGATTTGGTCGCTGCATCATTTACATTAAATGCTGGGAACAGTAAAGTAGCATCTTCTACCATTTGCTGTAATCTTGCCACACCTGTTGTCGTTTCTTCTGAAACACCTATAATTTCAGGAACAATATTATGCCAATGATTTGGATTAAGTTTATGAACTTTCCTTAAAAGTTTTTCAATTACAATTTCCTCTTCAATATTTGAAGTAATTTTTGGTAGTTTTTTATGTTCATTAAAATAGTTTTCTAATTCGAATCCCTTGTGAATTAATAAGGTTGCATCGCCACCATCATCAACAATAAGATTTGGTCCTAAGTTATTTTTAAAGGTTAAAGCTTGTAAAGTACAATCCCAATATTCTTCAAGCGTTTCACCTTTCCACGCAAATACTGGAGTCTTAGTCTTAGCAATTGCAGCGGCAGCTTCATCTTGCGTAGAGAAAATATTACAACTTGCCCAACGCACATCAGCACCAAGATCTTTTAATGTCTCTATAAGAATTGCTGTTTCGATTGTCATATGCAATGAACCAGTAAGTCTAAAGCCTTTCAAGGGTTTTGATCTTGAATATTTCTTTCTTAATTCCATTAAGCCTGGCATTTCCTTTTCAGAAATATCAATCTTATCTCTACCTAATTTTGCTAATGCAATATCTTTAATTTTGTATGGTAGAGATTCAACAATCTTTTTGGATTGATCCTGTATTTTACTTTTTTGTGTTTTCATTGATTTGTTTGATTCATTTAATTGTACTCTCATTTTCCCTCTTAAAAGTTTAATTGATTTGCTATATCAGTTTTTTCCCAAGCAAGATCGTTTTTCCCAAAATGACCATAGTTTGTGGTTTTAGTTAGATCTAATTTAAATAGATTAAATTTCTTAATGATTCCTAAAGGTGTCAAATCAACATTTTGATAAATCCACTCTGATATGTCATTTCTAACTATACCATCACAATAGACATAAAGCGATACAGGTTCTTTAACACCTATGGCATAACTAAGTTGAATAGTAGCATTTTGCGAAACTCCTGATGCCACAATATTTTTAGCTAAATATCTTGCCATGTATGCGCCACTTCTATCTACTTTTGTGCAGTCTTTTCCGCTAAATGCTCCTCCACCATGAGGTGCATAGCCACCATACGTATCAACAATGATTTTTCGTCCAGTGACTCCCGTATCGCCATCTGGTCCACCTGTTACAAAATTACCAGTTGGGTTCACTTGAAAGATAGTATGATCATCGAACATATCATTTAATTCTGGCTTGATAATTTCTTCTACTCTTTTTTGTACTTCTGCAGGATTACCTTTTAAATCTTTGCTATGTTGGGTACTGCAAATAACGTTTGATATTCTTACAGGTTTATTCACATTACTGTATTCGACTGTTACTTGCGCTTTTCCGTCTGGACCCATCCAGTCTTGCCCATTATGTCTTGCAGTAGAAAGTGCTTTAGTAATTTTGTGGCTGTAATAGATTGCGCTTGGCATTAAAGAATCATTTTCACTGCATGCATAACCAAACATCATTCCTTGATCTCCTGCACCAAAGTCATCTGTTCCTCTTGCTATGTCGACACTTTGATTATGAATTAAATTTTTAAAAGATAATGTATTCCAATGAAAGTTTTCTTGTTCATAGCCAATGTCTTTAACGGTATGCCTGACAAGTGCTTCTATAGAATCAGTATTGTTCATTAAGTCCGTTTTAACTTCTCCAGCAATAGTAACCATATTTGATGAAACCATTGTTTCAATAGCTGCTCTATGACTCTCATTTTGATTTATTAAATAATTTGCTACATTATCTGAGATTAGGTCAGCAACTTTATCTGGATGGCCTTCTGTGACTGATTCAGATGTAAAAAAATAGTTTTTCATTTCTCTATTTTAATCCAATCATGTTTTGTGTAATCAACTGTGATTTCATCACCTAAATTTATATTTATTAAAGTTTTAATTTTAATAAAATCTCCATCATAAATCGCTTCACAATTTGGTTCATTTGAATGATTGAAAAATCCCCCTAAAGGAGTTCTGATATATCCGTGAGAAAATCTATCATCTTTTACGTGAGATATCCCAAGCTCATTATGTTTTGGTATTTCACATGTTGCAAAAAGACCTAATCCATGAATAGGAGATTTTTTAATTGTTAAACTAGATGCTAGAGGCTCAAAAGTCTTTAATTTTTCAAAATTTGACACGTGGAATAATATAATTATTTAAACTGATAATAAATGTTTTTTTTATTGTGTATTTAGAATATATTCATCTCGACATGAAGACAAATCTAGGAAATCCTATTTAATGAGTTTAATTAATCAAATAATTTTATTGCAAGAAGTTGATAATAAATTATTTGAGATTGAAAAATTACTTGGCGATTTACCCGCAAAAGTTGAAGAGCTCACTCAAAATGAGAATGGTGTTAAATCATCACTTCAGAATAAAGAAAATGAATTAAAAGAAACATCTGTTTTAATTAGTACTAATGAAACCTTAGTCGAAACGACTTCTGAAAAAATTAATTCTTTAAAAGATAAACTCATTGATGGTTCAATCAGTACCAACAAAGAATATGATGCTATGATGGAAACTATAGATTTCGAGAAAAATCTTTTATCTGAAAAAGAAAATGAACTCATTGAGCTTATGAGTAAAAAAGAAGAGCTATCAAAAGAAATTGAAGAAGATAAATCTTCCCTTGATGGAATTATTTCAGAGCTGAATACTAAAAAAGATGCTTTAAATTCTAAAATGCAAGAGGTCTCAGAAGAGCAAAATGCATTAAAGACTGAAAGAGAGTCGGTTGCTCAAAATATAGATTCTGGTACAATGTCAAAATATGCTGAGATCTATGAAGCTCGAAAGGGTTTAGTTGTAGCTGAAATTTTAGATAATAGCTGCGAGGGGTGCGGTGCAATGGTTCCCCCGCAAAGTATCAATGAGGCATTGTCTCAAAATATCGTTTTTTGTGGTAATTGTAGTAGATTTCTTTACAAATCAGAAAATTAATTTTTTTCTTCTAAATTCAATATCTATCCCTTATTATATCCACAAGAGCTGATTGGATGATTACTCGATTTTTCGAGAGGAAAGTCCGGGCACCGAAGAGCATAGTGCCACCTAACAGGTGGGATTCGTGAGAATATGGACAGTGCAGCAGAAAGTAAACCGCCAGTAAATGGTAAGGGTGAAACGGTGGTGTAAGAGACCACCAGTAATAATGGTAACATTATTAGCTGGTAAACCCCACTAGGTGCAAGATCACGTAGACCCGAGATACTGCTCGTATCATTTGAGGGAAGGGTAGATTGCTAGAGTTTTATAGAAATATAAGATAGAGAGGAATGATCATCGCATCACAGATGTACAGAACCCGGCTTATAAATCAGCTCAAAAAATTATTATGAAAAAATCTAAAATAGCAGGTATTGGATTTAATGTTCCTGATAATATTGTGAAAAACCATGATATTGAAGAAATGATGGATACAACAGATGAATGGATTCAAACCAGATCTGGTATTAAAGAACGAAGATGGGTACTTCCTGGAACTGCTAATTCTGATTTAGCTCTTCCAGCATGTGTTAAGGCAATAGAAAATGCTGGAATTAAGCCCAATGATATTGACGCCATTATCGTTGGAACAGTCAGTTCAGATTATAATTTTCCAGGTATGGCTCCCATTATTCAACGTAAGCTTGGCATTACATCAAACATTCCAGCATATGATATAAGTGCAGCTTGTTCTGCCTTTATTTATTTACTTGAAATGGGAGATCAATATATTAAATCAGGTAAATATAGCAATGTGTTATTAGTTGGATCAGATTTAATGTCAACTATTATAGAACGAACTCCTGAAGGAAGAGCAACAGGTGTATTATTTGGTGACGGCTCAGGCGCTGTAGTGCTGCAAGAATCAGATGGTGATAGCCAAATCTTATCAACACATTTATTTGCGGATGGAGATGGCGTAGAACACCTACGAGCAAAAGCTCCGGGTTCAGTTTTTAACCCTTTAAGAATTGATGCTAAAATTGTTGAAGATAGACATCATCTTCCACATCAAAATGGAAGGGAAGTATTCAAAAATGCAGTTAAAAGAATGCCAGAGGCAATTAATGTTGCCTTAGAACATAATAATTTATCCATTGATCAAGTCTCTTTAGTGGTAGCACATCAAGCGAATAGAAGAATTCTAGAAGCGTGTGCTGAAAGAATGAAATTACCTATGGATAAAATGTATATTAATATTCATAAATATGGCAATACAACAGCAGCTACTATTCCAATTGCTTTATGCGAAGCAATAGAAGAAGGTAAGTTGGTTAAAGGCGACAATATTATTTTAACTGCTTTTGGTGCTGGGTATACTTGGGCATCGGCAGCTATTAAATGGTAAAATGAATAATTTTCAAAAAATAAAAAGTTTTTTTAGTAATAATAAATTTCCAATACTGATTTTTTTTGGTCTTTCTTTTGCAATCTCATTAACATTCCCAACAGGTTTTTCCATTAGATATTCTTATCAATTAAATGATATTGCTAATGAGCCAATAATTGCACCATTTGATTTTGGTATTTTAAAGACAGATCAAAAATTAACTAAAGATTTGGATGAAGCTCGAAATTCAGTTCCATTTTCATTTTCAAGAGATCAAGACTTTGTAGACAATCAAATTGCAATAATAGACACTTTCTTTATTTATTTAAATGATATTTACTCAGCACATGATCTATTTATTTCATCTCAAGACTCTCTTTATAAATATCGATATGAACCAGAATTTGAAAGCTATCAATCTAGTTTTATTGCTGATAGTACCACATACGTTACATTGTATAGCGAGTTTCTTGATCAATATCAATTTCAGATTGATAAAGCCCAGTGGGATCAGTTGCTGGGTATAAATGAGAGTCTCACTGAGCCACTTAATTTAGAATTATTCAAAAATCAGATTAAGCAAATATGTTTAAATAGATGGGCAGAAGGTATCATTGATGAGCCATTGGAAAATATTTTTAGTGATGAAATAAGTATTATTCAAGGAGGAGAGCTGGTAATTGCTCCAACAAGAAATTACAACGATATTGAAACGGCTTGGAAAAAAAATAGAGAAGAAGTAAATCTGATATATGATAATGAGCTTGATATTAAATCTACTCTGAGCTATGAATTAATAAATGAATTTACTAAACCAAATATTCTTTTTGACAAAGATTTAACTGAATCAAGACAAAAGGAAAGATTAGATAAAGTATCAAGGTTTCAAGGAACTGTACTTGCTAATGAGTTAATTGTAGATACAAATAATAGAATTACTGAATCTGTGCTACTTAAGTTAAAGTCATTGCAATTAGAATCTGAAAGAAGGCTTGGGTATGAAAGGGCAGCAGATAAATTCAGAGAATATTTAGGAGCTTTCTTTGTAGTATCAATATTATTGTTTTTACTTTTTTCTTTCTTTTACATTTATAGAAATGAGTATTTTAGGGAACCCAAATTATTGTTATTGATTGGGTTATTAATGTACCTTATAGTGTTTTTTTCTTGGATTATAGTTAGTTATCAACTACCTACTTATATCATTCCAATTGCAATGTTTTCAATTTTATTAACAGTATTGCTTGATACTACGGTGTCTCTTATCTCATCTACAATATTAATACTTTTAGTCTCATTACTCATTGGGAACGATTTAGACTTTGCAATAATACAGTTTTTTATATCATTTATTGCAATTTTAAGTGTAAGAAAATTACGAAAAAGAAGACAAATCATTGCAACTATGTTAACCTTAGTATTCTGTAGTTTGTTTGTATTTTTCTCTGTAATGCTTTTTAAAGGAATTGATTTCCTTGATTATAACTATTCAACAGTTGGATATTTAGCTCTTTCAAGTTTTTTATGTCCAATTTTAGCATTTGGACTTGTACCATTATTTGAATCATTTTTTGGAATAACTACAGATTTGAGCTTAATTGAATTGCTTGATTATGATCAGCCTTTATTAAAGAAATTGATGGAAGATGCTCCCGGAACTCACACGCACAGTGTGAAAGTAGGAACTCTAGCGGAATCTTGTGCAAATGCTATTGGAGCTAGAGCACTGTTATGCAGAGTTGGATCATATTATCATGATATAGGAAAAATTAAAAAACCAGAATATTATGCAGAAAATCAAACTGGAGAAAATAAGCATGATTCTATAACTCCACATATGAGTGCAAAAATTCTAAAACAACATGTTACTGATGGACTTGCTTTAGCTGATGAATATGGTTTGCCAAATATTATTAAAGATTTTATTGAAACACACCATGCTAAAAATAGAATGGAGTTTTTTTACAAAAAAGCATTAGAAAATGATAGCAAAGTTGATGAGAATGAATTTAGATATCCAGGGCCAAAACCTTCATCAAAAGAAACAGGTATTGTTATGTTAGCTGAAGCAATTGAAGCACAAGCTAATTCACTGAAAAATCCAACGTTAGAAAAATTTGAAACAATGATTGATAAAGCAATTCGAAGTAGATTAGAAGACGGGCAATTAGACGAATGTCCGCTTACAATGGAAGATCTTCAAAAAATTAAAGGTAGAAGAGATGGTAAACATGGTTTGTTACCAGTACTATCAGGATTGTATCATTCTAGACCTGAATATCCATCAAAAGATGATGAATGAAATAAATATTTTTAATGAATATAAAGATTTTGATTTCGATAAAGATCATATCATTCAACTAATCAATTTATCACTTGAGACAGCTAAATATAATCAGGTAAAAATCAACTTGATTTTCTGTGATAATGATAAATTGAACTCTTTTAAAAAAGAATATTTTAATGATGATGTATTAACAGATATAGTTACTTTTCCCATTAAGAATGATGATGATTTAGAAGCTGAAATATACATCAGCGTTGAAATGGCCAGGATAAATTCCAAGGAATTTAATGTTTCGCTTGATAATGAGCTTAGTAGGCTTATAATTCATGGAGTATTGCATTTAATTGGGTTTAACGATGATACAGAAGATTCCAAAAAAATTATGTTTTTAAAACAAGAAGAGATTATTTCCAATTTTTCAGGAAACGTTTGTAGTGAGTGAAGCAGTAAAAGAATTAATTGATATAGTAATTAAGCTAAGATCTGATAATGGTTGTGATTGGGACAGAAAGCAAACTTCAGAATCATTGACACCACATTTAATTGAAGAAGCAAATGAGGTGGTAGATGCAGTATTAGAAAAAAATTCTGAAAATTTGAAAGAAGAGTTAGGAGATTTGCTTCTACATGTAGTTTTTCAAGCAGTAATAGCTTCCGAGAAAAAAACATTCGAGTTTGAGGACGTTGTGCAACAAATAAATGAAAAATTAATTAAAAGACATCCTCACATTTTTGACAAAAACTATGATGGTAAAGATTTATCCAATGCAAAAAATTGGGAGCTTATTAAAAAGAGCGAAAAAAATAGAGAATCCATTCTTGATGGTATGCCTAAATCGCTTTCAGCCCTAATTGTAGCCCAAAGATATCAAGATAAAACAGGCGCTGTAGGTTTTGAATGGGAAAACTTTTCTCAAGCAATGGATAAAGTTGACGAAGAATTAAAAGAGCTAAAGCAGGCTATAAACAATAATGATTTAAATAATATTGAAGAGGAAATTGGAGATTTATTAATTACCATAGTTAATCTTGCAAGATTTTTTGATATTTCAGCTGATTTAGCACTAAGAAAGACCAATCAGAAATTTTATAGAAGATTTAATTTTATTGAAAAAATTGTACAAAAAAATAATCAAAAAATTGAAGATATATCTTTAAAGGAACTATTAAATTATTGGGAGAAAGCTAAGCATGAAGAAAAATAAAATAGTTGGAATAACTTTTGGTTCTTTTGATCTTTGTCATTACGGTCATGCTTTGATGTTTGAAGAATGTAAGGAATATTGCGACTACTTAATTGTTGGAGTACAATCTGATCCTAGCATAGATCGTCCTGAAAAAAATAAACCTGTTCAATCACATGAAGAAAGAATAGGTATAGTAAGTTCTCTAAAGTTTGTAGATGAGGTGGTAACATATGATACCGAAGCTGACTTAATTGAGGTTTTAAAAAATATTCAGCCAGATGTAAGAATTCTTGGTGCTGATCATGAAGGAAAGCCTTTTACAGGACATGAGCTTCCAATTAAATGTATTTTTAATACAAGAGACCATGGTTATTCTACTTCAGAGCTTAGAAGGAGAGTTTTTGAAGCAGAGAAAAGTAAAACTTAGTTTCCAATTAAGTAATTAAATATTATACTAGATCCCAATCTTAAGTTGTTATCCTCATTAAGTTCACTTTCAAAAATACTTTCTTCTTTTAAAGCTAAAACTCGAAGCTTTTCACTAATGTATACTTGTTTCGTGTTAAACTGTAATTGATCAAAATTGACTCTATAAGGATTAATGTTCAAAACTTCTGAAATGGAATTATTTTTTTCAGGATATTCGTTTAGCAGTTTTTTAAGAAAGATCGATAATGTATAATCAGACTTATAATTATCAATTAATAATAAACTTCCATTCAAAATCATTTTATTTAACTCCTTAATATGAGTTTCTGATAATTTTAAATAAGAATTACCGCATAAAAATATTATAGAATATCTAGAAAATACTAAATTAGCTTCATCATTTATTTCAAATACTAAATCAATATTTGAAGTAGTTTTAAGGTATTCTGATAATTTATTTGCTTCATCAATATTACAATTTCCATATAATAATATTTTATCTGATTGAGCAAATAATTGATTGACTAGCATTAGTATTATTAATAATGCAGTTATATTTAGTTTTTTAATCATTATTAACAATTTAGGTTTTAATTTTATTTAAATGAAAAAACTTAAATTTTATCTCATAATACTTTTGATAACTTCATTAGCATTTAATCAAGATCAAAGCTTTGATAAATCAATTAAAGATACTGAAGAACAGATTAATAGACTTAAAGCATCTATCAATTCAGGAAATAAAGAAGTTGAAAAATTGAAAACTCAATCAAAAAAAACAAAAGATATAATTGAGCTAACAAGAAGAAATATTAAAAACTCTAATGCATTAATTAATGCATATGACAAAAAAATCAGTCTTTATAATAAGCAATTAGTGAATCTTGAAAATGCAATCATCAGAAATAATCAATCCATTAATGACATAAAAAAATCTTATGAAATAAGATCAATAAGTCTTTATAAAAATAGAAATAATGATCTTTCAAATTACATCTTTAATTCTAAAAGTTTTTCGCAGATGATTTACCGTCTAAAATACTTTAATATAATTTCAGAAATAAATCAAAAGTCTGTTAATAAAATAAAAACTACACAAAAGTTTAATAGACAAAAAACTTCTGAAATTTCTGGACTGCTTGATAGGGTCGAAGAAAGTAAAAATTACAAAAAAACAGAAATATCTAGCTTAAATCAGAAAAAAAGATATCAAGAAAAGTTGCTAAAGCAACTCAAAAAGGAAGAAAATGAAGTAAAAGCTGAGATTGCAATACAATTACAACAAATTGATGCTTTGGAAAAACTCCGTAAGCAAATTATTTCGGATAGAAAAAAGTATAATGAGCAGCAGTTAGCTAGTTTAAAAAGAATTGATAAGGATATAAGGAATTATAAAGGAAAGTTAGATTGGCCTGTTCAAGGGAAAGTCGTTAAATCATTTGGACCACAATGGAATCCTCGTTTGAATACTACTTTAGATAATCCGGGTATTGATATTAGCGCAAGAGCAACACTTCCAGTTAAAAGTGTCTTTGATGGATATGTATCAACCATTACATTCATAGCTGGATATGGAACCACTGTGATAATCGATCACAACAATAGTTATTACACTGTTTTTACTCATTTAGAAAATTTGCTAATATCAGAAAATATGAATGTTAAAGAGGGCCAAAATATTGGATATGTATCAAATGATAATATTATTCATTTTGAAATTTGGGGTAATAATCAAAAATTAAATCCAGAAAAATGGTTAGTTAATGGAAATTAGTCAAATACAAAGTGGATCATGGCAAAAGTTTGAAAATGCTATAAAAGAAGAGAAAATTTCAAATGCTTATATCATTTATGGACCATCTGGCTCAGGTAAAGAAGCATTAGCATTGCAATTCGTAGCTCAGATTTTATCATTAAAAATAACTGATTTGGTTTATAATGAAAATATTACTTTCATTGCTCCGGCATCAAAAGATTTTTACCAGAATTTATTTAAAAGCAAAACATTTGAAACTGATGAGTATAATCAATGGAAAGAATTTTTAAGTAATAAAATGTACAATCCTTTTTTGAAAAAGGTTTTATCTGAAAGTAATAATATTCCTGTTATAACAATTAATAATTTAAAAGAGAAAATCTACTTTAAGACCAGTGGTAGAAAGATTGTAGTAATTTTTAACTCTGAAGCATTATCTCATGGAAGTGGTGAATCAGCAAATATGCTTTTAAAAGTGTTAGAAGAACCACCAAGCAATACTACATTTATTTTAGTAACCGATTATATTGACAAGGTAATGCCAACAATTAAATCACGATGCCAGTCTGTATATGTTCCTAGATTAACAAATGACTCAATTGCACAATTTTTTGTAAAAAACAACCAAATATCTTCAAATTTCATTTCTTTTATTACAGATAATAATTTAAATGCACTCAATTCACTTAATTCTTTTGACAAAGAGGAAATTCTAGATTGTATAAAAGATTATTTTAATGCAATTAGATATAAGAATGCAGAATCTATTTCAAATTTTATAGATAAAATCGAAAGCCTTTATAAATCCTCAAGAAATGAATTTGATTTTCACCTATCGGTAATTAGGAAGTTCATTAAGCTCATTTCAATGACTAATCAGTCCGTTGGTTATGATATTGAATTTGAGGAATTTGAAGAATTAGCATTAATTATTAATAAAAAATATAAAAATATGGATCATATCAAATTAATTGAAAACATTGAAAAGTTAATAAGTGTGCTTGATGGTAATGCAAATCCCAGGTTGTCATTAATGAACATGATTATTAATTCAAATAAGGCATTAAATTAGCACATGGAAAAGTATTATATAACTACACCAATATATTATGTGAATGATAAGCCTCATATTGGTCATGCATATACAACAATACTTGCAGATACCATTTCAAGATTTAGAGCTTTAATAGGAGAAAAACCCACTTTTTTAACTGGACTAGATGAGCATGGGTTAAAAGTCCAGCAAGCAGCAGAAAAAAATGGAAAGGCCCCTCAGGATCACTGCGATTTAATGGCTCCAGCATTTATAGACTTGTGGAAAAAATTAAAGATCAATTATTCTGATTTCATTAGGACTACGGAGCATAGACATACAAAGATTGTTCAAAAAATATTAAAAAAAGTTCATGAATCAGGTGACATATATATGGACGAATACGAAGGATGGTATTCAATCTCTGAAGAAAGATTTATTACAGAAAAGGAGCTTAATTCTGGTCAATTTGGTCAGGTAAAACAAATAAAGGAAAAAAATTATTTTTTCAGAATGAGTAAATATCAAACAACTTTAGTAGATAAGATTGAAAACGATGAATTGCTAATTCAGCCAAAAAGTAGAAAGAATGAGGTACTTGGTTTTCTTAAAAATGAATTATCTGATCTTTGCATTTCCAGACCAAAATCTCGTCTTGAGTGGGGAATAGAACTACCTTTTGATGATAATTATGTCACATATGTATGGTTTGATGCATTAATCAATTATATATCAGCTATAGGAGCTTATAGCAATGATGAGCAGTTTTCTTCTTTATGGCCAGCAGATGTTCATTTAATTGGTAAAGATATTTTAACTACCCATTCGGTTTATTGGCCTACAATGTTGCTATCATTAGGATTGCCATTACCGCAAAGAATTTTTGCACATGGATGGTGGCTCACGGACGAACAGAAAATGAGTAAATCATTAGGAAATGTTGTAAGTCCCTTAATGTTAATAGATGACTTCGGCGTTGATTCTGTGAGATATTATCTAATGTCTGAAATGGTTTTAGGTATGGATGCAACTTTTTCATCAGAATCTTTTGAAAAAAAATATAATAGTGACTTAGCTAATGATTTTGGTAATTTAGTGAGCAGAGTTTCAACTTTAATAAAGAATAATTTTGATGAAAAAATTCCAGAAAGTAGTTTAGCAGAATCTGATCTTTCTACCAATTTCCAGAAAATAGCTTTAAAAGAACAATTAGATAATTTAGAGATTGATAGAGTAATTAATGATATAATGACTTTCATTCGTAGCATTAATGTTTTTATGGAACAAAACGAACCATGGAAATTAGTAAAAAGTGATAAGGGTCAGGCTGGAAATATACTATATCATTGCGCAGAATCCCTAAGGTTGGCTGCTGTAATGTTATCTCCTGTAATGCCTTCAAAAACCAAGGATATTTTAGATATTTTAGGTACCAATGATGTAGAATTAGTTTGGGGTAAATTAGAATCAGGATCAAAGATTTCTATTTCAAAGCCTATTTTTCCGAGAATCAGTTAATGCTATTAATTGATACACATGCACACCTTTATTATGATAATATGTATGAGAATTTATCTGAAGTTCTGAAGTTAGCAGAATCTAATAATGTAAAAAAAACTATTTGTATAGGTACAGATCTTGAGACTTCATTAAAGTCAGTAGAAATCGCAGAACAGTATGAAAATGTTTTTGCTACAGTAGGTATTCATCCTCATGATTCAAAAGATGTCCCAAAAAATTATTTGCTAGAGCTTGAAAAATTATCTAAAAGTAATAAAGTGGTAGCAATTGGTGAAATTGGAATTGATAATTATAGAAATCATTCTCCACAAGATATACAGAAAAAAGTAATGATAGAACAAATGGATCTTGCATATAAATTAAATCTTCCAATTGTCTTTCACAATAGAGATGCAGATAATGAAATATTTGATGTGTTGAAAAAACATCCATTTCATAAAGCATTATCTCATTGTTTTTCAAGCAATTTAGATTTTGCAAAAAAACTGATATCTCTTGGAATAAAAATTTCTTTTTCAGGAAATGTAACTTTTAAAAATGCTACAAATACGGAAGTGGTAGAAAATATTTCAATTAATGATTTTATGCTTGAAACTGATTGTCCATTTTTAGCACCTCATCCATTTAGAGGTAGTAAAAATGAACCAAAGTACGTATTAACAATAGCCGAAAAAATTGCTGAATTAAGAGGTGAAACTTTAGAGCAGATTGCATTATTTACTTCAAAAAATGCGGAACAATTTTTTAATATATAAATGGTTTTTGCAAAAAAGAAATGGGGACAAAATTTTCTAGTTGATAATAATCTCTTAGAAAAAATAATCAAAACCATTGATATCAAAAAAGATGATGAAATATTAGAAATAGGCCCTGGGCATGGTGCATTATCTGAAAAAATTATACAAAAAACTAAAACTTTAAAAATGGTTGAGATTGATCCTGAACTGATTCAAGTAATTGGTCAAAATCCATTACTTTCACCATTTGAAATTTTTAATCAAGATATTTTAAAAACAAATCTTCAGGAATTAGGTTTAAATAATCCAAAGGTTATTGGGAATATTCCATATAATATTACTTCTCCCATTATATTTTGGCTTATCAATCATTTGCCTTATTGGCGTGAATCATATCTGATGGTTCAAAAAGAAGTAGCTCAAAGATTGATAGCAGATATTGGAACCAAAGATTATAGTCGAATCACTGTTATGACTGGCTTGTATTTCAATATAAAGATATGTTTTTATATTTCTCCAAATGTATTCAATCCAAAGCCAAAAGTTGAATCAGCCTTTATATCAATTAAAAAGAATAATAAATACGATTTAAGTAAAATTGATTCAAAGAAATATAGTCAGGTAGTTCGAATGGCTTTTAATCAAAGAAGAAAAATGTTACGAAATTCCCTTTCTGCATTAGACATTAATAGAGATAAATGTGAGGTTGATTTTCAAAGAAGACCAGAACAGCTTACAATTGATGAATTTTTGGACATTTCTAATAATATTATATCCTAATTGGCATTTTTGAATTTTATCACTAAGTTTCCGCACGATGATTGAAGTAAACATAAAAGACAATGAATCTCTAGAGAGAGCACTTAGACGTTTCAAAAAGAAATGGGAACGTTCGGGTGTGCTTAAAGACGTTAAAAGAAAAGCTTTTTATGAAAAGCCTAGCGTTACAAAGAGAATTGCCAAAAAACAAACCATTAGAAGAGCAGTAAGACTAGCAAAGTTTAATAACTAATAGTCTATATCTCCTCTTTTAATTCTAATAAAAAAGTTCTAATCTACAACTATGTTAATTAGAAGTGCATCCGGTCTTAGAGGAATAGCTGAAGATCATTTTACTCCCGAATTAATTGATAAGTACATTTCTGCATTTATTTCTACTCAAAATATAAAATCATGTGTTATTGGAAGAGATGGCAGACCTTCAGGGAAGCAAATTTCTCAATGGGTAATTGATTCGTTTCATAAAAATGGAATCAATGTTGAAAACTGTGGTCTTGCAACAACTCCTACAATGCAAGTCATGACTGAAAAAGAAAATTTCGATGGTGGTATTGTAATTACAGCTAGTCATAATCCATCGGAGTACAACGGACTAAAGTTCCTGCAAACAGATGGGACATTTTTAAGTCCAGAGCAATGTGAAGAATTATTTAAAGCAGTCGATCAGAATGTTTCAATAGACCCACCTGATTCACTTGGAGTAGTTTCAGATTATTCCACAGCTAATGAAGAGCATATAGATAAAGTTTTAGCTGCAAAATGCATCGACATAGATAATATTCGAAAAAATAACTTTAAAGTTGTAATTGATGCTGTAAATGGAGCAGGGTCATTTATTCTACCAATGCTTTGTGAACGATTAGATTGTGAAGTTATAACAATGAATTGTAGTGGAGATGGTGATTTTTCTAGAATACCAGAGCCAC
This sequence comes from Fidelibacterota bacterium, assembly GCA_028140795.1. GTDB lineage: Bacteria > Fidelibacterota > Marinisomatia > Marinisomatales > Marinisomataceae > Marinisoma. The sequence continues at coordinate 310,929 of JAOIOW010000001.1, forward strand.
TAGCTGAAAATTTAGAAGCCTTAGAGCAAAAAGTTTTAGAGGTTGGTGCTGATATTGGATTTGCCACAGATCCCGATGGAGATAGATTATCAATAGTTTCTAATAAAGGAAAAGCAATTGGAGAGGAATACACATTAGTTTTAGCAGTGAAAAATTATTCGAATTTTCAAGAAAGTATGGTTGTAACTAATCTATCAACCTCAATGATGCTTGATGATATTACAAACAAAACTATAAGAACAAGGATTGGGGAAGCGCATGTTGTTCAAAAAATGAATGAGTTGAATATTTCCATAGGTGGCGAAGGAAATGGAGGAGTGATTCTGAAAGAAGCACACTTAGGAAGGGATTCTTTGGTGGCAGTTTCTATGATTTTAAGCTTATTATCTATTTCCGGAAAATCAATTAGTGATGAAATTTCCAGCATACCAAAATATTTAATGGTAAAAGATAAGATTTTTCTTAATAGTAAAATTGATTTTGATAGTCTTGAAAGTATATTTGATTGTGACGAAATTAATAGGCTTGATGGTATAAAATTTAGTTGGTCAGATAAATGGATTCACATAAGAAAATCTAATACAGAGCCAATAATAAGAATTTTTGCTGAAGCACCAACAAAAGACAAAGTGGATGAATTGGTCAATACATTAAAAAATTATGTAAAATGAAGTTATTAGAAAAAAAACATAGCCCTTCAGATATTGAGAGTAAGTGGTATAAACATTGGGTTGAAAAAAAATATTTTTCAAGTAAAGAATCTGAAAACCATTATACAATTGTAATTCCTCCACCTAATGTTACTGGTAAGCTTCATATGGGGCATGTTCTTAATAATACCATTCAAGATATATTGATTAGAAAAGCTAGAATGGAGGGTAAAAATGCATGCTGGATTCCTGGTACAGATCATGCGTCAATTGCTACTGAATCAAAAGTAACTAAGATGCTTGAAGAGCAAGGAATTAATAAAAAAGATTTAACTAGAGAAGAGTTTTTAAAGTATGCGTGGGAATGGAAAGAAGAATATGGTGGTACTATCATTAATCAACTTCAAAAACTCGGATGTTCATGTGATTGGGATAAAACTAGTTTTACTATGGATGAGGATTATTCTAAAGCTGTTTTAGAGTCTTTTGTTCAACTATATAATAAAGGATTGATTTATAAAGGTAGTAAGCTAGTAAACTGGTGTCCAAAGTCACAGACCGCTTTAAGCGATGAAGAAGTTATGTTTAAAGAGGTAAATGGAACTCTTTGGTACATTAAATATGCTATTAATGATTCTGATGCATTTATAGAAATTGCAACAACCAGACCAGAAACTATGTTAGGTGATACAGCAATAGCAGTAAATCCTAATGATAAAAGATATAAAAAATTGATAGGCAAGACAGCATTATTACCACTAGTTGGTAGAAGTATTCCTATTATAGCAGATGACATGGTAGATCCTGAATTTGGAACGGGCTGTGTTAAAATTACACCTGCGCACGATTTGAATGATTATGAAGTAGGAATAAAGCATAATCTCGAAATGATTAATATTATGAATGCAGACAGTTCTATTAGCGATAAAGCTCCAGAAAAGTATAGAGGTATGTCAAGGGAGGCCGCTAGAAAGCAAATTGTTCTTGATTTAAAAGACATAAATCATCTAATAAAAGAAGAGGATTACTTTCATAAGGTTGGATATTCAGAACGAGGAAATGTACCAATTGAATATTATTTGTCAGAGCAATGGTTTTTAAAAATGGAAGATTTAGCTAAGCCAGCTAGCAAAGCAGTTAAAAATAATGAAATTAATTTTTACCCAAATCATTGGGTTAAAACCTACAATCATTGGATGGATAATATTCAAGATTGGTGCATAAGCAGACAACTTTATTGGGGCCATCAAATACCTGTGTGGTATAAAAAAGGTACGGATAGAACTAATCAAGATAATTGGTTCGTTTCAACCACACCGCCAACAGATTTAGAAAATTGGGAACAAGATAATGATGTTTTAGATACGTGGTTTAGTTCATGGCTGTGGCCTTTTGCAGTTCATGGATGGCCGGAGGTAAAAACCACAAAATATTTTCCAACCAACGCACTAGTAACTGGTCCAGATATCATTTTCTTTTGGGTAGCAAGAATGATTATGTCCGGATATGAATTTATGGGTGATTTGCCATTTAAAGATGTTTATTTCACGAGCATTTTAAGAGACGAAAAAGGCAGAAAATTAAGTAAGTCCTTAGGAAATTCTCCTGATCCAATAACATTATTTGAAAAATATGGTACTGATGCAACTAGATTTTCCATAATGCTGATGTCACCACAGGGTTCTGATGTATATTTTTCAGAGAATGGAATTGAAATCGGAAGAAACTTTATGACCAAGATTTGGAATGCAAGTAGATTTATTATGCTCAATCACGAAGATTCATTTGCAGATGAGATTGATATTGAAGTATTAGATAATTTTGATAAATGGATTCTTGATTCACTAGACGAAACAGTCAGTGAAGTCAATAAATACTTCAATAAATATCAGTTTAATGAAGCAATAAAAAAAATCTATGATTTTACATGGAATGAGTTTTGTAATTGGTATATAGAAATTGTAAAACACAGATTTAGAGAAGGTGATATTACTTCAAAAAGTAATTCGTTTAATATTTCTAAAAAAATAATTAAGAAGGTTCTATTATTATTACACCCAATTGCACCATTTGTATCTGAAGAGATTTGGAATCATCTGAAAGATACTAATGAAGAAGATATTATTATATCATCTTGGCCTAAAGCTACAAATAGCAACATAAGTCACAACAAAGATGAAATATTAGATTTTAAAGAAATAGTTACTTCAATTAGAACTATTCGCTCAGAATTAAATGTCCCACCATCGAAAAAAATTGACGTGATCGCTCATGCAAAAAATGAATCAATTGAGAGCAGATTAAATCCTTTAATTGATCTAATTAAATCTTTATCAAATTCTAAAAATTTGAATTTGAGTTCAAAAAAAGAAAAGCCAGAAAACTCTGCAGTAGCAGTATGCAAGTCAGTGGAGCTATATATTCCATTAGGGGATTTAGTAAATAAGGAGGAAGAACTCCAAAAGCTTGACAAAAGATTAAGCGAACTAGACAAACTCATTTCATCAATTGAGAGCAAGTTGTCTAATGAAGAGTTTATAAGTAAAGCTCCTGAAAATATAGTTAATGGTGAAAAAAATAAACTAAGCGATTTTCTTGTTGAAAGAACAAAAATTCTTTCTAATATTGAGGTATTAAAATGAAAAAATTAATTTTTATACTTTTATCATTTAGTTTGGTGTTTTCCCAACAAGAATCTTCAAATAGATCTCTAACGATTTATAAAGATAATTTTGCTGTGATTAAGGAGCCAATTATATGGAATTTGAAATCCGGTAGCAATATCACTTCCTTCTCAAATATTTCAAAAAACTTATTATTTGATTCACCTGTTTTAAATATTGAAGGAGTAGAAGTTTTATCTCAGACCTTAAATAAAAATTTTTCATCCACTGATAGTTTTTTAAAAAATAGTGTAGGTTCACCAGTTGAAATTATACCAATAAGTGGAAGCAGAACAGAAGGTTTATTGATGGATATTAATAGTTCAAGCATATCTGTTAAAACCAGTAAAGGCCTTGTTGTATTTCAAAGATCACAATTACTTTCATTTACATTAAAATCAAATAGTGTTCAGGATAAATTTACTCCTCAAATAGTATGGGAATTAATTTCAATTGAAGAAAAACCTGTTAGTGCTGAATTAACATATATTTCTTCAGGATTTTCCTGGAAGCCAATTTACACATTAACAATTAATGGTGATGATTCTACTGCTTCATTAATGGTTAATGCAGAGGTAACAAATAATTCAAATGTTAGTCTTTTTGCCGCCAATTTAAAAGTTGTAGAAGGTAATGTTCCTTTAAATTCCTCTACTAAAAAATCATCATATCAAATGATGGAATCTAGAAGTGCTATCGACACTAGAAATTCATTGGGAGATTTTTATATCTTTGATATTGGTTCAAATCTAAAGCTCGATTCTATGCAATCAATTCAATTACCCCTAATGGAGTCTAGACAGATTACTTACGACAAAAAGTATATATTTGAAAATTCTGAAAGAGATCAGGGAGATGAACCTTTAAGTATTGAAGTTTCATTCGAGAACTCGGCTTCAAATAATTTAGAACTTCCATTACCGTCAGGAGTATTATTCCTCTATGAAAAAGATGATACAAATTCAATGAACTTTATTGGAAGAAATTCACTTACTCAGCTATATAAAGGTGGTGTAGCAATCTTAGATGGAGGAAAGGCATTTGACATTATTGGTAAAAGAAGAATTTTAAATTTTGATAGACAGTCCAACAGTGAAGAATCTACTATATCTCTACAAATACTTAATACCAGTGATAAATCTATTAAAGTTAAAGCAGTAGAAAAAATCTTTGGAGACTGGGTGATTAAAGAATCTTCTTCGATGTATATAAAAGAAGATGCATCAACAATTTATTTCCCATTAGAGATTGAACCTGGACAAACTGAGCTAATTACTTATACTTACAAAAAAGAATGGAAGTAATGTCTTTTGAGCGAAGCTTTACAAAATTCTAATTCGTCGTTAGATACCCCAATTCAATTTATCAAGGGCGTAGGTCCAAAAAGAGCTAAGGTGCTCGAATCATTAAATATTTTTACCATTAAAGATTTATTATATTATTTTCCTAGAAAATATTTGGACAGAACATCTCTTTCAACAATTGGATCTATTAGTGAAGGAGATGAAGTAAACTTAGTTGGTAGAGTCAAATCTGTAAATCTCAGAAGAATGAAAAAAGGAAATTTTGTTACTGCTAATGTAGCAGATCATACTGGTTCAATTAGATTAATGTGGTTTAACGCTGCGGATTACATTCATCAATCTCTTAAAGTTGGTGATTTGTTAACAATGCATGGCAAGGTAGCAGCGTATAAAGGTAGTCCACAAATAGTACATCCTGAATATGATAAATTAAATGCAAATGAAATTTCATTAACTACAGGATTTATCATTCCAGTTTACCCCTTAACAGATGATTTAAAAAAATCAGGACTCGATAACAGAAATTTGAGAAAAATAATTTATTTAGCTTTAGAATCAGTAGACAGTATTGATGATCATTTTGATAAAGATTTAAGAAAAAAATTCAATATTGAAAATTTAGATATTTCTTTAAGAAATATTCACTACCCAAAAAATTTTGAATCACTAGAGAAGTCAACTCATCGCTTGAAATATGATGAACATTTCTTTCTACAGTTATTATTAGCTATGAGAAAAAGTAAAATCAAAGAAAATAAATATGATTCTATAAAATTCAAGACAAAGTCATATAATAAGATATTAAAAAATCTTGATTTTGAGCTCACAGGCAGTCAGCAACTATCATTGAGAGAGATCGTTGATGATTTTATTTCAGAAAATCCAATGAATCGTATGATTCAAGGAGATGTGGGATGTGGTAAAACTATTGTATCTATTCTTGCATCATCAATTGTAGTAGATAATGATTATCAAGTTGGAATAATGGCCCCAACTGATCTTTTATCAAAGCAATTGTATAAAAATTTTAAATCTCATTTTGAAGCTATAGGCATAAAATGTTCCTTGTTAGTTGGAAGCTTGAAGCCGAAAGACAAAGACAAGGTTTTAAAGGACATTAAATTAGGGAAATCTAATATAATAATTGGAACACACGCTTTATTTCAAAAGGATGTTCAGTTTCATAATTTAGGATTTGTAGTTATTGATGAACAACATCGATTTGGTGTGAACCAAAGGCAAAAGCTTCTATCAAAATCGACTAATCCTAATCTAATGGCAATGACAGCAACACCAATACCAAGAACTCTAGCTATAACCTATAATGGGGACATGGATTTATCTATTATTGATGAATTGCCAAAAAATAGACCTGACATTCATACTTCGTTTATAGAAAAAGATAATTTATCAACTGCTTTTAATTTTATAAGGGAAAAAGTAGAAAGCGGAGGACAAACAATTATTGTTTATCCATTAATCAATGAAAGCGAAAAACAAGACTTATCTGCTGCGGTTGAATCTTATGAATATTTAAGCAATAGTATTTTTCCTGATTTGAATGTTGGATTAATGCATGGACAATTAGAAGACGAAAATAAAAACAATGAAATGCAAAAATTTATGGAAGGAGACATAGATATCTTGGTTTCTACAACTGTTGTTGAGGTTGGAATTGATAATCCAAATGTTAACGTAATGCTTATCAATAATTCCGAAAGATTTGGATTAAGTCAGCTTCATCAATTAAGAGGAAGAGTTGGAAGAGGATCTTTGGAAAGTTATTGTCTTTTATGTAGTGATAGCGAATCTCCTAAAACTAAAGAAAGATTAAGTATCATTGTAAATTCAAGGAATGGTTTTGAAATTGCTGATGAAGATTTAAAATTACGAGGACCCGGAGAGTTTTTTGGAGAAAAGCAAAGTGGATTTGTAAAATTTAAAATAGCAGATTTAATTACTGACGGACCTATTATTAGAGATGCGAGAATGAATGCTTTTGAAATTATAAAGAATGATGCAAATTTGACCCATAATAACCACATAAATATCAAGCAAAAGTTTGATGATGAATATTTACAATTATTTTTAAAAACAACAGTAAACTGAGGACTAAATGAAAGAAAAACCAACAGAAAAACAATTATTTGATGCCTTGATTTCCCAAACAGCTTATGGAATTTGGGTGTCACTTGGAAAATTGCAAAACCCAGTAAGTGGAGAAACATCTATCGATCTTACTCAAGCATCAATTCAAATAGACATGTTAGATATGATTAACAATAAAATGCATGCTAGTCTTACGGATGAAGAAAGAGAGTATATTGATAAAGTTTTAGCTGAAGCAAAAATGAATTATCTTGAAGTTGAGAAAAATGAGAACGAACAAGATAGTTCAAAAGAAGAAAATAAAGAAGAACCAGAAGCATAGAGTTGAGTTTTTTCACTACTTATAGCAAAAAATTAGAAAATCTAATTGCTGGAGTTATTTTTCTGATAACATTTGCAGTATATTTTTCAACAATGGCTCCTACAGTATCTTTCTGGGATACTGGAGAGTTTATAGCAACTTCTCATATTTTAGGAGTACCTCATCCTCCAGGGAGTCCACTATTTTTATTGGTTGGTAAATTTTTTAGTCTAATACCCATCAGTAGTGATATTGCATTCAGAGTGAATATTTTTTCACCTATAATAAGTGCATTAACCATTAGTCTCTTATTTCTCATTTGTAATCAATTCATTGATAGAATAGATCCAAGTGATAATAATAAGTTTTTTAAGATGTGGTCCTCTTTAACTGCTTCTTTGACTTTTGCCTTCACTCATAGTCATTGGTTTAATGCTGTTGAAACTGAAGTGTATGCTTTTAGCGGATTTATGACTGCTCTAGTTGTATTTCTAATAATGCGCTGGTCTCAAAAAATTCATGATTCAAATCATATCATATACTTAATATTTATAAGCTATATCATTGGATTAGCAACAGGTTTACATTTACTTAATCTGTTAACTATCCCATTTATTGGACTAATAATATATTTTTCAATCGGAAAATTGAGCACCAAAAATTTGATTCTTACCTTTATATTTTCTTTAGTTATTTTTTTTGGAATTCAGACTGTTATTATAAAAGGCCTCCCGCAATTAACTGCATCTTTAGGATTAGTTGGACTAAGTTTTTTAATTATTTTGTGGGTTATAGCCACGATTTACTCAATTAAATCAAACAAAACTTTTTTATCAATTTTCTTATCATCTGTTTTACTGATTGTAATTGGCTATTCCACATATTTTGCAATTTTTATTCGATCTGGCCAAAATCCCAATATAGATGAAAATAATCCTGAAACTATTTCTGAAGCTATTTCTTATCTAAACCGAGACCAATATGGTCAAATGACTATTTTGCCAAGAAAATTTGATAATCTTCCTTCAAAAATTTCTATTGTGGGATCTCCAGCTGATGACAACTCACAGTTTTCATTTGATCAGGAATTGGATTACATGTTACATGATATTCCATCTCAAGCAAGCTTTTTATGGAATTACCAAATTAAAAAAATGTATTTAAGATATTTCTTATGGCAATTTGCAGGTAAAGGTGACAGCGGAGACCCATTTGTTGCAAGTGTTGGAGCATCCTCTGATGAAGATGGAGTGGATTGGAGACAATTCGGATTACCAATTGCACTTATAATGGGCTTAATTGGAATAGGATATCACTTCAGGAAGAATAAACAAGATGCATTTTCTTTATTGATATTATTTTTAATGACTGGTATTGCAATTATTTTCTATCTCAATCAAGATGCTCCACAACCAAGAGAACGTGATTATGCTTATGTAGCAAGTTTTATGACTTTTTCCATTTGGATTGGTTTAGGTATCTATTCATTCATCAATTTCATTACAGATTCTTTGCTAGAAAAGTCAATTAAATTACAATCATCTTACTTTTTGATAGGGTTATTCATTCTATTTATGCCAACTAGAATGTTAATTGCCAATTATCATGAACATGACAGAACAGGAAACTACATTGCTTGGGATATGGCATATAATATGCTTCAAACATGTGAACCAAACTCAATTCTTTTTACAAACGGAGATAATGACACATTTCCTTTATGGTATTTACAAGAAGTTGAACAAATAAGAACTGATGTAGTAGTTGCCAATTTGAGTCTTTTAAATACCACCTGGTATGTTGAGCAATTAAGAGAACGATATAAGGATAATCCATTTATTAAAATGAGCGATAAGGAAATTCAAAGTCTAGATTTTAAAAGATGGGAATCAAAGAAAATCTCTATAAATGCTCCAAAAGATAGCAACAATGAGATAGGTAAAATTGAGTGGGAATTAAACCCTACTTATTTAGGCGTTGCATTAAGAACACAAGATCTTATGGTTTTAAGAATAATTAATGATAATAATTGGAATAGACCTATTTATTTTGGTGTGACTGTTTCCCCGACAAGCATGCTAAATCTTGATAACTATTTACAGATGGAAGGCTTAGCATACAGATTGGTAAATAATTCAAATCAGATAATTAATCAAAATAAAATGTCGGATAATTTATTATCGTATATTGGAGATAATTCTTGGTTTACTGATTACGATTCAAATAAATACAATTTACTTGATAGAGATATTTCAAAAGAATATCAGAGAGGATATATCTTTAGAAATCTTGCAAATGAGAAAGTATATGTTGATCCTCAATTAGGACGATTGGTACAAAATTATCGCACTGGATTTGTAAGACTTTCTATATCTCATTATTTAAATAAAGATTTTCAAAAAGCTGAAGCGGCTCTTCTGAAAATGGAAGAAATTATGCCAAGCAGTATTATTCCTATACCTTCAAAACAACTTCAATACCAAATTGCACAAGTTTATAGCGGTGTAGGTAATCAAGCTAAAATGAAATATCATATGAAAGAGCTTGTTGAAAGAAAAGATTTATTGCTTGAAGACTATATATTGTATGGGAAGACTTTCATTCAACTTTTAGAAGATTATGATGAGTCAAAATTAATTTTTGAAACTATATACCAGAATTATAAAATTATTGAACAGTCAATTTTAAGACGAGGGTTCACAGCAACAAAAATATCAGAAAAAGAATGGCAAGATTGGCAACAATCACTTCCAGAAATTATTTACCTACTTTTTCTAAGTTATAAAAATCTTGAAATGTATGATGAGGCCAAAATATTATTAAATGATTGGATTAATAAGAATCCTGCTGATGATAATGCAAAAGAACTACTTGAGGAAATATTGCAGCTAGAGTCTTCCTAATGAAATTATCAATTATCATCCCTCACCATAATGGTAAAAAGTTACTTTTTGATTGCTTACAATCATTATTTGATAATATTTCTATTGATAGTTTTGAGGTTATTGTTGTAGATAATTTTTCAAATGACGGATCAGCGGATGAAGCTAAAATTCAATTTCCATCCATTCATTTATTAAAATCAAAAAAAAATCTAGGATATAGTGGAGGTTGTAACTTTGGAGCAAAAAAAGCCATAGGTGAATATATTATTTTTCTCAATAATGATACATTGTACACAAAAAACTGGATAGAAGAGCTAATCAATTTTTTAGATAAAAATCCTCATGCGGGTGCAGCTCAGCCTAAAATTCTAAATGCAATAGATAAAGATACATTTGATTATGCTGGTGGAGCTGGTGGCTATATTGATAAATACTGTTTTCCTTTTGTTAGAGGAAGATTATTCAATACGCTTGAAAAAGACTTAAATCAACATGACAGTGCTAAGAAAATTTTTTGGGCTTCTGGTGCAGCTTTCATAATTAGAAAAGAATTATTACATGAATTAAATTTTTTTGACAACATTTTCTTTGCTTACATGGAAGAAATAGATTTATGCTGGAGACTTCAAGCGCTAGGTTGGGGAATATGGAATGTACCAACTTCAGTTGTTTTTCATTACGGAAAGCAAACTATAAAACAAAATTCATTTAAATCACATTACTTAAATCATAGAAACTCATGGATTTTATTTATTAAAAATTCTCCATCGTTTGAAAAAGGAATGCTAATTATAAAGAGATTCATTTTAGATCAAATGGCAGCTATCTATTCTATTTTAACTCTAGATTTTAAAAGATTTTTAGCAATTTTTTATTCTCATTTTTGGTTAATCTATAATTTGAGAGTTATGGTGAATGTGAGAAAGAGCAATGATTTAAGACATAAAAATCTTGATTTAATATATGATGGTAGTGTAGCTATTGATTATTTTTTTAAGCGTAAAAAATATTTCAATCAAATATTTGAATAAAATTCTTTATATATATTTGATCTTTGAGAGTCTAAGTCTTGAAGTTCTAATAACATCTCTTTTTGACCTAATTTTTCCATTATTTCTCCAATTTTAGGTCCATGATATTTCATAAACATGTTGGTATAGTTTTCTTGTGAATAATTATTAAATATTTCATCAAGATTTTTAATCAATTCATCTAATGCTCGTATACATTCATCAATATTACCATTTTCAAAAAGTTCATATGATAAGTATGTTGAAAAACGAAGTTTTCTCAAACCTACATTATCTGTTAATAGGTTAATTAAGAGTAATCTTTGCTCCCATCCTCTGGAAAAATTTGACGCACTTGCACGTACAGCTATACTTCTAGCTTTTTCGTAATGCTGCGATCCACCCAGAGAGCTCCATGTATCTAATTCTGCACCAAGTATTATGTTTCCATAAAAGCCAAGAAGACTTGATAGGGGGTCATAATATACACTATCATAGTAAAGCGAAGAATTTTGACTAAGCGAAAATTGAGAACCTTTATCAAAAAAATGTAAATCCATATTATTACTAAATAAAGACTGCATTAAAAAAGATTCTGAGCTACCAGTATTTGCATTACCTTCAAAAATAACTTGAATATTTAACTTGAGTTCTAAATCTCTATATTCATCATTCCAAACAGTATCAACATAAAACTTCTCAATAGAATTTTTAAGATTAAATAGTGATGATTTTTCATCGTCTCTCAAAAGTCGATCATCAAAAGTTATATTTGTTTCCTTAAACTGAGCACTTAATTCAGAAAAGAATAATACAACAATAATGCATTTAACAATTTTTATTTGTAAGGAAATTTTAATTAGTTTTCTTAGCATAATAGACCTATATATTTTTTAATTTACAAAATGACATTAATTAAAGACATAATTAACCAAAATAAGAGATTGGCCAAAATTTCTAAAATTATATCTGAGTTGAGCGATGAAACTCAGATAAATGCTTTTTTAGTGGGTGGCTGTGTTCGAGATTTAATGCTAAATCCATTAGCAGAATCAATTGATGTCGATATTATGGTTGAGGGAGATGGGATTAATTTTGCTGAAAAGTTAGCTAGAAAAATTAATGTTCCAAAAATCGTTCCTTTTAAAAAATTTGCAACTGCCAAAATTCCATTTAAAGAGTATGAAATTGAGGTAGCTTCAGCAAGACTTGAGAAGTATGATGAATCTTCCAGGAGTCCTTCTGAAGTTGTAATGTCTAATATTGAAGATGATTTATTAAGAAGAGATTTTACAATAAATGCAATGGCTATATTATTGAATAAAGAAAATTTTGGTGAATTTTTTGATCCATTCAATGGAATGAAGGACCTAAGTAATAAAATTTTGAGAACACCTCTTGATTCTGATACAACATTTTCAGATGATCCACTGAGAATGATGAGAGCAGCATATTTTGCATCAAAACTATCATTAGATATAGAACCAAGTTGCTTAGAGTCGATTAAAAATAATGCAGAGAGAATTACAATAGTTTCTCAAGAAAGAAAAACAAATGAATTATTAAAAATTCTAGGTACCAAAAAACCATCTATTGGATTAAATATTTTACAAGAAGCAGGTCTTATGGAATTTGTATTTCCCGAAATTGCAGAAATGTATGGACTTGATCAATCAAATGAATATCATCACAAAGATATTTTCTATCATACTTTGGAAGTTGTTGATAATGCAGCACAATTATCTGATAAGCTTGATTTAAGGTTAGCTGCTTTGGTACATGATATCGCTAAGCCTAAAACAAGAAGATTAAGTAAGTCTAAAGGATATACATTCTATGGACATGATGATGTGGGGGCAAGAATGTTAAAAGGCATATCTTCTAATATGAAATTTTCAAATTCAACAAGGGACTACATTGCAAAACTAACAGCATTGCATTTGAGGCCAATAAGTTTGGCAAAAAAAGATGTCACTGATTCTGCGATTAGAAGATTAATTGTTGATGCTGGTGAAGAAATTGATGATTTAATGAAATTATGTAGAGCTGATATTACTACAAAAAATCCCAAAAATATCACAAAGTATTTAGGCAATTTTGATAGAGTTGAAAAAAGAATGAATGAAGTGATTGAAATAGATAAGCTCAAAGCATTTCAATCTCCAGTAAGAGGAGATGAGATCATGAAAATGTTTGATTTGGGTCCTGGTAAGGAAGTTGGAAAAATCAAGACTATGGTAGAAGACGCAATCATTAATGGTGAAATTAGCAATGATTATTCTTCCGCAATGACATTTTTGGATCAAATTAAACAGCAAAAAAAATAACTTTGCTTTACAAAATGTAAACTTTACTTTACATGTCCTTAAATGATAATATTTATTGGGATAAAAAATGGAAACTTTTGGACGTAAATTACGTCTATAGAGTACCAAGGAGAAAAATGAAGACTAAAATACTATTTATAATTCTTTTAAGTATTATGAGCGCTCAAACCTTAAGCGTTGATGAGGCAGTTAGAATTGCATTAGAAAACAAGTCTGCAATTACTAATGCAGAAAAAGATGTTAGAATTGCTCAGTTGAATAGAAATTCATCGGCTGCATTACTATTACCATCAATAAGTGCTAGTAATTCTTTTAGAGAAACAACTTATGGAAACTCTATTATTACAGGCTCAGAATCATTTTCTGGAGGTGTCAACTTGTCTCAAAGTTTATTCAACTTTGGAGGAAAAGTTAATTCTGTTCGTCAAAGCGACAATTCTTATCAAATCACTAAAATTCAAAAGAGAGAAACAACATCTAGAATAATTTTAAATGTATATACATTCTATTATCAACATTTAAAAGACTCAGAGTTATATGAAATTGCTAAAGAAGATTTAAACCTATCAAAAAGACAACTTGATTTGGTTAAACAGCGATTTGATCTTGGAGCAGTGAGCAAAACAGACTATTTAAAAGCTACTGTAAGATATGGTTCTGCTAAATCGACCTTACTTACAAGAGAGCTTAGTTTTAATAACTCTTTTAAAAATCTAAGAAATAGCATGGGTCTTATTGGTACAGATACTAAGATAAGTCTTCCTAAAAAAGTAGAAATTAACTTAATAATACCTACATTTGATGAAGCATATCAGTTAATGCTTTCGAATAGCACAAGTTTAAATATTTTAGATAGAAGAGTCACCTCTGCAAAGATTGGCGTGAAACAGTCATGGGCATCAAGTTTACCTAGTTTAAGCATGAGTCTTGGCTATAATGCTACATCAAGCGATCAAATTACTAAGCAATATTTTGAGGATAATTACATTAAAAGTGCAAATTTAACTTTAAGCATACCTCTTTTTAATGGTTTCAGAAAAAGGAACGACATTAAAATTTCAAAATTACAGTTATCTCAAAGCGAAGCTTCACTCAGTACTGCCAAAAAAGATGCTGAGGTTGAACTTTATTCTTCATTAAACAGATTAAATAATTACGAAGAGTTAATTCCTATTCAACAGGAAATTTTATTGTCAGCAGAAGAGGATTTAAAATTAGCCGAACAGAAATATGAGCTTGGTTCTGCTGATATTCTTGAGTTGCTTGATGCTCAATTAGCAGTTATTCAAGCCAGCTCTTCACTAGTTACAACTAAGTATGATGCTGCGATTCAAATGGCAACACTAGATAATATTATTGGAACTTTAGACAGAAAATATAAATAAGGAGTATTTGTGAAAAATTTAATTGATAAAATTATGCAACATAAAATGAAAATTTTAGGACTTATAATTGTTGTTCTAGGGTTATCATTCTTTAATGGAAATAATGATGATGGAACTTTAGAAGTTTCAGTTCAAAAAGTTTCGACCAAAGATCTTTCTAGCAAAGTGGTGGCAGATGGAGTTTTAACTCCTGAAACAGAAGTTAAACTTAGCGCAAACAGTACCACTTACATTACTGAAATTGCGGTAAAGGAAGGAGACTTCGTTAAAAAAGGTGACTTCTTGATGTCATTAGATGATCGTCAACAAAAAGCTGCTACTGAAGCTTCAAGAGCAAGTCTTGAGGCAGCAAAAGTACAACTTGAACAAAGAAAAGCTCAGCAAGAAAGACAATCAAAACTTTATGCTCAAGGACTTATATCTGATCAAGAAATGGAAACTACTAATTCCTCATATGCATCAGCACTTAGTGCTTATAATGGTGCTCAATCTAGATTAATTCAAGATGAAGATGCATTGTCCAAGCTAAGATTAATTGCTCCACAAGATGGAACTATTACTTTTATTGATGGTGAAGTAGGAGATTTAGCTCAAGGTGGTATGTTTAGTCCAACTGTGTTGATGAAATTATCAGATTTATCTAAAATGGAAGTCTATGTAAATGTAAATGAAAATGATATAGCTGACATATCATTGAATGATACAGCCTTAATTCAAGTAGATGCATACCAAAACAAAAAATTTAAAGGCCTTGTAAAAGAAGTTGCATATGCTGCTACTACATCCAGCGGAGGTTCATCTCAACAAGTAACAAATTTTCAAGTTAAAGTACAAATGTTAGAAGTAGTTGATGGGATGAGACCAGGTATGAGTGCTACTGTTGATATTATAACAGAGGAAAGACTAGGTGCTATTGCTATTCCAATTCAGGCATTGACTACTCCAAGACCAGGCAAAAGTGCTGAAAAGAAATCAGGATTTTCTGCTGAGGTTAGTGTTAATGGAGAGTCACAGTGGTCCAATAGAAAGCAATTTGGAGGCAAGCAAAAGAAATCAACCGTCGTTTTTGTCTTGAAAGATGATAATACTGTTGAGCAACGTATTGTTGAAGCAGGTATTGTTGGAGATAGAGATTATGAAATTATTTCAGGATTAGAGGTAGATGAGACAATTGTTACAGGTAGCTTTATTGCTATCAGTAGAGAATTATATGATGGAGCTGTTGTTAAAGTAAAAGAAAATTCTAGACCAAGTCGTAAACGTGGCTAAGTCCAAAAAAGAAATTATATCTATTCAGTCAGTATCTAAGATCTACAACTTAGGTGAAACGGTTGTTAAGGCTTTAGATAATGTATCATTAAGCATTTATGATAACGATTACATTTCTATCATGGGACCTTCAGGTTCTGGAAAATCAACATTAATGAATATTATTGGATGCCTAGATGTCCCTACTAAAGGAAAGTATAAATTTAAAGATGAGTTAATTTCTGAAATGGATGATAACCAACTTGCCAATATAAGGAATGAAAAAATTGGTTTTGTTTTTCAAACTTTTAATCTCCTTCCAAAACTTAATGCTATGCAAAATGTTGAGGTTCCTTTGATTTATTCTTCACTTGGAAGAAAAGAAAGGATAGAACGTGCAGAAGAGGCATTACATATTGTAGGGTTGCAAGATAGAATGACGCACAAGCCTAATGAATTATCAGGAGGACAAAGACAAAGAGTTGCTATCGCAAGAGCATTGGTAAATAAGCCCTCAATCATTTTAGCTGATGAACCTACTGGTAATTTAGATTCAAAAAGTGGTAACGAAATCTTGAAATTTTTTGCAAAACTGCATAAGGATGGAAATACAATTATTATGGTGACCCATGAAGAGTCTGTAGCAAAGCTTTCTAAAAGACGTATTGATATTTTTGATGGAAAAATTGCTAGAGATGAATAATTTTTTTAAAAATATAATCATTGGTTTATTTTCTGTAAGATCAAATCTCACTAGAGTTATTTTAACTGCCTCTGGATTAACAATTGGTATTTTCACTGTAAGTATAGTTTCTGCAGCAGTCTCAAGTATTGATAAAGAATTCGCTAAATCAATGGATTATTATGGTAATGATAAAGTATATGTTGGAACGTGGCCATGGTCTTTTGATTTTGATTGGTGGAAATATAGAAATCGTCCAAAAATTGAAGAATCTTCATTAGAGTATATTACCCAATACAGTGAATACATTACAGATGTAAGTATCAAAAAAAATACTTGGACTAGAGCAACTTATGGAAATAAAGCCTCATGGGTACAATTGAACGGAGTATACCCAAGTTATCAAGATATGTTAAGTGGCACAAAAATTGAGAACGGAAGATTTTTCTCTCAAAATGAATGGGATCTTCAAAGAAGAGTTATCATTGTTGGAGGTACTGTAAGAGACGGATTTTTTCAAGGAAAAGATCCTATTGGAAAAAAAATAAGATTAAATAATGTTACTTTTGAAATTATTGGTGAATTAAAAAAACAAGGTATAGGAATGGTTCCAGGTGGAACATTGGATAACTTAGTTATTATGCCTTCAACAACATTTGAAAGAATTCTTACAAGATGGGGTTTTGATGAACTGGTTTTACAAACCAGTCCTGAAGATATTCCGTTAGCAAAAGAAGAAGTTGGAATGATTATGCGTGTTGCTAGAAAAATTCCTCCAGGTGATGATGATAATTTTGCTGTTAATTCAGCTGATGCATATATGGAACAATTTAATACAATGAAAAATGCAATAGCGGGAATGGGATTTTTAGTAACAGGAATTTCTTTGGTAGTCTCTGCAATTGGTATTATGAACGTAATGTTTGTTTCTGTCAGAGAAAGAACTAGAGAAATTGGCCTAAGAAAAGCAATGGGAGCAACCAATTTCAATATATTAACTCAATTTTTAAGCGAGGCAGTGGCTATAGCAATTATTGGAGGATCTGTTGGAATTGCACTCATTCGATTAACCGTTTTTGGACTCGCTTCTTTTCCTATACCAAACTTTAATGGCGCAACATTACCAATAAGTTTTGACTTATTGCTTGTATTTTACACCTTCACTGTTTGCGTTTTCATTGGTGTTTTAGCAGGCTTGATTCCAGCCAGAACAGCAGCAAATCTAAATCCTATTGATGCCTTAAGAGATGAATAGAATAATAAATTATTTAGTCGATGCTATCGGTGGAGTACTTTTTTATTTTGGTCAGACGAAATTAAGAACTGCGTTAACTCTGATGGGTATTACTGTGGGAGTTTCTTCTATCATTGCAATTATGACAGTTCTAGAAACTTTTGAACAGTCAACTGAATCGTTAGTTGCAGATATGAAAACTAATATATTTTACATTACTAAAGATAATCCCGTCCAAGTACAATTTGGTAATGATGCAGGATGGGGTAAAAGAAAAATACCAAGAATTACATGGGATGAATATGAGCAATTAAAACGAAATCTTACTCTAGTGACTAACATGGCTGCTACAACCACGGAAGAACCAAGCGATAGAACAATCTCTGTTGGAAAAGAAGAGTTGAAAAGTAGACTTTCAAGTTTTTGGGGTTCTGATGGCGATGTATTGTCTGTTTCAAAATATGATATCCTTGATGGAAGAAATATTCAAGATGTTGATATAGAAAATGCTAGCAGGGTTGCTATCGTAGGATATTATATTAAAGAGCAACTTTTTCCATATTCAAATCCCGTGGGACAAAATATAGAAATTGATAATATCCCTTTTGAAATAATCGCTTTAACTGAACCTAAAGGTGAATTGTTAGGTCAAAATATGGATAGTATGATTGGTATTCCTATCAGCACATATTTAAAATATTATGGAGGAAAAGGATGGAGAGGGAGACCTGATCTTCAACTTATTTTAGAAGCAGAATCCATGGATACTTTGGAAGATGCAACTGATGAAGCTATTGGAGTATTTAGAGCTATAAGAAAAATTCCACCAGGTGAACCAAATAACTTTTACATTGCAACCAATGATCAATTAATGGATACTTTTGGCAGCTTTACATCATCTATAAAAATTTTTGTTGGTCTGGTAGCAGGTATTTCTTTAATCGTCGCTGGGATTGGAATTGCTAATATTATGCTAGTTTCTTTAACAGAAAGAATTAAAGAGATTGGTATTAGAAAAGCTTTAGGCGCAAGAAGAGTAGATATCTTTTTACAATTCTTAATTGAAGCAATTTTAATCTCTATTCTTGGTGGAATTGTTGGGATTATTTTGGGCTTATCTTTCGGTAATGTTGTTGCTACCTTTCTTGAACAAAATCCTGTAATTCCATATGAATGGGTGTTCTACAGTCTTCAAATTTGTGCTTCTATGGGTATAATATTTGGCCTCTACCCAGCAATTAAAGCATCAAAGTTGAATCCAATTGATTCAATGAGATACGACTAAGTCTTATGGCCTTTTTCTTGATGAAGTCTTTCTAATCATCTAAATTGTCAAAAATAATTTATGTCTAAAAAAAATAAAATCTCAGAACAAGAAGTAAAGAAGATTGCTGAATTATCAAGATTATCTTTAACAAGTGAAGAACTAAAAAAACGCACTGAAGATATGAATAATATTCTTAATTATATGGATACATTAAACGAAATTGATACTGAAAAAGTTGAGGAGTTGTATAATGTTCATGATATGAATAACTCTTTAAGAGAGGATAATTATGAATCTTCTTTGGATAAAAAAGATGTATTAGCAAATAGTCCAAGTTCTAATTCTGATTATGTTGAAGTTCCTTTAACTGTAAAAAAGGAAAGCCAGTGATTCTTGGCGTTATTCCTGCAAGATTAAATTCCACTCGATTCCCTAGTAAAGTCATCTTCAATTTAAAAGGTAAACCAATTATCGAGCATGTTTATGATAAAGCTGTTCAGTCAAACCTATTAAATAAAGTAATTATTGCTGTTGATTCTGAAGAAACTAAAAATGCTATTAACTGTCGAGACGTAATAATGACATCAGATAAACATCAATCTGGTACTGATCGTGTAGCTGAGGTTGCTAATAAATTTGATTGTGATGTCATTGTTAATATTCAAGGCGATGAACCTGGAATAGATCCCTTGTTGATTGATCAGCTTATTACATTATTTGAAGATCCTAGCGTAGAAATGGCTTCAATTGCTTCCACCGACTTAAAGGAAAATGATTTAAATAATGATAATGTAGTGAAAGTTAATTTGGATAAAGAAAATAATGCCATATCGTTCACTAGAAATAATTTGAATCCTGAATTAACATATTACAGGCACATTGGTATATATGCATATAGAAAAAATACTTTAAATTTATTTACTTCACTTACTCAATCTGACAATGAAAAAAAACATAGATTAGAACAATTAAGAGCATTAGATAATAATATTGCAATTAAACTATTAATTAGTGATTTTAGCCATAGAAGTATCGACATAAAAGAAGACTTAAAAAATTATGAAAACTAAATTCATATTTGTTCTTGGTGGTGTAATGTCCGGTTTAGGAAAAGGGATTTCTGCCTCTTCAATAGGTTATCTTTTAAAAAGTGCAGGATTAAAAGTTAATATTTTAAAACTTGATCCCTATCTAAATGTAGACCCTGGTACTATGAATCCGTATCAACATGGAGAAGTATTTGTTTTGGATGATGGTTCGGAGACAGATTTAGATTTAGGTCATTATGAAAGATTTATTGATGAGAATATGTCTAGTAAGAATAATGCAACTGCTGGACAAATCTATAGTACAGTATTAGATAAGGAGCGTTCAGGAAGTTATTTAGGAGAAACTGTACAAGTAATTCCTCACATAACTGATGAAATCAAAAATAGAATGAACGCATTATCTGATTCAAAAAAATATGATATTGTAATTTGTGAGGTAGGGGGCACTGTTGGTGATATAGAAAGTTTACCATTTCTAGAGGCTATTCGTCAACTTTCTTTAGAAGTTGGTTATCATAATTCCTTAATCATTCATTTAACATTATTGCCATTTATTGATGCTAGCGGCGAACTTAAAACAAAGCCTACTCAACATTCTGTAATGAAGTTAAGAGAGATTGGTCTCTCACCAGACTTCATCTTTTGTAGAACTCAAAATGAGATAAGCCAAGAAATTAGAGAGAAATTAGCTTTATTTTGTAATGTAAAGCCTGAACACGTTATTGAAAATAAAGACGTATCTAGTATTTATGAGGTCCCATTACTTCTTGAAAATCAAAATATTACTAAAATGATTTGTGACCGTTTGGGATTAAAAAATAAGCCATCGATCAAAAAGCTCCAAAGTTTTATCAAGACTTATAAAAATCCTGATAGTGAAATTAACATTGCTATGTGCGGTAAATATACAGAATTACATGATGCTTATAAAAGTATTACAGAATCATTCATTCATGCTGGAGTAGAAAACAATACAAAGGTCAAAGTTGTGTGGGTAAATACTGAAAAAATCAAAAATGATAAAGATGCGGCAAAATCTTTTAAAAATATTGATGGTATTTTATTACCTGGAGGGTTTGGATCTAGGGGCGCAGAAGGAAAAATTTTAACTTCAAAATTTGCAAGAGAAAATAATATTCCTTTTCTTGGTATATGCTTAGGATTACAGTGTGCAGTTATTGATTATGCGCGAAATGTTTGTAAAATAGATGATGCTAACAGTTCTGAGTTTAAACCAAAATCAAAAAATAAGGTAATTGATCTCATGGAATCCCAAAGGGCAATTAAGTTGAAGGGAGGAACAATGAGATTAGGTTCTTATGATTGTGAGATTTCAACTGGCACTAAAGCATATTCTATTTATCGTAAAAAGACTATCAGTGAAAGACATAGACATAGATTTGAAGTAAATAATAAATATGTCTCCAAAATGGAGAAAAATGGGTTAATTTTCTCTGGTATGAATAAAAAATTAGGAGTGGTAGAAATAATTGAATTAAAGAATCATCCATGGTTTGTTGGATGTCAATTTCACCCAGAATTAAAAAGTAGGGTTGATAAAGCACATCCTCTTTTTAGAGAGTTTGTTAAAGCTTCGCTAAAGAATAGCAAGAATTAAATATGAACAAAGTAAAGCTAGATAACATTATTTTTGGAGATAGCGCTATACCTTTCATTGGAGGTCCATGTGTTATTGAAAGCAGAGATCATTGTTTCGGCATTGCTGAAAAAATAACTGAAATTACATCTAAGCTAAATATCCCATTTGTTTTTAAGAGCTCTTTTGATAAGGCTAACAGGACATCCATTTCATCATTTAGAGGAGATGGTTTAGATGTTGGATTAAAGATTTTAGAAGAAATAAAAAACAACTTTAACATTCCGGTCACTACAGATATTCATCTACCTGAACATGCCAATGCAGTTAGTGATGTTGTAGATATTATTCAAATTCCAGCATTTCTTTGTAGGCAAACTGATTTATTAGTTGCAGCAGCGCAAACTGGCAAAGTAGTGAACGTTAAAAAAGGACAATTTTTATCTCCTTACAAAGTAGAAAATATCATTAATAAATTAGAAGAAAGTGGTAATAAAAATATCTTAATAACAGAGAGAGGTAATACTTTTGGTTTTGATAGTTTAGTTACAGACTTAAAATCGATTCCTATAATGCAGTCATTTGGTTATCCTGTTATTTTTGATGCCACACATAGTGCACAAATACCTGGAAATCATGAATCAAAAACAGGTGGAAATAGACAATTTATTCCTTCCCAAACATTTGCTGCTGTTTCATCAGGTGCAAATGGAATATTTATGGAAGTGCATGATGATGTAGATAATGCATTGAGCGATGCTAGCACACAATGGCCTATTGATAAACTAGAAAAAATATTAACATCTATTATTGCTTTTAGGGAAACATATTTAAATCATGGATAAAAAATTTCGAGATCAACTTTCTAAAATAAAATTATTGATTTGTGATATTGATGGTGTACTCACAGATGGATCATTTATTAAAAGTACATCCGGAGATGAGTTGAGATCTTTTAATGCGCTTGATGGTGTTGGTTTTGTAACGCTTAGATTATTGAATCTTAATATTAAAACTGCATGGATTACTGGAAGAGAATCTCTTACAACTACTCAAAGAGCAGAAGAGCTTCAAATTGATGACGTATATAATGGAGTAATTCGTAAAATTGATGCATACGATGAATTAAAAAAGAAATATGGGGTGTTAGATAATGAAGTTTGTTTCATTGGAGATGACATTATAGACATACCTATTTTAGAAAAAGTTGGATTTGCTGTTACAGTACCAAATGCTCCAAAGTATATATCTAATTATTCGCACTATACCACTTTGCTTGAAGGGGGGAAAGGCGCAGTAAGAGAGGTAATTGACCTGCTTATTGAATCTAGAGGTGATTTTACTGAACAATTAGATAAATTACTTAGTGAGCTAAGATGACACTAGATTTAAACAAAAAATTAACAATTTATTTAATGCTTTTTTTTGTTTCATGTTCAAAAGATGAAGTTACCAATAATGTTGAAAAAGATGTACATGATCAATTATCAACAAATGTAGAAATTACATTAACAAAAAAAGGTAATATTACTGCAAAAATCAAATCGGAAATCTTAAAAAAGAATAATCAATCATTACAATTAGAGCTATATGATAACGTTAATGTTGATTTATTTGATGAAGATTTTCAGCATAAATCTTTAATTAAATCACAATCTGCGATAGTAAATGAAAAAGAAAATAGAATTAAAGCTTATGGAAGTGTTATTGTCATTTCTGATGATGGAAAAATACTTATGACAGACTCTTTAACATGGGATAATAATTCTGATAAAATTTATACTGATGCAAATCTTAAATTTGTTACTTCAGATACTGATACACTTTATGGAACTGGATTTAAATCTAATATAGACCTTACTGATTGGAATATTTTGCAACCAAGAGGAAGAATTAATAATGACTAAAGTATTAAGAGCAGAAAATCTTGTTAAAAAATATGGAGATTTTTATGCCGTTAATGACATTGATTTAAATTTAAATAAAGGTGAAGTTGTAGGTCTTTTAGGACCGAACGGGGCAGGAAAGACCACAACATTTTATATGATTACTGGTATGATAAGGCCTTCTTCAGGTAAAATAATTTTTGGAGATGAAGATATAACAAAGTCTCCAATGTACAAAAGAGCTAGAATGGGGATTGGATATTTAGCTCAAGAACCATCAATTTTTGGGAAATTAAGTGTTGAAGATAATTTGAAAATTGTGCTTGAAACAATTATTCCCAACAAAGAAGAACAAAATCAACTAATTGATAAACTTCTAAATGAATTTAATATTTCTCATATAAGAAATAATATTGGAGCTGGATTATCGGGTGGAGAAAGACGAAGAGTTGAAATATGTCGCACTTTAGCTTTAAAACCTGACTTTGTATTGCTAGATGAACCATTTGCAGGTGTTGATCCAATTGCGGTTGAAGATATTCAGAAGATGATTATTTCTCTAAAACAGCAAAATATTGGAGTACTAATTACTGATCATAATGTTAGAGAGACACTTTCAATTACAGATAGGTCATACCTTCTTTACGGAGGAAAGATATTAAAATCAGGAGATGCCCAAACCTTAGCAAATGATGAGGAAGTAAGAAGAATATACTTGGGTAAAAATTTTAAATTGGATCAATGAACAAACTTTCTACTAAGCTTAGACAAAAACAATCTATAGTTCCTCAGCAAATTATAAAATCTAGACTATTAGAGTTATCTATTGATGAGCTTGAAAAAGATTTGGAAAATGAAATACAAGTAAACCCTGTAATTGAAGAAAAAAGCATTGAAGAATCAAGATCAAATAATCAGGTAGATTCATTTCAAGATCAAAGTAGCTATGAATTATTCTTAGCAAATATTCCTGAAAGTAAGGACATCACAGATGATTTAATAACTCAAATTGATACATCAAATCTTGATGAGATATCAAAATTAATTGGAAAAGAAATAGTATTTAATTTAGATAAGAATGGATTTTTAGATATTGAGTTAGAGTTAATAGCAGATAATCATAATGTTGATGTTGAAGAAATAGAACAAATCAGAAAAGAAGTAATGGAGCTTAATCCTGTGGGTGTAGGAAGCAAAGATTTGAAAGAGTACTTAACTTTTCAAATTGGAGATTCTAATTCACTATCAAACAAAATAGTTGAAAATCATTTTGATGATTTTCTAAATCAGGATAAAGATAAAATAAAACAAAATATAAATTGTTCGGACAAAGAAATTGATGAAGCTTTTTCATTCATTTCAGATCAAAATTTTTCTCCCATTCTTGATAATGATTTAGGCATCGAAAATGTTTTACCGGACGCAATAGTAAAGGAAAAAGAAGATAAGTGGTTGATTCTTATAAATGATAGACTATTAAATAAGTATCAAATTTCGCAAGATTATCTTGATGCAGCAATGAATTCAAATTCTTCAAAAGAAGAAAAAACTTTCTTGAAAAACCATATTAGTGATGCACAGAATATCTTAGACACATTGAATTATAGATCTAATACACTAAAGGATGTAATTGAGCAGATTTTATTAGTGCAGGGAAATTTTTTAAGCAATAAAAGTGAATTTTTAAATCCGTTAAAATTAGAAGATATTGCAAATAAAATTGATAAAGATATTTCAAGTATTAGTAGAGTGGTTAAAAATAAATATATTGATACACCAATTGGACTAATTAGTTTAAAAAGTTTATTTTCAAACGCATTAACTAAAAAATCTGGTAAAACCGCATCTACAAATGAGCTTAAAAAAGTGATGCTTGAAATAATAGATGCCGAGGATAAGAAATCTCCATTATCTGATTCAGATATTGTAGAGAAATTAAATGAAAAAGATTTTCTAATAGCAAGAAGAACGGTTGCTAAATATAGAAAGCTATTAGATATCAAAAATGTAAATCAAAGGATAGAAAAATGAGCGTAAAACATTGTATAAAAGTAGACGACTTTAGTAAAAATGAGATCTTAGATTTATTTGAATTGGCTGCTGAATTAAAGTCTAAATATAGAAATAAAGAAAGTTATCAACCCTTCAAAGACCACTCTATGGCTATGATATTTGCAAAACCTTCTGCGCGAACCAGAGTTTCATTTGAAACAGGTTTTGCTTGGATGGGAGGGCATGCAATTTATTTAGCTCCCCAAGATATTGGCTTAGGAACTCGTGAGAGTGCAGGTGATTTAGCTCAACTTTTCAGTAGATATAATGATATGATTATGGCAAGAGTATATAGTCATAATGATATGTTGGAATTTGAAAAACATGCTACTGTTCCAGTTGTGAATGGTCTAACTGATTATAATCATCCATGTCAAATTCTTACTGATATGTTTACAATTTGGGAGCAAAAAAAAGATAATTTAAGTGATTTAAAGATTGTATATGTTGGCGATGGAAATAATATTGTTAACTCATGGATTAGATTAGCTTCAGTATTACCATTTGAATTCACTTGCGTCTGTCCTGAAGGGTATGAACCTGATGCAGAAACAATTTCATATGCCAATTCTAAAAATATCTCTTCAATAAATATTCTTCATGACCCAATTCAGGGAGTAAAAGATGCTGATGTTATCTATACAGATGTTTGGGCATCAATGGGTCAAAAAGAAGAAGTGAATGAAAGGGTAAAAATATTTTCTCCTTTGCAGGTAAATAATAATTTGATTCAGCATGCAAAAAATGATTATATGTTTATGCATTGTTTGCCAGCTGAAAGAGGCAGAGAAGTTACCGATCAAGTAATTGATTCTCAAAATTCCATAGTATTTGAGCAAGCTGAGAATAGACTACATACCCAAAATGCTATTATGTTAACTCTAGCAAATAAAGTTTAGTTATAAACTTTTTATACTAATTGAATTACCATCATATTTGGCATAATTAAATTGTTGGTCACAACAATCATCAAGTATAATTAATTGTTTTTGATTTTCATTAAAATTAAATGAATGATGATAGTGACCCATGATTACAATGTCACAACTTTTATTCCACTTTGATCTAGCATATTCAATCAACTCTGAATGAATTCTATCTAACTTTTTATCATCAATTTTGTGTGAATCTTTTCTTTCATATGAAATCTTTTCTGCAACTTTTAACGCAATACTTTTTGGTAATAATGAGTATAAAAAACGAAAAATTTTACTTCTTAAAATAATCTTTAATAATCTATATCCTTTATCCCAAGATAGGATACCGTCTCCATGGGTGACATAAATTCTTTTATTACCTGCAAATAAAATTTGATCATTTAAAAAAGATTTTGTTGTTAGTGATTTAAATTCTTTTCCTATCCAAAAATCATGATTCCCTGCTATAAAATATATTTCAATTCCTTTTCCTTTTATTTTTTCTAGTAATAAAAAAATCTTTTCAAAATAATTTGGATTATTTTTTTTGTATTCAAAGTAATAATCAAAAAAATCTCCCATAATAAAGATACTTCCTTTAGACTTTTCAATTACATGAATAAACTCTTCCATTTTCTTGATTTTACGTTCATTAGATAATGAAGGAGTTGGAGAAAAGTGATTATCTCCAAAAAAATAGATTGGCAATTGCATTAAAAAACTTAATCTTTTATAAAAATTGCATCAATGAATTAATAATTTAAAATTTTTGTCTTAAATTATACTATCTTTGATAATAAAAATATTTTGAATAAATAAATTATTTGAAACTTTATCAATTTTTTAACTTATAAAATCATATGCGCATTATACTTACTATATTATTATTAACTAATCTTTTATATCCACAAAGTTTTGGGCAAAATAAGGTTCAATATGAATCCTTTGATTGGGAGTACATTGTAAGTCCAAATACCAATATTTATTACTACGGAGATAATAAAGACCTAGCTATTTTTACATCTAAAGTAGCAGAAAGATCCATCGAGCAAATTGGAAAACATTTAAGATGGAGAAGTAATAAGCCAATTAAAATTATTGTTTATACATCACATAACGATTTCCAGCAAACAAACGTTGTAAATGTATATATGTCAGAGGGTGTTGGGGGAGTAACGGAATTATATAAAAATAGAATTGTTATTCCTTTTGAAGGTTCTTATGAACAGTTTGAACATGTAATTCATCATGAGCTCGTTCATGCAGCGATAAATGAGCTGGTGTATGGAGGGAATGCACAAGGTTTGATAAGTGGAAGAATACGTGTACAAGTTCCGCTATGGGCTAATGAAGGTTTAGCTGAATTTTTATCTGTTGACTGGGATACTAATTCAGATATGGTACTAAGAGATCTAGCAATAGAAGATAGACTGCCTTCAATACCTGAACTTAATTATTCTATTTTAGCATATAAAGGAGGACAGTCTGTTTGGCAATACATTACTCAAAAATATGGTAGAGAGAAAGTTGGTGAAATTTTTCAGCAAATGAAAAGAGCGCAGAATGATGAGCGCGGTTTTGAAAGCGCTTTGGGAGTTGATTATGAAAAACTTACTGAAGATTGGCATGATTTTGTTAAAAGGGAATATTGGCCTGACCTCGTAAATAGGGAAAATTTTGATGACTTTTCAACAAAAATAACTGATAGAACTGAAACAAGAAATTTTTATAATGTTAGCCCTTCATTTTCGCCAGATGGTAATACTATTGCTTACTTTTCTGACCAAGATGGCTATATGGATTTAATTTTATATGAGGTTGATTCTGAAAAGCAAAAAAGGCGCCTAATTAGAGGAAATACTACTCCAGATTTTGAGGAATTAAAATGGTTGCAACCCGGAATTTCGTGGTCACCAGATGGGAAATCTATATCATTTGCTTCTAAGAGTGGAGAGCAAGATTCAATTATCATTGTAGATATTAGATCTGGAAAATATAAAAAGATTCCTATAGACCTTGATGGAGTTTTTACTACTTCATGGCACCCAACTGAAAATAAGATTGCATTTATGGGTCACAAGGATGATTCAAGTGACATTTATGTTATTGATTTAACAACAAAAGAGGTTACAAATATTACCAATGATATTTTTTCAGAATCTTCTCCAAGCTGGTCTTCAAATGGTGAAATAATTTATTTTACTTCAGATAGAGGTCAAAATACTAGCACTAATAGTATGTATGATGTTGATTTTTCTCAAACTGATATATTTCAATATAGTTATCAAACCAACACAGTTTCTCAAATAACTAATACTGAATATAATGAAAATTATCCAGTTGCAAGTTCAGATGGAAATTTATTTTATACTGCAGACTATAATGGTATTACAAATATTTTTAAACATAATCTTAGTAACAATGAAGCTTTTCCAATTACTAATGTTGTTACGGGCGTTCAGCAGATAGATTTAGATAGTAGTGATAATTTGGTTTTTTCAGGATTTAAGAAACGAGGTTGGGATTTATATATAATGAATAATCCTAATTCTTTTTCCGAAAAGGAAATTAAGCCTACAAAATTTTATGCAAATAAAAACCGTAGTACTGATTTTGAAGATCTAAGAACTTTTACAAGCAAAAAAGTCACATTAAGTCCAGAAGATTATTCCAAATATATTTTTGCCAGAAATTATCAGTACAGAAATAATAAGAAAGATAATAATGAAGAAGTAGAAGTTGATTCTTTGCGCTTTCAGGATGATTATTTAGCAAGAAAATATCAAACAGATTTTTCTGTAGATTATATCGCCACTACAGCAACCATTGATAATCTTTTTGGAACTCGCGGTGTCGCAAACTTATCATGGAGCGACGTAATGGGCGATCATAGAATCAACGTTGGTACCAATTTAGTTCTAGATTTAAATAATAGCGATTTAGTAGTTCAGTATGCATATCTAAAAAATAGAACAAATTATTATACTACATTATTTCAACAGGCTAATACATTTTCTTTGGGATATAATATGAATTATGACTTCATTGGCCAACTTAGAGATTACGGTATTGGATTTTACGGACAATACCCATTTTCCAAATTTATGAGATTAGATTTTGGAGCAACACTTAGAAATGTAGATTATGAAATTAAGCAATTTGATATTTTTACTTTTCAGACATCAACAAATTATAAAGAAAATTTAAAAGCAGTGGTTCCTATTACAAGTTTTGTATTTGATAATTCTACTAATGGTTATACTGGTCCAGTGGATGGATTTAAGCAATATCTTACATTTCAATTCAGCCCTGATATAGGTTCAAATTCTATTCCATTTCAAACTCTAAAATTTGATATGCGAAAATATTATAAGATTAACAGAAATTATAGTTTAGCGGCAAGGTTGATGTTGGGTAAAAGCGTTGGAGATAGACCTCAAAAGTTTTTCTTAGGTGGAAATTCACAAATGATGATTTTTTCTGATACGCAAACAGAAGGAAGAGATGATTCGGGATTTTATGCTCAACGAGTCCTTGATTATGACAATACAAGCATTCTAGAGGATGTGTATTTTAGTGAATATGTCTTTCCATTAAGAGGTGCAAGATATAGAGAAAGAGTGGGAGAAAATGTAGCTGTAGCTAACTTTGAATTTAGATTTCCATTTGTTAACTATGTTGATGTAAGTTTTCCTGCTAGAATTAGATTTGGTAATATTTTTGGTCATCTTTTTGTGGATGTTGGAGCAGCCTGGGATTCATCTGATGAATTTAATAATAGTGAGTTAGTTAGAAATAAATATGGGCTTACAGACCCTGAAGCTTCTCCTATATTGACTACTTTTGGTATCGGAACGAAAATTTTTACTCCATTTGCTTTAATTAGAATTGATACAGCATGGGATAAATACCCAAGCGGAGGTTATTCAAAACCTCAATATATAATATCTTTCGGCTACGACTGGTAAATGTTTTGAAATTCTCAGTTTTATCTGAAGATAAGAATTCTCTAGCTAGAACAGGCTTGATCGAAACAGATCATTCCACAATTGAAACTCCAGTTTTTATGCCAGTAGGAACCCATGGTGTTGTTAAAACGCTATCTCCAGATGACTTAAATGCTATGAGCGTTCAAATAATGCTTTCAAATACATATCATTTATATTTAAGACCGGGAACCGAGATTATAAATGAAAATGAAGGGTTGCATAAATTTTTAAATTGGGATAAAAGCATTCTAACTGATAGTGGTGGATATCAAGTATTCTCTTTAAGTAATATGAACGAAATAACTAGCGATGGTGTAAATTTTAGATCGCATTTAGATGGTAGTGAACATTTTTTTACTCCCCAAAAATCTATGGAAGTTCAAAGACAGTTAGGTTCTGACATAATTATGGCTTTTGATTATTGCCCTCCCGCAGATTGCTCGGAAAAAGAGCTTAGAAGAGCATCAACTTTAACTGAAAAATGGACCAAGCAAGCTTTTGAATATCTAAACGATAAAACAAGCATTTATGGTCATAATCAAACGCTTTTCCCAATAATTCAAGGGGGTATTAATCCAGAAGAAAGATTAAAATGTTTGAATCAAATGCTTCCGTATGCTACATGTGGAATAGCAATCGGAGGACTTTCAGTTGGCGAAAAAAAAGAACCAATGCTTGATATTGTTGAGTTATTAGGGAAAAATATGCCCGTCGATCAACCAAGATATTTGATGGGAGTTGGTAAGCCTACAGATTTGGTTAAAGCAATTTTACGAGGGGTAGATATGTTTGATTGTGTGCTGCCTGCCAGGAATGCAAGAAATGGTCAGATATTCACACATGATGGTGTTATAAACATTACGAATAGTGCTTATTCAAATGATACATCACCAATAGATAAACATAGTTCAATAGAGTATGCAAAAACTTTTTCAAAGTCATATCTAAGACACCTTTTTAAAGTTAATGAGATGTTTGGACTGAGGATTGCAACCCTAATCAACATAGCATATTATTTGGATTTGATAAATGAAATAAAAAATGAAATTAATAATAATACTTTTGTAAAATGGTCTTATAAGTATTTAAAAATGTATGATAATTAAATTATGTTAAAAATTGGTCAAAAAGCTCCAGAGTTTTCATTGCCAAATCAGGATGATGTCGTTATATCTTTAAAAGATTTTAAAGGTCAAAAGTTGCTGATATGGTTTTTCCCCAAGGCAAGTACAAGCGGTTGTACTAAAGAAGGAATAGGGTTCAATGAGTTCATCAAAAATTTTAACAAACAAAATATTTCTATCTTAGGTGTTAGTAAAGATTCAGTTAAAGCTCAAAAAAACTTTTGCACAAAAAATGAATTTAAATTTGATATTTTATCAGATACTAAATTAAGTGTCCTAAAAAAATATAAAGCATGGGGGCTTAAAAAAATGTATGGAAGAGAATATGAGGGTATTCTTAGGATATCTTATTTAATAGATGAAAATGGAATGATTGAACAAGCTTATAGTAAAGTAAAAACTGCAACACATGCATCTGATGTTCTTGAATCAATTAAATAAGATACTCTTAGCTCTATGTTTGCTAGTTCTATTTTCATGTGCATCTGTTAAAGAGCCTCAAGGAGGACCTTTAGATTCTGATCCACCAAAATTAAAGTCAACCACTCCAGCAATTTTAACCAATCTAAATCAAGGGCAAAAAATTACCTTATCTTTTAATGAGTTTATTAAAGAAGAATCTCTTAAAAATGCAATCGAACTTTTTCCAACCGTAAATCAAAAAATTGATTTTGAATATTATGGAAAAGAGGTAATAATTACGTTACCGTCCAATCTTGATGATGACAAAACATATGTTATATCATTGAATTCTAATTTATCTGATGAGCAAAATGTTAAGTTAAATGATAACATTATTATTCCAATAAGTCTTTCAAATTCAATCAATCAAGCAGCAATTAAAGGAAAAATATTTGGATTATATAGCAAGCCCTCAATCTTATTATGGAAAGGGATAATTGATAAGAGTGAATTACCTTCAAGGAAACCCGATTATATAATTTCTTCTAATGATAAATTTAGTTTTGGTTTTTTAGCATACGATAAATACACTGTGTTGGCTGTCGATTTATATAATCCAAAATTATCATTAGAAAAAAATAAATTATCATTTTTTTCAGAAAACTTTATTGAATTAACAAAAGATAATACTCCAGATTTAAATTTCTTTTTTAATGCTGAAGAAGTTGAAGTTGAATTAGACTCTTTGAATGTAACAGAGGATATTGAGCAATTTGCAAATATTGTAGGTAATATTAATGGCAATTATATTCTCCCTGTAGTTGTTGAATTAAGAAATGAAGATAATAGTTTTAAAACAGAATTATCTTTTGATGGAAAATTTAAAATTGATAATGTAAATAGTGGAACGTATCAATTATTTGCCTACCAAGATCGAAATAATAATAAGATTCTTAATACTGGGAATTTGCAAGATGATAGTAACTCAGAAAAATTCTACGTTTATCCAGATTCATTAATATTAAGGGCAAATTGGGAATTAGAAATAGAAGATTGGGAAATAAATTAATGAAGAAAGAAATAGTAGTAGCTGTTAGTGGATATTTTGATCCAATTCATGTTGGACATTTAGAGTATTTACAGCTCGCTAGTCAATTGGGAGATAAATTAATTGTTATTATAAATAATAATCATCAAGCAGAAATCAAAAAAAGAGAGTTTTTTATGCATGAGAATGACAGAATGGAAATTGTCGCTGCCCTTAAATGCGTTGATGAAGTTTTTTTAAGTATTGATTCAGATGAAAGTGTTTGTAAAAGTTTAGAAGCAATAAAACCTGATATTTTTGCAAATGGGGGAGATAGATCTTTGGAGGAAATTCCTGAAACTACAGTTATGAAAAAATATAATATTAAAATGGTCGATGGTTTGGGTGATAAAATCAGAAGCAGTAGTGATTTAACTGGAATTGGAAAATGAAAAAAAAGCCTGATAAAAAGAAAACACAATTATTAGAAGATTTCCTAGAACTTGGAGAAAAATGTAACATAAAGATCATACATGATAAAGGTGATTTCAATGGCGATAACTGTTTATTATTTTCCAATGATACCATTGTAATCAATAAGCATAAACCCCTTGAACAGAGATTGTATGTTTTAGCAAAGTGTTTTAGTCAAATTAATCTTGATAATGTTTATATTAAACCCATGCTAAGGGATTTAATTAATCAAGCCAAAATAGATAATACATGAGTGATCAAAAACATTTATGGGCTCCATGGAAAATGGATTACCTTAAAAATAAGAAGCAAGATTCTCAAAAGATTTTTTCCGATTTTATAAATGAAGATAACGATAAAGAACATTTAATCCTTCATCGTGCAAAACATTGCTATGTAATAATGAATTATTATCCTTATAATAATGGACATTTGATGGTTATTCCTTATAAAGAAGTTGATAGATTTGAAGAACTCGAAGATGAAGTTTTATCAGAGATTATGTCTATTTCCAAAAAAGTGATGAAAATATTAAGAAGTAGTTTTAATTGTGATGGATTTAATTTTGGAGCTAACGTAGGTGAAGGCTCTGGTGCTTCTATTCAATCTCATTTACATTTTCATATAGTTCCTCGCTGGAAAAGCGACACATCTTTTATGCCTGTTATTGGAAATACAAAAGTGATGGTTCAAACGTTAGATGATACTTATGAGCAATTATTCAAATTATTTAAGAAAGAACTATAATGGATTTATTTTCACATTCCTGGCTTCCTTTTATGTACCAATATGGTTTTGGTATATTGATTTTTGGCGGTGGGCTTTTTGCAGTATTTAAAGCTTATGGTGGCAAAGAATTCTGGAATCAATATAAGATATGGATTCAGATTTTGATTTGGGGATTCATTTACGTTTCTTCTATTCACTTATTAATGACTGTTTCAGCACTGAATGATTACCCTCAGTTATATCTAGTAATTTTATCACTATATATATTTAATGTCTTTTTATTAACCAGGAAAATTACATGAATACCATTGCTACTTCAGAATTATTTTGGGTTATCTTAGCTGGCTATGTGTTCTTTGTATTAGGTGCGGGATTATTTTTTGCAAGAAATAATCAATCAACCGAAGATTTCTTTTTTGGCGGAAGAAGATTTTCATGGTGGTTAATTGGAATGTCAATGTTGGCAACTGGTGTGGGCTCACATAGTTTTGCCAAATATGCATCTAAAGGTTTTGAATATGGGTTTTCATCCACCATGACCTATATGAATGATTGGTTTTTTATGCCTTTATTGTTATTTGGTTGGATTCCAATTATTTATTACATGCAGGTCAATTCTATTCCTGAATATTTTGAACGTAGATTTAATTCCACTGTAAGAAATTTATCTACGATAACAATGCTTTTATACCTCATAGGATATATAGGTATTGGATTATTGGCCTTAGGATCATTATTACAGCCAATTTTAGGATGGGAAATTAATACTATTATTATAGTAGTAGCTGTTATATCGGGCACTTATGTATCATTAGGTGGCCAAACTGCAATTATATTTACTGACTTTTTACAAGGTGTCATTCTGCTATTTGCAGGGTTACTAATTTTTGGTTTGGGTATTGCTTATTTGGGAGGATTTGATTTCTTCTGGAGTAATTTGTCAGCTACAAATAAGTTGCCATTGGCAGATTTTAACTCCCCACCTGACTTTAACTTTGTTGGAATTTTCTGGCAAGACGGAGTAGTTGGTTCAGTTGGATTTGCATTTATGAATCAGGCAGTAATTATGAGATTTTTAGCATCTCGATCTGTTATTCATGCTCGAAGAGCAACTATGATGAACGTATTGGTTTTCTTACCAATAGGTACTGTTGCAGTTTCAAATTCTGGTTGGTTGGCTAGAGCTATAGAAAATATGACCCCTGGTGTTATCACTGATTTATTACCAAATGGAAGTGCAAATGGTGTATTTACTGTTGTTGCTTCCCTGGTAGCAAATTCAGAAGCAATTTTTGCTTTCCTAGTGGCAGCAGTAGTTGCTGCTTTAATGTCTAGCTTGGATTCGCAAATTAATGCATCAGCAGCGGTGGCGGTTAATGATGTATATGCGCCATTAAGTAAGAATCCTTCTGAAAAAACACGCCTAAGAGTTTCCATGTTTACTTCCTTGCTCGTTACTTTTGTTGGGATACAAGCAGCATTCTTATTTGCACAATATGGAACCATTTATGAGGCTCATGGTGCATTTCATAGTGTAGTGACTCCACCAATGGTTACGGTTATTTTCCTTGGTATTTTCTGGCAGCGCTTTTCATCAAGAGCAGCTGTATTAACGTTTGTCCTAGGTGCAGCATTTATTTTTCTTGGGATCGAGTATCCTCAAATTTTTGTTCAACCATTCTCACATGGGATTGAATATGTTGAAGCAAAACCATGGTCATATATTAGAGCATTATATAATGTAGTGGCATGTACATCCATTGGAATCATAGTAACCTTACTTAATTCAAAACCAAATCAATCGCACTATGAACAAATTAAAGGATTAACTCTTTGGACAATTAAAGATGGTCCACAATTTTTTAAAGGTTCAGAGGTTAATGAAAATGCAGGTAGTAAAATCACCTTTAATGGTGATATGATTAAAGTTGTGGATGATACAGATAATAAAATATATTTACCAGCAGACTTAATGAAAGATCTTGGTGCAAAAGAAGGAGATTTTGCATATATATCTGACACAAGATGGTACTTAGGTGGAATCAAATCTACTCATGCGTATATTGGAAAAATGTCATCAAGTAATAAAATTGAAATCTCTAAAAATGTCCAGAATCATGGTCAATTTGATCCTTCAAAAAAATTATTTATCGAGTTAGAATTGTAATTTTCTACTGTTTTCAAAAAAAAATATTGACAAATAATTTTCATATATTTTAAACTTCCATAGTTAAAATCGCTTTTTAAGATGTTGAAGCAGATCTTAATGAAAAAATTGATCTGGCCATGCACTTAAAAAGAGTTTTATTACTTTTTAAGAGTTGAAGCAGATGTGGATGAGAAAACATATCTGGCCATGCGATTAAAAAAGTCTTAGGGGGCGTTTTTAAAAGTTGAAGCTAATTTTATGAAAAGGAGATTAGGCCATGCGATTAAAAACAATTATACTATCCGTATGTCTTGTCACATCACATTTATTTTCACAAACAGGTAATTTATTAGGAACAGTTTCAGATTCAAATGGTTCCTTTCCATTACCAGGTGCCAATGTTTATTTGGAGGGAACTAACTTTGGAGGAATAACTGATTCCGGAGGCAAGGTATATCTTTCAAATCTACCAGCAGGAAATTATAAGCTAGTAGTGTCGTACATTGGATATGAAAATCAAGAAAAAGATATTTCTATTGATGCTGAAAGTTTGAATACTTTTTTAGTAGAATTATCAGTTGGAACATTAGTTGGAAACGATATTGATGTAATTGGTAATTCTTTATCGGGCCAGGCTAGAGCGTTAAATAATCAAAAAAATAAATCAAATGTTAGTAATGTAATTTCATCCGATCAGGTTGGAAAGTTTCCAGACTCAAATATTGGAGATGCGTTAAAACGTGTCCCTGGAATTGCTGTATACAATGATATGGGTGAAGCTAGATTTGGGCATGTTCGCGGAACTCCATCTAGTTTTAATTCAGCAACCATTAATGGGGAAAGAATGCCTTCCGCAGAGGCTACAACAAGAAGCAACCAGTTGGACATAATTCCTGCTGATATGATTCAAACTGTTGAAGTTATTAAAGCACTTACTCCAGATATGGATGCAGATGCAATAGGAGGGTCTATTAATCTTATTACACGAAAAGCTGCTGGAACACGAACATCAGTTACTGTTGGAAGAGGTGAAAATACCTTAGATCAAGCTGGTAAAATAGTACAGTTATCTGGAATGCATTCCAATAGATCAGAAGATAGCAATTTTGGATATATGTTTAATTTTTCTTTTTATGATAACTGGACAGGTACTGATAACATTGAAGCAGAATGGGATGATGAAGGAAATATTGTTGAACATGATATTAGAAAATATTTAGTTCATCGTGAAAGAAAGAGTCTTGGATTGAGATTCGATTATAATTTGGGTAATACAGAATTATATACAGATCTAAATTATAATGATCGTGATGATTACGAAAATAGATATCGTCAAAGAATAAAGGATTTAGATGAAGGCGAAGGAAGCCAAGAGGTTAGAAGACAAACCAAGGCAGGATTGCCAGGTAATGAATATGGAAGACTGGAAGACCAAAAGCTTTTTTCCTATAAATTTGGTGGAACAAGTCTTTTAGATAAGCTAAAACTAGATTATTCTTTTAAAATTTCAGAGGCTTCAGAGTTAAGACCAAACGAAAGATATCTAGCTTTAAGATTAAAAAAACAAACTGCCGTTTGGAATCAAAGTACTGAAAAGCCAAACTTTACTTTCACAAATGCAATCGCTGCAGACTTAAATAATTCATGGGATTTTAGAAACTTAATTGAAGAACGCAGAGATACTTATGAAAAAGCACAGAGCTTTAAGTTGGACGCTGACTACAATTTTAATGACAACCTAAAATTAGAAGCTGGATTGAAAATTAGTTCAAGAAAAAAGGAAAGACGTAATGAGTTCTACGAATTTGAACCAGTAGATGAAGATGCTTTTTTAGCAGATGCATTTTCAAACATCGTTAGTCAAGATAAAAGTGAATGGCTAAATGATGGGGATGGTACTTCTTATAATTCAGGGTCTTACGTAAGTAGAGAATTTCTTGGAAATTTAGATTTATCAAATACAGAACTTTTTGAGAGAGTTATTGTTGAAGAAGAGTTGGCTGGCAACTTCAAAGCCTCTGAAGACATCACTTCATTCTATGGAATGGCTTCATATGATTATTCAGACCAATTGCTAGTTGTAGGTGGTATAAGATTAGAAAGAACATCCTTATATGATTTAGAAGCAAGAAGCTATGACGAAGATAATGATCAAAATAATATCATTACAGCCGCTGATAACGACTATACTGATTTATTACCCTCATTGCACTTCATATATGATTTAGATGTGGCATCAAAGATTAGGGTTGCTTTAACAAAGTCTTTAGCAAGACCAAATTACTTTGATACCGTTCCATATCAACAAGTAAAAGTGGAAGATGAAGAGATAAAGGTTGGTAATCCTGAATTAGAGCCTACCATTTCAGCAAATTTCGATATTTCTTTCGAAAGATATTTTGATGATGTTGGGCTTTTCTCAGCAGGAATGTTTACGAAAGATATAGATAACTTTGTTGTTTACACATCAGGCTATGTAACTCAAGCTGACAATCTACCAGACTACAATGGCTTTCAGTTAGACAAAGCATTGAATGGTGGAAATGCATCTATATTTGGAGTTGAAATTGCATTTCAAAGGCAAATATTACCGGGACTAGGTTTATATGCCAATGTTACTGCTATTGACTCAAAAATAGATAATTTAGATCCAAAGCTTCAAGAAGACAGACCGGATGTAAAAGATAATCCTATGCCAGGTACGTCTGAGCTTAGTTACAATCTTTCTATGTCATATGAAAGAGGGCCAATGACCGTACGTTTATCTCTTAATCATCAAGGAGAGTTTCTTGAAGAATTTGGTGATTCCAAATCTGAAGATAGATGGTATGATAAAGCAACCTATGTTGATTTGAATGCAAATTATAATATCAGAGAAAATATTTCTCTTTATGCTGACTTTAATAATTTAACTAATCAACCATTGAGATATTACCAAGGAAGTAGTAGATATTTAATGCAAGAAGAATATTATAATACAAAATTTACAATCGGTATAAAGGCTGATTTGTAAATTTGGGTGTTATTATTCTTATCGAAAATAAAAGTAATAATACTTGTTTTTTCGATAATAATATTAAAAATTTCTACCATCTTCCGGAGTAGCTCAGTTGGTAGAGCGAGTGACTGTTAATCACCAGGTCGGGGGTTCGAGTCCCTCCTCCGGAGCTTGCATGTCAGGCTCAATAAAAGGAAATAAATAAAATGGATTTTTTAACACTATGGTCTTTGTTGGGCTTTCTATTTGCGGTATATGCTGTAACTGCAAATGATAGTATTCAAACTCTAGGTACGTATATTTCATCAAATAGAGATATCAAGTGGTATTGGATGTTTGGATACATGGGTTCAATTTTTCTTTTCACTATGATTCAAGGCTTTTCAATAAACGATCCAGCATTTGGAAGATTAGATAAATTTGAACCAATTACCATTCAATGGTATCATGCATTAGCTCCGCTTGTTTTAGTGGCATTAACAAGATTAAAAATTCCAGTTTCCACGACATTCCTAGTACTTTCCGTTTTTGCTACCTCTATAGTAATGGAGCAAATGCTTATTAAGAGTTTTGTTGGTTACGCTGTTTCATTCGTCTTTGCATGTGGCTCATGGTATCTCATCAGCAAATATTTCTTATATGAAGGCGAAAAAGGTAACAATAAATACAATAATTATTGGAGAGTTGCTCAGTGGTTAACTACTGGATGGTTGTGGTCAACATGGCTAAAGCATGATCTAGCCAATATTATGATTTTCTTACCAAGATATAGTATGGTGCAGTCATTTCAATTCCAGCTGTTTGTTGTATCAATAATGTTATTAGGTTTAGCATTCATGTTTTATGAACGAGGTGGGCGAATTCAAGAAATTGTTTTATCTAAAACTAATACTCGATATGTTAGATCTGCTACCCTAATCGATTTAGTCTATTGTTTTGTTCTATATTATTTTAAAGAGGTAAATAATATTCCCATGAGTACAACTTTTGTATTTATGGGAATGTTAGCCGGAAGAGAGCTAGGTATTTGGTTGTCAATTGGTTATGGAAAGTTGACATATACTGACAGACATAAAAAAGCTATTTTTCCTATGCTTTATATGGATTTCTTAAGATTAATGCTAGGCTTAATGATTAGCGTGTCTCTTGCTTATGGAATTCAATGGTATTCCAGTCTATAATATTTTATTTTAACATATGAATCTTAAAAATAAACTTGTTCTTATTACTGGAGGAGCTAAAGGTATAGGTTTAGCTACTGCACAAAGAATTCTAAACGAAGGTGGAAAAGTAATACTTTGGGATTTCAAGGAAGATGATCTAAACAAAACAGTTAATAATTTTAAAGAGCAAGGATTTGATGTTTTTTCACAAATTTGTGATGTTACTAACAAAGAGCAGGTATATAGTAACGCAAATATTATTAAAGAAAAGTTTGGTAGTTTAGATATACTAATTAATAATGCTGGTACTGTTTATACAGGGTATATGCTAGATAGAAGTGATGAAGAGCTTGAAAATCTTATTAATGTAAACTTCACATCAATGATATATACCATTCGTGCATTCATGCCAGCTATGTTAGATAAAAACTCTGGTCACATTATCAATATTTCTTCTGCATCATCTATGACAGGTGCTCCCAAGCTAGCCGTATACGCTGCTACAAAATGGGCTGTAGCAGGACTTACTGAATCTTTAAGGCTTGAAGTACAAAAGATGGGTAAGTCAGGTGTTAAATTTTCTTCCATTCACCCAAACTTTTTGAAAAAAGGATTATTTGAAGGAACCAAGCTTAATTTTTTAGGTCAGCTATTAGCACCAGGTGTAAAGAGTCATGATGCTGTAGCTAAAGTCATTGTGAACCGTGCCATTAAACTTGGATTTCATTCGCCAAAAGTTCCATGGATTATGAATCAAATAGTTTTACTTAGAGCGCTACTTCCTAGCTCTCTTTTAATCAAGTTTAGCAGTCTTTATGGTCTTTACGATATGATGGATGATTATAAAGGTTATGAAGATGGAAGATAATTTTTTCTTTACTCTTCTTTTGAATGATAATAGAATACAAGCATGAAAAATATATTTAAAATTCAACTAGCAATTTCTTGTCTTTTATTATTTTCTTGCTCATCAGAAAGTAATGCGTCCAAACAAGTAGATAATGAGCCTATTGTAACTTTTCAGGATTCATTGAGTTATACAATGGGAGTTAATATCGGTCAAAATCTTCCAGAAACAGAAATTAATCATGATTTGCTGATTGAGGGATTACAAGATTTTTGGGATAATACTGAACCAAGAATTAATGCACCAAGTAGACTTGAAGTATTAAGAGCATTCAATATTCAAAATTCTGAAATAGAAAGAGAGCTAATGAAATCTCTTAGTGAAAAGTCCAAAAAAATGTCTAGAGAAAATAAAATGGCTGGTCAGGAGTTTTTGGAAAAAAATAAATACAATGAAGGTGTTAGAGTGTTTAGTAGAAGTCAAATTCAATATAAAGTTATGCAAGAAGGCAGTGGTAGAATTCCAGACTTTGATGACGCTGTTGTAGTGCATTATAACGGATATTTAATTGACGGTACAAAATTTGATAGTAGTTATGATCGAGGTGAACCAGCAACCTTTGCACTTAACGGAGTAATTCAAGGTTGGCAACAAATTTTACAAAAAATGCCAGTTGGTTCTAAATGGAAAGTCTTTATCCCTGAAAATTTAGGTTATGGTATTACAGGAGTGTATAAGGACGCTAAAAAAGGCGAATATATTATTCCACCATCTTCTACTTTAGTCTTTGATATTGAACTACTTAGTATAGTAGAATAATATATGAAGATCTTAAAATTTTACCTTATCAGTTCTTTGTTTTTCATCATTGGATGTAATTCCAAGCCTAGTGTTATTATCTTGGATAGCCCGATGTTCGTAACAGAATCTGTTGCTGACGCAGGAATGGACAGTATTGGATTCTTAATGAGAAAACATGTTATTGTAGTGACAGTAAAAGATAAAAATGAACTGCATGTATATGGTGCTATGAATGGAAAGTTTAAAAAATCTATTAAGCGAGAAAATGCCTATCCAAATGGAATTACCACTATTAATGATCAGTTTGTTTTAGTTACAGAAAGAGATAATAAGCAGGTTGCTGTATTTAATTCATCGATGGAATTTTTAGGT
This sequence comes from Fidelibacterota bacterium, assembly GCA_028140795.1. Lineage (GTDB taxonomy): Bacteria > Fidelibacterota > Marinisomatia > Marinisomatales > Marinisomataceae > Marinisoma. The sequence goes on from JAOIOW010000001.1 coordinate 353,570, forward strand.
ACTTTTGGAAATGAAGAGTTACGCAGCCCTTATGGAATTACATTTTATAAACAAGAGAACAACTCTTATAAAGTTTTAGTTACTGATAGTTATGAATATAATAACCCAAGAGAAGATCGAATTCTTAGTTGGGATTTCACCATTGAAAATGGAGAATTTTCAGTCGGACCAGCTACAGTGCTAGGAAATCCTACGCTTTATCAAGTAGAAAGTATTCAAGCTGATAAATATTATCAAACTTTGTTAGTGGCAGAAGAAATGAAAGAGCACCACAAGGTTATGGCGTTAGATTTAATGACAGGTGAAGTTATAAAAGAAGATTTAGGTAATTTTGATAGAGGAAATGACCCTGAAGGCATTGCGTTAGTAATTAATAAAGATAACAATGGTTATTGGATTTGTACTGAGCAAAGTAAAACTGATAACCGTTTTCACTTATACGATCGCAAAACATTAGAGTATAAGACTACTATGTACTTAGATAATGTTTCCTATACTGATGGTATTGCCACAGCATACATGCATGGAAAATGGTTTCTATATGCAGTAGATAATGATGCTCGAGTTGTTGCATTTGAACTGCCAGAAATCAATTAAGTGAACATACCCTACTTCCTGATATTTTTTTTCGTTTTTCTTATAGTTATATTTTTTTTTAGAAATTCAATTATTCAAAACATTTATAAACTGCCAATTATACGAAAATCGTGGCAGCTCCCGTATATGGATGCACGCAGTGTTAATTTGATTAATAATGATAAACCTGTAGTTGTATGTTGTGGTGACAGTATTACACATGGTCATATTGGATATGACTGGGTGAGTTCTTTAAGAAATTTAGATGAAACTAAGATTTATATAAATGCAGGCATAAATGCTGATCTAACTTGGAATTTAAATCAAAGATTAGATGATATTATTAAGCATAATCCAGACTATGTTACCATTCTAATTGGCACAAATGACGCAATAGGAAGCCAGCCTGTAAAATTAATTCAGGATTATTATATTCAAACAAAAAATCTTCCAAAAGTTCCTTCAATTGATTGGTTTGAAGAGCAGATTGAAATTTTTGTAAAGGAAATCAAAGCAAAAACCTCTGCTAAAATTGCCATTACAACTCTTCCATGGCTTGGTGAACAAGAGGATGCATCAATAATAAGCGTCATTAAAAATCATAATAAAATAATTAAAAGGATTGCTTTGAAATATGATTTATCAATCCTTGATCTATTTTCAAAATTCAAAGAACAAATAAGTTTTAGTAATAGCGTTCCATATACTACTTCTGAACTTCGAAGATTACGAGGTCTAAGAGCTGTAATACTTTATTATGTCTTTGGTTGGAGTTGGACAAAGATTGGAGAAAAGTATAGGCTACAGTTGCTTTGCGATCATATTCACCTGAATGAAAAGGGTGGAGATTTGATGGAGCAACTTGTCAAAGAATTTCTATCTAATTAAAGATCTAATCCAATTCTTTTAAAGCTTCTACAAGTTCAAATTCTTTATCAAATCTTTCTTTCATGCCACCTTCTTCTTTAAGTAAAATGTACCCATAAGATTTTGATCCGATTGCAATTTTGTCTCCGTAGCGAGTATCATACCAATATTGATCACCTTTACTATCAATGATTACTTGGTATCTACCATTTTGATTTTCTTCATCATGATCATCAAATCCCATTATTAGAAATAGGTTAACAGTTGTTAAAATTCCGATTATAAAACTTTTGATATCTAATTTCATATAACTCTCCTAATTGGTTTATATAAATATAATGGTTTGGTTTTATGAAATAAAGTAAGGATTTATTGTACCCCGGACAGGATTCGAACCTGTGACCTACGGATTAGAAATCCGTTGCTCTATCCAGCTGAGCTACCGGGGCATGGGCCAAATTTAACTAATTAATAAAAATTTTAAAGCTTTTTTGTAAAATTCTCCCGAGGAGTCTCCGACGAGAAATTTCTTGCAAAAAATCAAGTTTAGTAGTAGAATATTAAAATAAGCTTATTCACTAAACTTTTTAAGGAGAATAAAATGGCTGAAAAAGTAAAAACATGTGGTGTTAGCAAAGAAAAAGGCTATCTATACTACTTAGGTAAAGATGGTAACGTATGGCGCTCAGGTATGTCAAGAGGCGGATCTGGTGGCGGTAATGCTGAAAAAGTTGCTGATGCAGGTGTAACACGTGAAAGTGGTTACCTATACTTCATCGATAAAGACGGTGATGTATCTCGCGCACCTATGGCTAGAGGTAGAGGTTAATAAACTTTTATCTTATTAGGTTTAATTAAAAAAAGGAGCATTTCGGTGCTCCTTTTTTTTATTTAACTATAGAATTTTTATGACTTCCAACCATTCCGCTTGAAACAATCATTCTGAAGCCTTCTTCAACATTTAAATCTGCTAAAGTAGTATCTTCTTTAGGAATGATAAGAAAAAATCCTGATGTAGGATTTGGTGTGGTTGGTACAAAAAGGTGATAAAACTCTTCATCATGTTCGTTTGTGGATTCACTAGTAACAAAACCTAATGTCCATGTACCTTTTCTTGGATATTCGACGTATACAACTTTTTGAAAAGAATTATTTTGTGATCCAGAAACTGTTTCAATAATTTGTTTAGTTGTTCCATAGATTGTATCAATTAAAGGGATTTTTTTAAAGATTCCTTCAAACCAATTAACAACTCTTTTGCCAAACACATTTCTAGCTAAAGCTCCAAAGATGATAAGAGCCAATAAAACAATTAAAAGACCTACAATTGAGCTGATAATACCGAAACCTGGAAAAGTCACATTAACAAATCTTTCCAGTGGCTCTGCAACAGTTCCACCAAGCCAAATAGTTATTTCTAATGTAACTTGAATAACATAAACAGTTAGCGCCAGGGGTACAATAGTTGCTATACCAGCGAGAAGGTTTGATTTAATTTTTTCAACCATAATTTAATTTATTATAAAATAGGCTCTATTTCCTATATATAAGTATAGAACTTCCAAGAATAAATAAGGTTCCAATAATTTCTTTTGTTGTAAGTATTTCTCCTAAAAATACCCAACCAAGTAGTATGGCAACTATTGGAGGGAAGATAGCAACATAAGTAACTTGTGTTACATTAAGGTATTGGTACAGCCAGAAATAAATCCCCCAAGAAATAAATCCTCCAAAAATTATAAGATATAATGTTGAAAGTATAAGCTCATTTGTCCATAATATAACTGAAGTATCTTCTTTTACTAGAAATGACATAAAAAGCATTACAAAGCCTGTTAATACCTGACACACAGCATTCATTTGATACGGACCAACTTCGTCATTGTATTTTTTATAAAGAACACTTGGATATGCTGCTATAATAATTACTGCAATTAAAACAAGAATTGCCAAAAACGATTGAGAGGCTAAATCAATTTCTTGATTAGTACTCATAATTATAACTCCTGCAAGACCAGTAAATAGAGCTGCAATTTTATTTTTATTCAATCTTTCATTAGGATCATCTTTAATCATAAAATGAGCCATCAAGCTTGTAAAGAGTGGAAATAGACCCCATAGAATCGATGAGATGCTAGAAAAAATATATTGAGTGGCCCAATAAGTCATTCCATAAGATAGACTGAAGTTTAATAGTCCAAACGAGAGGTATAATTTTATTGCTTGCGGGGTAAATGGTATAGATAGCTTTTTGTAATAAATATATAAGTAAAAAATAATTCCAGAAAAAAGAAATCTTAATCCCACTCCATAAAAAGGTGGAACCCCAGCATTTAAAGAAATTTTAATGAAATACCATGTAGAACCCCAAATCACGCACAATGCAATGAATGGAAATAAAATCTTATTATTCATTATTTGTTAGAAGATTGGTAGATGGTTGCAAGCAGTGCACTGGCAATATAAATACTAGAATAAGTACCTACAATCACACCAACTAACATAGTAAAAGAGAATGGTCTTATTACTTCACCGCCATAAACGAGCAAAACAATAATAACAAACAGTGTCGTCAAAGAAGTAATTAAAGTTCTGCTCAGGGATTGATTAATGCTTTTATTAATAGTTGATTCAAACATTACAGTACCAGATGATTTCATATTTTCTCTAATTCTATCTAAAATAACAATTGTATCATTTAAGGAGTATCCAACAATAGTTAAAAAAGCAGCAACCGTACTTAGTGTAATTTCAAAACCAGTTAGAGAAAAAATTCCTAATGTAATAACTACATCATGAACTAGAGCTAAAATAGCCCCTAAAGCAAATCTAAACTCAAACCTTACAGATATATAAAACAGGATTAAGACTAAAGCAGATACAACAGACCAAAATGCTTTTCCACTTAACTCAGATCCTACTTTTGGACTTACTGAGCCTAGCGAAAGAATAAAATCATTTTTGTTTTCTGGTGCTTTTGCTGACATAGAATCATACAAATGGTTAATAACTATTTGACCAAAGTTTTCAGGTTCATTATCAAGAGACTTTATTTTAATCATAACATCACTTTGACTTCCAAAATATTTAATTTCTTCTCCACTTAAATCTACTACGCTATCGTTCAAAGATACTGATTTAAGTGAGCCCCTTACTTCTTGTATGGATACATCCTCAGAAAAACTAACTCCAATTGCTGTTCCACCTTTAAAGTCAATGCCAAGATTCACGCCCATAAGGAGAAGTATAATTGATCCAAATGCTAACACGGACGAGAGACCAAATCCAAATGATTTGAACTTCATAAAATTGATTTTAGTGTTTTCCATGAATTTCATAATTATATACTCAGTCTTTCTATATTTTTTCTCGTTGTTACAAAATCAAAAACAAATCTTGTTACAATAATAGCAGTAAACATACTTACAATAATCCCCCAGAAGAGTACAGTTGCAAAACCTTTTATTGGACCACTACCATATTGATAAAGCACTGCTGCTGCAATACCTGTAGTTAAATTAGCATCTACAATTGTCCTAATTGCTCTTTCATAACCTGAATCAATAGCGGATCTAACTGATTTTCCATTACGCAATTCTTCTTTAATTCTTTCAAAAATAATAACATTAGCATCAACTGACATACCAACTGTTAATATTAGTCCTGCGATTCCAGGGAGAGTTAACGTTGCTTCTAGAAGTGCTAAGACACCTAATAATAAAATTAGAGTCCACATAACAGAGAAGCTTGCAATTAAACCTGACATCTTATAGAAGAATACAATGAAGCATACCACTAGTAGTAAACCAATTGCCATTGATAGTGTACCTTTGCTAATTGAATCTGCTCCTAAAGATGCCCCAACAGTTCTTTCTTCAGCAATTGTAACAGGAACAGGTAAAGCACCCGCTCTCAAAACAATAGCTATATCTTCAGCTTCTTCGATTGAATCTAATCCTTCAATAACAGTTCCTCCGCCAAAAATTTGACTTCTAATGACAGGAGCCATGTGCACTTTCTTATCAAGTACAATAGCAATTCTATTGTTTATATTAGCTCCTGTAATTCTAGCCCATTCTCTGGAACCTTCACTATTCATTTCAACTTCAACAACAGCCTGTCCAGCAGTAACTCCTGCTTGGCTTAATCTCATTTGAGCATCTTCTATTACTCCTCCAGTAAGCTCAGCATTATTAAATAAATGGAATAGTGTATAAAATTCTTCTTCTTCACCAATTTCATTTATAAGCTTAATAGAAGAGTCGCTCGTCAAAATAGTACTATTGGTTGCTTCTAAAATTTGTTTAACATCTTCTTTCGATAAAATATCTTTAAGAGCAGTTAAGTCTTTTGAAGCAATTGCTAGGTTTCCTCCGACCGATATCAGCAATGAAGAAAATCCTAGTTCAGATGATGAGCTTGAATCAAATAATTCATTAATTTGATCATTTTGTTCAACATTACCATTTGAAGCTGTCATAATACTATCAATTTGTCTAATGATTGCATTTGTGCTTTCAACATTTTTAACAATCATCAATTCTAATAATGCTGTACTTTGAAGAAGGTCTCTAGCTCTTTCTGAGTCTTCAATTCCTGCTAGCTCTACAATAACTCTATTATTTCCTTGTTTTTGAATTGTTGGTTCAGCCACACCAAATTGGTCTACACGATTTTGAATAATTTCAATAACTCTTTTAATGGAATCTTCAGATTGTAAAGATAGTTGAGTGATTATTTGGTCTTTTGTTTTTCCATAATTAATAAAATATCTTGGAAGTTTTAATTCTTTTTCATCTGCTAAATTTTCAAAGACAGTAAAAAAATCACTTGAAGAGTTATTATATTCATTTTTTAAATCAATTAAAAACCCATTAAAATTATTGTCCTTGTTTTTAGCTAAATTATCAATCAATTGTGGTAAATCAACTTCAAGAACAATATAAATTCCACCTTTTAAGTCTAATCCTTGTTTGATACTTCTTGACTCAAAATAATCTATTTGATCATCAGAAAGATTTGATTTTTTCTCTTCATCCATCAATGAATATCTAAGTGATGGAAGAAGAGCATATATTCCCAATCCAAAAACAAACAATATTGTTAATAATCTATTTCTTATTGAACTATCCATAAGTGAGAGAATTTAACACATTAAGCTATTTTTTCACTATTTTTTTAAATAATATTTAGAGATTTACCGCATTCCTTAAAAGCACTAATTGAATGTTTTAATTGATCCAAAGTATGAGAAGAAGATAATTGTACCCTTATTCTTGCTTGATTTTTTGGAACGACTGGAAATGAAAATGGAATTACGTAAATATTTTTTTCTAATAACATTTCAGACAAAGCAACTGCTTGCTTGGCATCATAAATCATTATCGGAACAATTGGATGTGAATCTCCTTTTACTTCATAACCAATTTCAGTGATTTGTTCTCTAAAGTATAATGTATTATCATGAAGCTTAGTGATAAGGTTTTTATTATTATTGATTATTTCCAGTGCTTTTAAGCATGCTACAACCAATGCTGGTGCTAAGCTATTTGAAAAAAGGTAAGGTCTAGATTTTTGTCTAAGCGTATCTACAATATTTTTTGATGCAGAGATAAATCCTCCCGACGCTCCTCCAAGAGCTTTACCAAAAGTTGATGAAATAATATCAACTTCATCTAAGACTCCACAATGCTCTCCACTCCCTTTTCCATTTGTTCCAATAAAGCCAGTAGCATGACAATCATCTACCATAACTAATGCATTATATTTTTTTGCTAATTGAACAATCAAGTCTACAGGTGCAATTGTTCCGTCCATACTAAAAACTCCATCTGTAACAATCAGCTTAACCCTTGCATCTGAATTACTTAATTTTTCTTGTAAATCTTCCATATCGCAATTTTTATATCTATACTTTTGAGCTTTACATAATCTGATACCATCAATAATTGAAGCATGATTTAGCTCATCTGAAAAAACAGCATCTTCTTCACCTAAGATTGTTTCAAATAAACCGCCATTTGCATCAAAGCAGGAAGAATACAAGATTGTATCATCTTTTTTTAAAAAATTACTAACTGATTGCTCTAATTCTTTATGTATTGTTTGAGTTCCGCATATGAATCTGACTGAACCTAAGCCGAAACCCCATTCTTGAATAGCTTGCATTGCTGCTTTTCTAATTTCACTGTTGTTTGCAAGACCTAAATAATTATTTGCACAAAAGTTTAGTACTTTTTTGCCATTTACATTTATTTCTGATTCTTGAGCAGTTTCGATTACCCTTTCTTCTTTAAAGGTACCTTGCTCTTTGATGTCATTTAACTGAGATTGTAATATTTGATCTATTTTTTTCATATTTATTTATTAATTATTTTTTCCAAAAACACTTCAAAGTCTTGTTCTTTTGAGAAATTCCAAAATTTATTCGCTCTCTCACAATTTAAACTTGAGGGCCATGTATCTGCAACTGATTGAAAACTTTTATCTTCATTATACTTAATTTGAAAAGAAGGAAATTTTAGTGATAGGAAATCACTTAGTTCTTTAACAGAAAAACTAGCTTCTTGAACATTAAATGCTCTCAATTTAGACTCGATTATTTCTAAATCCATTATGTCAATAATAGATGATATTGTTTTATCTATACCTATAAATGGTAGTTCTGTGTTTGGAGATAACTTGCATTCAAATTTTTCACCTTTTTTTGCATTATTTATCATTTGTGGAGCATAATCTGTAGTACCACCATATGGAACAGTATCATAACTTATTACTCCTGGAAACCTAATTGATCTAAAATCTAATCCAATTTTTTTAAATAGACTTTGTTCATGTAATTTACTTCCATATTGTTCAATGATAAGTTTATTATTTCCGTAAATTGTTGTTGGTTTAATAATATCTTGCTCCGAAGCATTTTCAATTTTTCTTGGACCATAAACAGCAATTGAACTAGGAAAAAAAAATCTTGTGATACAATTATTTTTTTTTCCTAAACTGTACGAACAATCAATTAAGTTTTTCGATGCTTTTTCGTTTATTTCAAATGCCAATTCAGGGTTTTCTGCAGCTGTTTGGCTAAGTAGAGCAGCAAAGTGATAAACTTCACTAATATGATAATCGTTAAATATTGAATTTATTAGTTTTTTATTAGTTATAGTGTCTTTGATGTATTTAACGGAATGAATTTTTTCTTTTGGATCATTTATATCTAAAGCAATAACCGATTTACCTATGCCAACTAATTCTTTGAGTGTTTTACTACCCAATTCGCCATTGTATCCAGTAATTAATATTTTTTCTTTCACTCTTAAAGTTAAGTTAGATAAAATGATTTTTTAAAAACTTTGTATTACCCTTATTTACCGATTAAATTTTTCATTCATATGAAAAAAATTATTTCCATAATAAATCAAAAAGGGGGAGTAGGCAAAACTACTACTGCAATTAATTTAGCTGCTAGCTTAGGTATCTTAGAAAAGAAAACTTTATTAATTGATTTTGATCCTCAAGCCAATGCTTCGACAGGATTAAATGATTTTGATATTAATAATGAATTTTCAATCTATGATGCAATTACTGGAAATAAAAAAATAGTAGACATTATTTCAAACACATCTATTGAATATATGGATTTTATAAAATCAGACACCAATTTAGTTGGATGTGAAGTAGAGCTGGTTTCATTACCAAATAGAGAAAAGCAGTTATTAAAATTGATAAATAATGTGAAAAAAAATTATGACTATATCCTAATAGACTGTCCTCCCTCATTAGGTCTTTTAACATTAAATGCTTTAACTGCTTCAACAGATGTTTTAATTCCTATTCAAAGCGAATTTTTTGCACTTGAAGGTTTAAGAAGTTTACAGGAAACGATTAAAATTGTTAAAGAGAATATAAATGGTAAGCTGAATATTCTTGGATTGCTGATTACAATGCATACAAAGAGACTGAGACTTTCTAAAAAAGTTGAGAGTTTGTTAAAAACAAATTTTAAAAATAAATTATTTAGAACTAAAATTAATCGAAATGTAAGATTAGCTGAAGCACCAGACGATGGAAAACCTGCAATTATGTATGATGTAAATTGTTCGGGTGCAAAAGATTATATGGACTTAGCATTGGAGATAATTAATGAAAAAAAATAAACAGCTCGGTCAAGGACTAGGAGCTCTTTTAACTCCTTCAAAGAACAATCTTGAAGATTTTAATCAAAGCAGTATTCTTTTAAGCAAAATTAAACCCAACCCTAATCAGCCTAGAAAAAATTTTGAAGACAAATCTCTTAAACAATTAGCTCAATCCATAGATGAAAAAGGTTTAATTAGTCCAATTACTGTTAAAAAAGTCGACAACAAATATATTATTGTAGCTGGTGAAAGAAGATATAGAGCCCACAAACTATTAAACAAAAAAAGAATTTTAGCTTACGTTATTGATGCAGATACAACTAAAGATGTAATGTATATGGCTCTAATTGAGAATATTCAAAGAGAAGACCTCAACCCAATTGAAGAGGCAAAAGGATATAAATACCTACAAGAAAATTTACAATCTTCAATAACTGAAATAGCAAAAACTGTTGGTAAATCAAGGCCTGCAGTTTCTAATGCTTTAAGACTATTAAAGCTTCCTGATCAAATCCAAGATAGCATCTTAAAAGGTGAAATTAATGCAGGGCAAGCAAGAGCAATTTTACAGAGAAAAACTACCCAAGGGATGCTTCAGCTTTGGCAAAAACTATTAACAGAGAAGATATCAGTACGTAAAACTGAGAAACTAGCTTCAAAAAGAAAGGTTTCTCCTCAATTACAAAACATTCAAGATAAGCTTTCGAGATTGATTGGTGAAAAAGTAGTTATTAATCAAAATCCTAAAACAAAAAAAGGTTTTATTAAGATTAATTTCAGTAAAAAAACAGTCAGCAGGGTATTAGATAAGCTAAAATCAATTAAGTCTGATTAACTTTATGAAATTAAGTAAATATAAAATTTTATTTATATCTCCATTTTCAGATAAATCATGGCAAATAGAATTTAGTAGATTAACATTTATTTCATCGATTATAGTATTATCAATAATGGTTCTTTGCTCAATTGCACTTTTATATTTTTCATCCCCAATTGTAAAAGAATACTTAAGAGTTTCAACGATAAACAAAGAAATAAAGCAGCAACAAGAAATCATTAGTAACATTGATAAGTCGATTGAAGAGATTGCCTTAATGAAATCTTATATTGATTCAATTATTGGTACAGAAAAGGGCAATGATTTAAATGAAAACAACATTAGATATATCTTGGCAAATAATCTTCCCACAGTTAAGCCTGCAGATGGTTTGATTAGCAGAACATATGATACAGAAACTAAACATTTAGGAATAGATGTTGTAAATATTGAAGGAACACCTATTTTTGCGACAGCGGACGGACAAATTGTCTTTAGTGATTTCTCAGATGATTTTGGAAATTTTATTATCATAGATCATCAAAATGGGTATCTCTCACATTATTATCATAACCAGGAAAATTTTTTTAAAAAGGGGGATACAGTTAAAGCGGGAGACGTAATTGCTAAATTAGGCAATACTGGAATGTCCACCGGTCCTCATTTACATTTTGAAATTTGGAAAGATGGAAATTCTATTGATCCAATTAATTTTTTTGAAGATTTTAACTTAAAATCCGATAAATTATCTCAATGAAAATTCAATCCAAAGCAACTAATAGTCAAACAATCATTGCTGAAGATGTAGCCATTGATGGTAATGTACTTTTAAATGGCAATGTTACCATTTATGGAGAGATAAAAGGCTCTGTCAAAACGAATGGAGCAATTCAATTAGCAAAAAGTGGAAAAATTTACGGTGATGTTGAAGCTTCAATGATTCAAATTAATGGTTATATTGAGGGCGATGCATTCATTAATGGCCCAGCTGAACTTCTAAAAGGCTGTGAGCTTGTTGGAAATCTAAAGTATAAAATTCTTACTATTGAAGATGGTGCTCAATTTTCAGGAAGATGTGACATCATAGTTGATGAGTAAAAAGAAAAAACTAAGTTCTATTTTAGCTGAAAGTTATTCAGTCTATTTTGAATTCATCGGAATTATTATATCTTGGCTTTTAATAGCTTATTTTCTGTTTAACGATTTTTGGAAAATTTTTGTAATCATTATTGGAGTTTTTCATGCTTCTTATCGTGCATATCAACATGTAAAAAATAATAATTAAGATTTACACTTTTTTTTCTGTTTTTCCTTACAACTTTCTATTTATATTTCGTCGATGTTTATTGCTGAAAAAGTTGGAAAAGAATGGACAATGGATCAAGCTCCTCAATATGCTATTGATCACGTTGCAAACAGCAAAAAAAATATTTTTGAATTTGAATTTCTTAATTCGCTCTCAGAAAAGATTTCTAATTTTTTTGGCATTTCTAGTGAATCTTTATTTTATATTGATTTAGGAATTTCAAAGCACGTTTTTTTACTTTTCTTTGTTTCCTTTATAGTGGTTTCAACCATTGTAACACTAATTCAAGGTTATATTTCTCATAAGAAAAATATCCCTAACAAGTTTATGAGTATTATTGAGATGTTTGTTATCTATTTAAGAGATGATGTTCTTAAAAATTTTATTGGAGATAAAGAATATAGATCATGGGCGCCTTTGGTCTATACAATTTTCTTTTTTGTTCTTTTTGGAAATGTTTTAGGACTGATACCAATTTTTGATTTGACAGGATTGATAGGTAAAATTGGATATAAAGCTGAAATGTTAGGTAAGGACAATATATTATATTTATTATCAAAAGGTGGCCACACAGTTACAGCAAATGTTAATGTTACTTTTGCAATAGCTACTATTACATTTGTTGCTTTTATTGCTGCTGGAATTCAAAAATATGGCTTTGTTCAACATTGGAAAAATTTAGCACCTTCTGGATTACCTTGGCCGCTATATTTTGTTGTTGTGCCTATTGAATTCATGGGATTATTCATTCGTCCACTTGCTTTGACTCTAAGGCTAGCTGGAAATATGATGGGTGGACATATTGCTTTAATAATTTTTATAACATTTATTTTTAGTGCAACTGCAGAATTGGGAGGTTTAGCTGGTTTCGGAATAGCTCCTTTTTCAATCTCGCTTGCATTAGGATTAACTATGCTTGAACTGTTAGTTGCAGTAATACAAGCATATGTTTTTGCATTATTAACAGCCGTTTTTATTGGAATGGCTATACACGTAGATCACTAACAAAAAAAAGGAGTCTCACTATGGGAGCAGGTTTAGCAGTAATTGGTGCCGGAATTGGTATCGGTTTAATTGGTTATGGAGTAGCTCAAGCTATTGCAAGACAACCTGAAGCAGCTGGAGAAATTAGATCACAAACATTTCTTTTAGCTATTTTAGTTGAAGGTGCAGCAATTTTGCTTGGATTGTTATCACTAGTTCTGTAATCAAAATAAGGAAATAATATGAATCCATTATTAACGCCAGAACTAGGCACATATGTCTGGTCATTAGTTATTTTTATGACTGTACTTTTTGTATTAAGAAAGTATGCATGGAACCCTCTTTTAGACTTTTTAGAAGAAAGAGAAAAAGATATTGCAGAATCTCTTAAGATGGCAGAAAGCGCTAAGACTGATCTTGAACAAATTAAAGATGAGTCTGAAAAAATACTTAATGAGGCCAAAAAAGAAGGTAAAGCAATTGTAGGAGATAGTAAGCTTAGAGCTGAAGAGTCTGCAGCTAAAATACTTAATGATGCAAAAGCAAAATCTAATGAATTTCTTGATGACGCTAAGTCAAAGATAGAGATTGAGAAGAAAAGAGCTATTAAAGAAATTAAGGAAGAAGTTGTAGATCTTAGTCTAGAGTTAGCTACAAAAGTTTTACAAAGAAATGTTAAGGATGATGACAATAGCAAGTTTATTAAATCATCATTAGAAGCAGTGAAAGTAGATGAAGCAAAATCTTAAAAAGATAAATATTTATTCCAATCTATTGAATGATTCCGTTAATTCATTTGACGACTTTAAAGGCGTTAAAAATGGATTGGATGAATTTAATGCTTCATTAAAAGACAATTTATCTATCAATACTTTTTTCAAATCGAAGACTGTTGATAATGTAGAAAAAATGAGTCTTTTTGAGAAAGCTGTTTCAAACTCAATGAGTGTAATTTTGGTAGAAGTTTTAAAAGTAGTAATTGAAAATGATGACATTAATCTATTAAAAGATGTTGCCAAAAATTTTACATTGCTATCAAAACAAAAACTAAATATTGCATTTGTTGAAGTGGTTTCTTCAAATGAAATGAATAGTGATCAAAAAGATGATATAACTAATTCTTTGAGTGAACTTATCAATAAGAAAATTGATATCAACTTTGATGTTGATAAAAATTTAATTGGGGGACTTAAAATTAAAGTAGACGACACATTATACGATAGTAGTCTGCAAACAAAATTAGAAAACGCGAAATCAAAATTAGTAGGGGTATAAATGGATATTAAGACAAATGAAATCGGTGATTTGCTACGAAGTCAGATTAAAAATATCAATGAAAGTGTTGATGTTAATGAAGTTGGCGAAGTTTTAGAAATTGGCGATGGTGTTGCTAGAACAAGCGGGCTTGGAAGTGTAATGAGTTCTGAGCTCGTTGAGTTTCCAAATAATGTATTTGGAATGGCTTTAAATTTAGAAGAAGAAAATGTTGGTGCAGTACTATTTGGTGATAGTAGTCTTGTAAAAGAAGGTGATACTGTTAAAAGAACTGGTAAAGTTGTCGAAGTACCAGTGGGTAAAGAACTTTTAGGTCGTGTCGTTGACCCTCTAGGTCAGCCAATGGATGGTAAGGGCCCTATAAACGCTAAAGAGACTTTACCAATTGAAAGAAAAGCATTAGGTGTTATGCAAAGATTTCCAGTCAAAGAACCCCTACAAACTGGATTGAAATCAATTGACAGCATGATTCCAATTGGTAGAGGTCAAAGAGAGCTAATTATTGGTGATAGGCAAACTGGAAAATCAGCAATTGCAATTGATGCTATTATTAATCAAAAATCCACTCATAGTTCAGATAGCCCAGTATATTGCGTTTATGTTGCTGTTGGTCAAAAGGCATCAACAGTTGCTAAGCTTGTTGCCGAGCTTGAAGCCAACGGAGCAATGGAGTATACAACTGTAGTGGTAGCAAATGCTTCTGATCCAGCTCCATTACAATATATTGCTCCTTATTCAGGATGTGCTATGGGAGAATATTATAGAGATAATGGTATGCATGGTTTAATTGTTTATGATGATTTATCAAAACAAGCTACTGCATATAGGCAGATGTCTCTTGTTTTGAGAAGACCTCCTGGTAGAGAAGCATTCCCAGGTGATGTATTCTACTTACATAGTAGATTGTTAGAAAGAGCTTCAAAGCTTTCAGAAGATTTAGGTTCTGGCTCGCTTACAGCGCTTCCAGTTATTGAAACTCAAGAAGGAGATGTATCTGCATATATTCCAACAAACGTAATATCTATTACAGATGGACAGATTTATTTAGATACAAACTTGTTTAACGGAGGAGTTAGACCGGCAGTTGATGTTGGATTATCTGTTTCAAGAGTTGGTGGTAGTGCTCAGATTAAAGCTATGAAAAAAATTGCAGGTAAATTAAGGTTGGACTTAGCTCAATTTAGAGAATTGGAAGCTTTTGCAAAATTTGCATCAGATTTGGATGAATCAACTGCAGCTCAAATTACAAGAGGAAGAAGAATGGTTGAAATTCTAAAACAGAATCAATATGTACCTATGACAACTGAAAAGCAGGTTGCAATTATTTATGCTGCAAGTCAGGGTTATTTAGATGATATTGAATTAGAGTCAGTTAAGGAATTTGAAGTAGGTCTTCTTGAGCATTTTGAATCAAAGCATTCTGAATGCTTAAAAGAAATAAATAGCTCAGGAGATATTTCAGACGATCTTGGTGAAAAGATGAATAAGGCAATAGAGGAATTCAAAAAGAGCTTCTAATATGGCTAATTTAAAAAATCTTTCAGAGAGAATTAAATCAGTAACTAGCATTCAGCAAGTTACCAAGGCTATGAAAATGGTAGCAGCTGCTAAAGTAAAGAAAGCTCAAGAAAAAATGGAAATTTCTAGACCTTATTCCAAGAGTACTCAAGATTTAATTTGTAGAATTTTACCACAAATCACCGTATCTGATATCTCATTAGTTGAAAAAAGAAAAGTAAAAAATACTGGTATCATTGTCATAACAAGTGATCGTGGGTTTGCTGGCTCATTCAATTCAAGTGTTATCAGATTAGCAGAAAAAGAAATTGAAAAAATAGGTAAAAATTCTGTTCAACTATTTTGTCTTGGTAAGAAGGCATCAGAATATTTTTCAAAAAGAGATTTTAATGTTAAGGAAACGTACTTTGATTTTTGGAAAGACATGAATTATGATACAGCTTCTAATATTTCAGCATCTTTTATTAATTCATTTGAAAATAATGAAATTGATGAAGTTCATGTTATTTACAATAGATTTAAAACTCTTGCATCTCAAGATCTAATTATGGAAAAGGTCTTACCTGTAGATTTTACAGCAGATTATAATGCGACCAATTATAATTATGATTATGAGCCTGGTCAAAAAGAAATTGTTTCTACATTAATTCCAAAGCATATAAATGTTCAAATGTGGCAACAACTTCTAGAATCTTATAGTAGTGAAGAAGCAGCAAGAATGATTGCCATGGATAATGCAACAGAGAATGCAAAAGAAATAATTAAAGAATTAAAATTAGAATTTAACAAAGCTCGTCAGGCCGCAATTACAACTGAGATGTTGGAAATTGTTGGTGGGGCAGAAGCATTAGTCGATTAAGGGGACATAAAATGAATAATGAAGGTAAAATATTACAAATAACTGGTGCGGTAGTTGATGTAAAATTTGATGAAGGTCATCTACCTAAAATCATGAATGCATTAAGCATTAAAAGAGATGATGGTACAGACTTAGTTTTAGAAACAGCCCAACATTTAGGTCAAGGTGTAGTAAGAACAATTGCTATGGATTCTACAGATGGTCTTGTAAGAGGAGAAAAAGTTAGCGATTCTGGTGAACCAATTTCTGTTCCAGTTGGACAAGAGACTTTGGGAAGAATGTTTGATGTTTTGGGAAATCCAATCGATCAAAAAGGAAATGTTGGTAATAAAGCTACTTCACCAATCCATAGATCAGCACCCGCACAAGAAAGTTTAGCAACTTCTTCTGAAATGTTTGAAACTGGGATTAAGGTGGTTGATTTAATGGAACCTTATACCAGAGGTGGAAAAACGGGACTATTTGGAGGTGCTGGTGTAGGGAAGACAGTTCTTATTCAAGAATTAATCAGAAATATTGCAACTGAGCACGGCGGATTTTCTGTATTTGCTGGTGTAGGTGAAAGAACTAGAGAAGGTAATGATTTGTATGCAGAGATGACGGAATCTGGAGTAATTGATAAAACTGCTTTGGTGTTTGGTCAAATGAACGAACCTCCAGGTGCTAGGCTGCGTGTTGGTTTAAGCGCTTTAACTATGGCAGAGTATTTTAGAGATGATGAAGGAAGAGATGTATTATTGTTTGTTGACAATATTTTTAGATTTACTCAAGCTGGATCAGAAGTTTCAGCTCTTCTTGGAAGAATGCCATCAGCTGTAGGTTACCAACCAACATTATCCACAGAAATGGGTGATTTGCAAGAAAGAATTACTTCAACAAAGAAAGGTTCTATTACATCTGTTCAAGCCATTTATGTACCAGCAGATGATTTAACAGATCCAGCACCTGCAACTGCATTTGCACATTTAGATGCGACTTCTGTTTTAGAAAGAAAAATTGCTGAGCTGGGTATCTATCCAGCTATTGATCCATTGACATCAACATCAAGAATCTTAGATCCAAGAGTTATTGGAGATAGACACTACAATGTAGCTAGATCAGTTCAGTCAACTCTTCAGCAATACAAAGATTTGCAAGATATCATTGCAATCTTAGGTATGGATGAATTATCAGATGAAGATAAGTTGGTAGTTTCAAGAGCAAGAAAAATGCAGAAATTTATGTCTCAACCATTTTTCGTAGCTGAACAGTTTACTGGAATTGAAGGTAGATATGTTAAACTTGAAGACTCAATTGCTGGTTTTGAAGCAATATTAAATGGTGAAGTCGATGATTTGCCTGAAAATGCCTTTTCATATGTAGGTTCCATTGACGAAGCTATTGAGAAAGGCAAAAAGTGAGCAAGCTTTTCAAATTAGATATTGTTACTCCAATAAAGACATTTAGTTTTGATAATGTCTCTTATGTGAAATGTCCTGGAGTAGATGGATACTTTGGAATAATGAAAAACCATACTAATTCAATTATAAACTTAACTGATGGCACTATATCAGTTAAAACTGATAAGAGCGAAGTCAAATTTTCATGTTCTTATGGTATTGCCGACATAAATTCTGATTCTTCTGATGATATTGAGGACAAAGTTCTCCTTCTTGTTGAAAATGCAGAAGAATTAGACAAATAATTATTAGATTATTATAAATGACTATTAGAACACATAATTGTGGTGAACTGAATAATAATCATATTGACAAGACCGTTCAGCTTTCAGGATGGGTAAACTCTATAAGAACCCATGGTCAGATTATATTTATAGATATTCGTGATCGCTTTGGTAAAACGCAGGTTATACTAAGTTCTGATGAATTAATTGAAATCGGTAAAACCTTGTCAAATGAAGATGTTATTCATGTATCCGGTAAAGTTTCTGCAAGAGAAAAAGATTTAATCAATCCTGATTTATCAACAGGTGAAATTGAAGTTTTAGTTGAAAAAATTGATTTATTAAGTACTGCTGAACCTATGCCTCTATCCATACAAGATCGAGAAGCGTCATCTGAAGAGCATAGATTAAAATATAGATATTTAGAGCTTAGAAATTCTTCTCTTCAAAATAATTTGATTATAAGACATAAAACAGCTCAGGTAGTAAGAAATTTCTTATCAGAAAATAATTTTCTAGAGATTGAAACACCAGTGTTGATGAAGTCCACTCCAGAAGGTGCTAGAGATTATTTAGTGCCAAGCAGAGTTCACAACGGTCAATTCTATGCGTTACCACAATCTCCACAAATGTATAAACAACTATTTATGATTTCAGGCTTAGACCGATATTTTCAAATCGTTAAGTGTTTTAGGGATGAAGATTTAAGATCTGATCGTCAACCTGAGTTCACTCAAATTGATTTAGAAATGAGTTTTGTTGATGAAGATGAAGTCAGAAATTTAGTTCAAAATTTAATTGTCAAAGTATTTAAAGATATAATCAATGTAGATTTAAATGATTTTCCAGTTCTTACATACAAGGAAGCTATTGAAAAATATGGTACTGATAAGCCTGATTTAAGATTTGAAATGCTTATCAATGATTTCAAACCTTTTTCAGACAAATCTGATTTTAAAGCATTTTCTTCTTGCGAGGCTGTAAGAATGATTCACATTCAAGAAGCTGATAAATTTTCCAGAAAAGTTATAGATGAAATGGATGCTTATGCTCAATCAATTGGAGCTAAAGGACTAGCGTGGTATAAAGTTAATAATGGTGATTTTGAGGGTGGAATTTCTAAATTTTTTGATTCTGAACTTCGTAATGAAATAATTAGCAATTTTGGAATTAAGGATAACTCAATATGTTTTATGATTGGTGATAATCTAAATGATTCACTCAAAATTCTTGGAAAAGTAAGAAATAGGCTTGGCGATATATTAAATCTTAAGGATAATAGCTTGTTTGCCCCTGTTTGGATTGTAGATTTTCCTTTATTTGATTGGAATGATGAGACTGAAAGATTTGATTCTGTAAATCATCCTTTTACTGCTCCAAAAGATTCTGATATAGAAAATGTCCTATCAAATCCTGGAGATATTATTTCTAAAGGCTATGATATAGTAATTAATGGATTTGAAGTAGCTGGAGGTTCAGTAAGAATCCATGACCATAAATTACAAAAAGATATATTTAAAATAATGAATCTATCTGATGAGGAAATTTCGGAAAAATTTGGATTTTTTATAGATGCACTTAAATATGGTACTCCTCCACATGGTGGTATTGCATTTGGTTTAGATAGATTAGTCATGTTGTTAGCAGGAGTAACAAATATTAGAGACGTTATTGCATTTCCAAAGACAACATCAGCATCTGCTTTGATGGAAGAAGCTCCAAACCTTGTTTCAGAAGAACAATTAAATGAACTTGGAATAAAGATTGTAGATGATGAAAAAAACGTTTGAAATAAAAGGCGTAGATTTAACAAGTCTGTATGGAGTTGGTGATAAAAATATTATTTTTTTAGAAAAACAACTTCCTCTTCAATTAAATGTTAGAGGAAACAATATTTTTTGCCAAGGTCTAAAAAAAGATATAAATCATTTTGATTCAGTTTTAAATCAAATGATCGACTCAATTAAAAAGGGTAATACCTTATCACAAAAAGATATATCACAATTAGTTGCTTTAAATGCATCCGAACCATTATCAAAATCTAATGGCTCCATTGAGAACGTATTATTTTATGGTAAAAAGGGTCCAGTTTTTCCTAGAACTGATGGTCAGAAAGAATTAGTTCAATCTTTTTTGAAAAACGATATTATTATTTCTGTAGGTCCAGCAGGAACAGGAAAAACATTCCTTGCTGTGGCATATGCATTATCATTACTTGAAAAACATGAAATTGAAAAAATTATTTTTTGTAGACCTGCTGTTGAGGCTGGAGAAAATTTAGGATTTCTTCCAGGAGACCTTAAAGATAAAATCGATCCATATCTTGCACCTTTATATGATGCACTTCATGAATTATTACCAAAAAATAAAATTCAAAATTTTTTAGATAGAGGTATTATTGAGATAATACCATTGGCATATATGAGGGGGAGAACTATCAATCGTTCAGCTATGATTCTTGATGAGGCTCAAAATGCTTCATCAATCCAAATGAAAATGTTTCTAACAAGATTAGGAATTGAATCAAGAGCGATAATAACTGGTGACGAATCACAGATTGATTTACCAACAAAGTCCAATTCTGGATTGATTGATGTTTTAAAAATATTAAAAAATATTAATGATATTGGGATTGTAAAACTAAGTGAGCATGATATTGCAAGACATCATCTTGTAAAACATATTATTGATGCTTATTCAAAATCCAAAAATAAATAGGAAATTATTATGGCGAAAATTTTTGAAAAAATATCTGATAAAAATCATGAACAAGTTGTCTATTGCAATGATCCTTCTTCTGGATTAAAAGCAATCATTGCAGTGCATAATACTGTTTTAGGACCTGCTTTAGGAGGATGTAGAATGTATCCATATAAGAGCGAAGAAGATGCGCTTGTTGATGTTCTAAGATTATCGAGAGGCATGACATATAAAGCTTCTATTTCCAATTTAAATTTAGGTGGTGGTAAAGCTGTGATTATTGGAGATCCAAATTCAGATAAATCTGAAGTACTTTTACGATCATTTGGAAAATTTGTACAAAGTCTAGGAGGGAAGTATATCACAGCTGAAGATGTTGGAATGACTGTTCATGATATGGAATTTATAAGAATGGAAACAGATCATGTTACAGGAATTCAAAGAGCAATGGGTGGAAGCGGTGATCCATCTATTCTTACTGCTTTAGGAGTTTTTGTTGGAATGAAGGCCGCATTGAAAAAAAGATTAAATATTCAATCATTAAATGGACTTAAAATAGGTGTTCAAGGCTTTGGTAAGGTGGGATATTATTTATGTTCTCATTTAAATAATGAAGGTGCAGAAATATATGGCCATGATATTAATGACGAGTCTCTTGAAAGAGTTAAAAATGAATTTGGTGTTAATCCAGTAAGTGCTGATGATCTAATGTCAATGGATTTAGATGTTTTTTCTCCATGTGCAATGGGAGCAGTAATTAATCCCACTACGATTGAAAGTTTAAAGTGTAGTGTTATTGCAGGCGCTGCTAATAATCAGTTAGAAAAAGAAGATAGAGATTCAAAATTACTGCAGGAAAAAGAAATTATGTATGTTCCTGATTATGTAATTAATGCTGGCGGCTTAATGAATGTTGCAAATGAACTTCAGGGTTACAATAAAGAAAAAGCAAAATATCAAGTTGAAGGTATTTACTACATTCTTACAAGAATTTTTGATTATGCAGCAAATAATAATATTTCGACACTTGAGGCAGCAAATCTTTTAGCTGAGAGAAGAATTCAAGACTATATTAAATGGAATCATCAGTAACTACATCATGGCAAAAAGTGTAAAACAGCAAAGAAAGTTAGCAAGAGAGGCCGTATTACAAGCACTTTATGCAAAGCATGTATCAAATGAGGAAGCAAAAAAAGTCTTACATGATATTTTGATAAGATATGAATTTGACAAAATGACTAAAAAATTTGTAGAAGAACTCTTTAATTTAACAATCAAATTTTCTGGTGATTTAGATAAGCATATTGAAAGTAATCTTGATAATTGGACAGTAGATAGATTAAATGTTATAGATAGACTAATTATGCAAATGTCTTTATGCGAAATGATTCATCTAAAGTCATATGATATTTCTCACAAGGTTACTATTAGTTCTGCTATAGAAAATGCTAAAAAATTTAGCTCAGAAGATAGTACTTCGTTTGTTAACGGTGTCCTTGACTCAATTTATAAGGAGTTATAGTTGGGTATTTTAACAAAAATATTTGGAACAAAATCAGATAGAGAAATAAAGAAAATTTTACCTATTGTAAAGCAAGTAAATGAATTTTATGCTACTCTTGAAGGAAAAGATTTATCCTATTTACAAGATCGAACAAAAGAATTACAAGCCGTAATCAAAGAATCCATAGCTGAGCAAGAAAGTAAAAAGCTAAATAATGTAGATGACTCTAAAGAGCTAAAAAAAATAAGATCTCAAATTGCAGAAAATGTTTTAGAACAACATTTAGTTGAAGCTTTTGCTCTTGTAAAACATGCCTGTAGACTTTTATATGGCAAAGAATGGGAAGTGGTTGGTCAAAAAATTAAGTGGGAAATGATTCCTTATGATGAACAGATCATTGGTGGGATAGTTTTACATCAAGGAAAGATTTCAGAAATGAAGACTGGAGAGGGTAAGACACTGGTTGCTACTTTTCCAATTTACCTCAATGCTCTTTCAGGAAGAGGTGTTCATGTGATTACTGTAAATGACTATCTTGCTCAAAGAGATGCAGAATGGATGGGAAAAGTTTTTGAAACTCTTGGATTATCTGTTGGATTTATTTTAAATAGTATGAACCCTCAACAAAGAAAATCGTCATATAATTGTGATATAACGTATGGAACAAATAATGAATTTGGATTTGATTATTTAAGAGATAATATGACTATTGATAGTGAATTTTTGGTGCAGAGAAAGCATAATTATGCAATTGTTGATGAAGTCGATAGTGTGCTTATAGATGAGGCAAGAACACCTTTAATTATCTCTGGTCCTGTTGAGACAAAAATAAATCAATCTTATGTAGATTTAAAGCGACCTGTACAATCTCTTGTTGTAAAACAAACTCAACTAATTAGTACACTTGTTTCTGAAGCGCAAACATTATTAAAAAATGAAACTCTATCTGATGATGAAAAACAACAAGCTGGATTGCTTCTTCTAAAGGCTAAAAGAGGGTTACCTAAATTTCAAAAACTACAAGATTTATTCCAAGAGCAGGGAACAATTAAGATGATGAATGCTGTGGAATCAGAATATATTGCAGATAAGAAAACTTATTTATTGGATGAAGATTTATTATTCTCGATTGACGAACAATCTAATAGTGTTGATTTATCAGATAAGGGTAGAGAAGCATTATCTCCTGACAATAAAGATGCATTTACTATTCCAGATTTAGGCGAATTACTTTCAGATATTGATGAGCAAAATCTTTCAGATGAACAAAAACAATTAAAAAAAGAAAAAGTATATAAGTTGCATTCTGAAAGAAGTAGTAAGATTCATTATCTTAGTCAATTGTTAAAAGCGTATACTCTTTTTGATAAGGATGTTGAATATGTTGTTCAAAATGGTCAAGTGTTAATCGTTGATGAATTTACAGGAAGAGTTCTTCCGGGAAGAAGATTTAGCGGAGGTCTTCATCAAGCATTGGAGGCAAAAGAAAATGTTAAAATTGAAAAAGAAACACAAACATTAGCATCAATAACGATTCAAAATTATTTTAGAATGTATGATAAATTATCCGGAATGACAGGTACAGCTGATACAGAAGCTGCGGAATTTGAAAAAATTTATAATCTTGGAGTTACTGTAATCCCAACTCATAGACCTATTAAGAGAAATGATTTTAATGATGTCATCTATAAATCAATGCAAGCAAAATATAAGGCAGTAATAAAAGAAGTAAGTGAATATTACTCAAAAGGCCAACCAGTTTTAATTGGAACAGTTTCTGTTGAGGTATCTGAGTTACTTTCAAAAATGTTAAAACAAAAAGGAATTCCTCACAATGTACTAAATGCAAAACAACATCAAAGCGAAGCACAAATTGTAGCTCAAGCTGGTTTAAAAAAATCAATTACTATTGCTACAAATATGGCAGGTAGAGGAACAGATATTAAGTTAGGACCTGGCGTTGAAGAGTTAGGAGGGTTACATATAATTGGTACAGCCAGACATGAGTCAAGAAGGATAGATTTGCAATTAATGGGTAGATCTGGACGACAAGGTGATAATGGGTCTTCAAGATTTTATATTTCTTTAGAAGATGACCTGATGAGACTATTTAATATGGATAGACTTGCAACATACATGGATCGACTCTCGATGGATGAAGATCAAGAGCTAAGTGCAGGGATGTTGAATAGAGGTGTTAGTAATGCTCAAAAGAAAGTTGAAGAAAGAAATTTTGCAATGAGAAAACATCTGTTAGAGTATGATGATGTTTTAAATCAGCAAAGAGAAATAATATATGATTTACGAAACAAAGCACTTCTTTCTGAATCGATTAAAGATACTATAAATGAGTTTATTGAAGATTTTATTTTTGATACTGTTGGAGATTTAGATTTTAAACAAATAAAAGATTGGGATTGGCAAAGTATTAATCAACAGTTAAATAGTAATTTACTTGTCAATATTGATGTTAACGAAATTGAATCTCTACAATCTTTAGATGAGCTAATTGATTACATAAATGAGGAAGCATTAAAATATTATAAACTTAAAGAAGATGTTATTCCTTCAGAGTTATTAAGAAAAGTTGAAAAATTTATCGTACTAAAAACTATTGATGAAAAATGGAGAAATCATTTATTGGGAATGGATCAATTAAGAGAAGGAATAGGGTTAAGAGCTTATGGACAGAAAAATCCATTAATTGAATATAAATCTGAATCATATAACTTTTTTCAAGAATTAATGGTTAGCTTAAGAAGCACTATTATTCAAAGAGTTTTTCATGCGCAAGTGAGCGATCAAGTTCAGACTCAACAAAATCCGTTACAAAAAAATATTCAACTTCAACATGATGAAGCAGCAAAAAGTGATTCAAATGAAATCCCTAAAAATATTCCTTCACAGGAAGATATGTCAAATGAATCTGAATTAAAGCTTGGAAGAAATGATAAAGTCGAACTTATTGCTCCTTCAGGAGAAAGAGTAAAAGTAAAATTTAAAAAAATTGATCAGTATTTAATGAAAGGATATACTCGTGGCTAAGAATAAAAAAAATACAAAGTTCTTAACTAAATCTATTCATACTGGTAATAGAATAGATGAAACAGGCGCTGCAGTTACTCCTCTTCATTTAACCTCAACTTTTAGACAGCCAAGTTTTAGTAGCTCTGAACAATTTGTTTATTCTAGAACTGGTGGTCCAACAATTGATGCATTAGAAGAAAATTTTGCAATGTTAGAAGATGCAAAGTTTTCTTTTGCTTTTGCATCTGGTATGGCAGCTATGTCAGCAATATTTTTAATGTTTAAGCCAGGAGATCATGTTTTAATTTCACAAAATGTATATGGCGGTGTCTTTAGGCTTGTTACAAAAGTATTAAATGATAATGGAGTTGATTTTGACTTTATTGATACTACAAACTTAAACATTATCAAAGATTCAATAAGGAATAATACAAAATTAATTCACTTAGAAACACCGAGTAACCCATTACTTGAGATTGCAGATATTTCTTCAGTAAGTAAGCTATGTAAGCCTAAAAATATTTTAGTAAGTGTCGATAATACTTTTATGAGTCCTTGTGGACAAAAGCCACTTAATCTTGGCGCTGATATTGTCATGCACAGTACTACAAAATATATTGGAGGTCATTCTGATATTTTAAGTGGGGCACTAATGGTTAACGATAAGAGTTCTGCAGAAAAAATTACCCTAATTCAAAATACTGCAGGAGCCTTGCCAAGCCCTTTTGATGCCTGGCTACTTCTTCGTTCTGTTAAAACTTTATCATTGAGGGTAGAAAGACATTTTAGCAATGCGATGATCATTGCAAATTGGCTTAAAAATCATAAAAAAGTTACAAGAGTAATTTATCCAGGACTTAAAGATCATCCGCAACATGCTATAGCAAAAAAACAACAGAAGAACCCTGAAGGAAAATCAGTTTTCGGAGGAATCATTTCTTTTGAACTTAATAGTGCAGTTAATGTTAATAAATTTGCAAAGAAATTAAACTTTATTACTTTAGCTGAGAGCTTGGGCGGAGTAAAGACTTTAATTTCATGTCCTTATTCTATGACTCATGCATCTGTTCCAAAGAAAGAAAAAGAAAAGTTGGGAATTACAAAAAATCTATTAAGGCTTTCTGTTGGTATTGAGGATGTAGAAGATTTAATTTCTGAGCTTGATTTAGCTATCAATCATTAAGTAAACTTTTTTTACTTTTTATCTTTATATTTCGATAAACATGCCGTGGTGGCGGAATTGGTAGACGCGCTGGTCTTAGGAACCAGTATCGTAAGATGTGAAGGTTCGAGTCCTTTCCACGGTACTTATGGAAATTTTATTCCTAGGTGCAATAATTTTGGTAGCTTTAGTATTATTTGTTACTGAATTATTTCCAATAGATGTAACAGCATTATTAGTTTTAGGATTGTTACTAATTCTAGGATTAGTGAGTCCAACTGAAAGTCTTGCAGGATTTTCTAATCCTGCAGTCATTACAATTGCTTGCTTATTTATTTTAAGTCATGCTTTACAAAAATCTCATGTACTTGAATATTTAATAATAAACATCAATTCTTTGATAGATAAATCTCGAGTTTTAGGTATGATTGCTTATCTATTTGCCATTGGAGTAGCTTCTGCTGTAGTCAATAATACTGCTATTGTAGCGATTTTTATGCCTGTAACCATAAGGCTTGCTGATAAATATAACATAAGTCCATCTAAAGTGCTTATTCCATTGAGTTATGCAGCTATCTTAGGAGGCACTCTAACACTCGTAGGAACATCTACAAATTTAATTGTTAATTCGATTTTAGTTGATTCTTCCAATGGACAAGTGTCGCTAGGTATGCTTGAGTTTGCTAAGTTCGGAATTATAAAATTTGTAGTTGGTTTATTATATATTTTTACTATTGGATATAAGCTTTTGCCAATAAGAGTAGCAAAATCATCAAGTATTGAAGATTATAGATTGGATGGTTATTTAACAGAATTTAAAGTTTCTAAAAATTCACCACTCACGGGTAAAACATTACTAGATAGAAAAATAAACGAAAACTATGATGTGATAGTACTTGATGTACTAAGGAATGGTGAAATCATCAATTCTAATCTTCGTAATATGGTAATACAAGAAGATGATATACTTTTTGTAAAAGGTTCATTTGATAATTTTCAAAGACTAAAAGAGATTGAAAATTTGGTTATGTTAGCTGATGAAAAACTTACACAAGATGAACTAGAGCAGGAGGATAATATATTAGCTGAATGTCTAGTTACTGACAATTCAGATTTAATAGGTCTTTCTTTGCAAGAAGCTAATTTTAGAAGATCTTTCGGAAGTTTTGTTTTAGCAATACGAAGAGAAGGGGAAATCATTCGTAGAAAACTGGCTCATTTTATTTTAAAGCCTTTCGATACGTTATTAGTTTATGGCCCAAAAGATAGAATTAATCAGCTAGCTAATAAGGAAGGATTCATTGTATTGGGTAAAGTGGATGGTTCGCTTGATGGACATCCTTTTTGGTGGCTTAGTTTAGCATCTATATTGTTAGCAGTAACATTGGCTATTTTTGATATTGTGCCTATTGTTGTTGGTGTTATTCTCGGTGTAATTGCATTATTGCTTTCAAAAGTAATAACTCCAAATGAGGCATATAGTTCAATTCATTGGCAAGTTATTATAGTGATTGCTGCATTTCTTCCTATGGGGGCAGCAATTCAACGAACAGGATTAGATGTTATCATAAGTGATTCAATCTCAAGTGTTGTAAACTTATTTCCTGCAGAAATACTTCCATATTTATTATTAGCATTAATATATTTTATTACTATGATTCTTACTGAGATTGCGTCAAATGCTGCTACCGCAATTATTATGACTCCAATTACATTATCTCTAGCAGCAAGTTTCGGATTTGATCCAAAGCCTTTTATATTTGCTGTTTGCTATGCAGCGTCAGCTTCATTTATCACTCCTGTAGGATATCAAACAAATTTGATGGTGTTTGGTCCTGGAGGATATAGATATTCTGATTACATTAAAGTTGGATTACCTTTAGGAATAATTCTTTGGGTTATTTCAGTTATTATGATTCCTATGATTTGGCCATTCTAGTATGCAGTGGAACGAAATAGATAAAACAATTTCTAAAACTTTTGAATTTAATTCTTATTTAGATGGCATAGATTTTGTAAATGAAATTGCAAATTTAGCTGAACAAGAAAATCATCATCCTGATATTATTATTGGATATTGCAAAGTTACGGTATCATTAACAACACATGATGCTGGAGAAATCACAGAAAAAGACTATAGGCTTGCAAAACTCATTGATGATTTAAGGGTCTGAGTGATATATCTCATCATAGTATCAATTCTTTGGTCGTTTTCTTTTGGTATTATAAAATATGGTCTACCTGGTATCGATTCAGCATTTATTAGCTTTATGAGAAATCTAATTGCACTAGTTTTTTTTTCAACTCTAACCATATACAATTTTAAAAAATTTAGTTTCGATCTAAGGTTAATATTAATTGGTGCAATCCAATTTGGACTTATGTACATTTTCTACATTCAGTCCTACGAATATTTACCTTCATACCTTATTGCAACTTTCACAATAACAACTCCTATTTTTGTGGGTTTATTCTCACAGTTTCTAATCAATGGATCTTTTTCTTTAAAAGGCTTTATTGCAGTCATATTAATTATAATTGGGTCATTTATGATGCGATATAATATTGTTAATCCTATAGATTATTGGACTGGTTTTCTTTTAATTCAAGTTGCTAATATATGTTTTGCTTTTGGTCAAGTGATGTTTAAAAAATGGCATTCAAATAATAGTTCAACGGATATCATTCATAATTTTTCACAAATGTTTTTGGGTGCAGCGCTAATTACTTCCATATTTTTTATTTCAAATTCTGATAATACACAATTGTTGACCACATCAAACTTGTTAGCTTTATTATTTCTTGGTTTGGTTTCCACAGGTTTTGGTTTTCTAGCATGGAACATAGGAGCGACAAGAGTTTCTAATGAAAAATTAGCATTGATGAATAACGCTGTTATACCAATTGCAATTTTAAATTCTTATTTGATTTTTGGAGAGGCAATAGGTTTTACGCTATTCTTGCCAGGATTGGTCTTATTTTACGTAGCCTTTAAGCTGATAAGTTAGATTGATTCTTTAATCGAAACTTATCATGTTTTTTTTGAAATGCTCTTCCCATGACTATGTAGATTAGTCTTCTGAGAAGAACAACTATATTCCATTGCCAAGGAAAAATAAATACCTTTCTTCTTTTATCCAATGCGCGAACTATTTTTTTTGCTGCTTTTTCTGTACCAATTAAGAACGGTTTAAATTCAACAGGATCTGTCATTTCACTTTTTACAAATCCTGGACAAATTAAAGTAACAGCTATTTGTTTTGGTAGAGAATTTCTTAAAGAACCTGTTAATGCTCTTACAGCCCATTTTGAGCCAGCATATGCTCCTGAACCAGGCCACGCAACATAACTTGCTACTGAACCTACTACAGCAATATGTCCACTATATTGTTCAAGCATTTTTGGTATAAACGGTACCACAGTATTGTTTACACCAATTACGTTGGTATTAATTATATCATTCATTACTGAAGGATCTCCTTTTTCAACAAAATCAAGCAGTCCTAAACCTGCATTTGCAAAAACCAAATCAATTGTAGGAACTTTACTTAAAAAATCTTCAATTGATTCTTTCGTTGAATGTTGATCTGTGACATCTACGGAATAGGTATATATTTTTGCACCTAAAGACTCACACTTTTGAGCAATATTTTCTAATTTTTCCTTACGTCTAGCACATAGTGCAATAGTTGCACCTCTTTTACTATATTCGTAAGCAACATATTCTCCAATACCACTACTGGCTCCTGTAATAAAAATATACATCGGCAATACTACAAATTTATCAGTCACAATTCCATAAAAACTATTTATATTATCGATTGTATGGGAAAAAGTGAAATAAATGGGTTATCACAATCAATTCTTGAGAGTGTTTCTTCTCAACTTTTAGAAGTATCTAAAAGAATTGACGATGATATTCAACAGGCTTCAGAATTAATCATTAATCATCCAGGAAAACTCGTTGTGTGCGGTTTGGGAAAATCTGGTCTAATAGGGCAGAAGATAGTTGCAACTTTATGTAGCACTGGCACGCAAAGTGTCTACATGCATGCTGCAGAGGCAATTCATGGAGACTTAGGAATCTATAATCCTGGAGATCCTACTATTTTAATTTCTAAAAGTGGTAATACTGAAGAGATAGTCAAATTGATTCCTATACTTAAAGAATTTAAATCTCCAATCATAGCAATTGTTGGAAATGTAGATTCATTCATTGCTAAAAATGCTGACATCATTTTGAATGCAACAGTGGAAAAAGAAATAGATCCACTTGGCGTTGTTCCAACAACTAGTTCATTAGTAGCACTAGCGATAGGGGATGCTCTAGCATCCGTTTTAATGGTTCGAAGAGGTTTTGATAAAGAAGATTTTGCGAGAAATCATCCCGGAGGTGAATTAGGTAAGCAATTAGCTTTAAAAGTCGAAAATATTATGCATCCAATTAATGATGTAGCTCAAATAAACAATAAAGACTCAATAAGCTCTTGTGCAAAAAAGATGACTGATAATCCCTTAGGTGCTGCATTACTTTTAGAAAATGGCTCTTTAAAAGGAATTGTAACTGAAGGAGACTTACGAAAATCAATAGCTTCTAATTTGGACCTTTCCAATTCAATTGAACCTTTCATAAATGATAATCCAATTTCAATACATTCTTCTGTATCCATCTTAGATGCAATGAAAATTATGGAAGATAGAAGTTCAAAGATTTCATGTTTACCGGTAATAGACAGTGATGGTAAATGCCTGGGTCTACTTACAATACACGATTTATATCAAACAAAATTAGTATAAGACAATAATTATCTTACAATAACCATTTTCTTGGTTTTATTATAATCGCTTTGTCCGTCAACATTCGCTCTTAATTGATAGAAGTATACTCCACTACTTACATTTTCTCCATCATCATTTTTACCATCCCAAATAGTGGTATGTTGACCTGCACCTTTATCACCTTCATCGATTGTTCTAACAAGCTTACCAAGTGTATTATAAATGTGTATTTCTACATCAGCCATGTTTACCATAAGTGAAGGAATATCATACATAATAGTGGTTTGATTACTAAATGGATTTGGATAATTCTGATATAAGTTAAACTCATCAGGATTTCTAAGTTGCATCATACCATTTCCTATCATTCCATCTTTTGAGAATAGTTGATAGCTTAATTCTAAATTAGTTGAAATAGGTGCTCCATCAATATTTATTACAATCTTATTGTCATTAGAAGATAGGTTTCCAAATTCAACTTCATAATATTGATTTAGTTCATCTTCATTTTCTAAAACAATGTATCCTTGTTTTTGATCTGTATTAAAGTCATAAATATTTTTGAGGTTACCAATTTCAAATCTTCCTGCCGTTATACCTTCAGGTAGCTCAATAATTATTTGATTACCAAGTATTTCTGCTTCAAACTCAGTAGGCATGATTTCAATATCTTGAGCTGTTCTTCCTTGTGACTTTGTCCATAACCAATTTCTTGAGAATACACTTAAATCATTAATATCATTAGTATTATCAAATGTTGGTATTAAATATGGGCTAGCACCTGTTGCTGGTCCAATATCCACAGTTGTTTCAAGTCCAGAATTTGGCCATGCGTTTACAAAAGCATTTAAATCTTCTACATCAACATCCCAGTCATTATCAAGGTCCCCAAGCAAGGATGTATAAACAGTAAATCCTTCAATGACAAAACTTGAGACATTTCCAGCACCATCAACCGCGGCTACCTTTAAGAAATGTTCAGTGAAATCATTTAAATCTAAACCTGTAAGTTGAAGGTCTGTTAGCCCAACATTGGTATATTGTACTATATCAGCATCATTGTCATTAGCGCTTGAACCAATTCCCATAAAAAATGCTTCAATACCAGAATTATCAGACCATCCATCAACAGTAATACTCACTTCACTATTACTTCTTAAATAACTAGTATCCACAAGATCATTTATTGTAACAGTTCCAGCAGTTGGTCCAAGGCTATCTAATAAGAAACTTACCTCATCGCTCATAGTTTCATTACCATCTGAATCTATGGCACTAACTCTGTAGTACCATGTATCTCCCTGATTTAATCCTTCATGAGTATAAGAGTCTACACTAAATGTTTGCCTAAAGACAAATGTAGTATCTGGCCATGGTGTAGTTGAAGGGGATGGTTCAAAATGTTCAGAATCTATATTACCTAAAGTTCCTACTCCTAATAATGTACTACTATCTGCAGTAAACCCTTCATTTTGACTACCATACACATTATATGAAGCAAAGTCACTTTCTAAGCTTCTGTTCCAAAGAAGATCAATTCCATCAGCAGTTGGAACCCATTGTGTATTTGCATCATCATATTCTAATTCATTTACAACAATTAAGCCCTGTGGAGATAACGGAGCACCAGTTGCATCAAGTTGTCCAGCAGTCAATGTCATTGAGTCAAAGAACATATATCCCTGATTAGCTGTTTTGACATGAAAAGCAACTCTAACACTTGTCCCAGCGTAAGATGATAAATCATATGTTCTCTGTTCCCAAGCTGATACCGTTTCTGTTCTTGAATCAAGGGTGACTGTAAAGTCTTCAACAGCAGTACCACCAGTTGGAGAAAGCAATACATCGTATGACTCTTCACCAGCATTAGAATTGACATAAAATGATAAAAGATTATCAGTTCCAGGTCTCAGCCATAATAATGGACTAATAAGGTAGTCATCTGCAGTACCACTTCCTGCCATTCCAAGACCTGCCATCCAATGACTATTAAATGCAGCACCATAACCAGCAGTATAATACCACCAACTAAATGATTCAGCATCATTATTTGCATTAATACTTCCAAATGCATGAACATCTCTACGTCCATCTGCCCATCCATAAGGGTTCGTTTCAAATCCTTCTTCCCAAAGTGTATCTTGAACTGCAGTAGCCCAGATTAAATTATTTTTTGTAGTTACACTATTGTTAGTACCATCGCTTACAGTTAATGAAACAGTGTAACGTCCAGAATCATTATAAGTGTGTGAAGGGTTTTGATCACTGCTAGTAGATCCGTCACCAAAATCCCAAGACCATGATGAAACATTTCCAGTTGAACGATCTACAAAATTAACATCTAATGGAAAAACACCAGAAGTTTTGCTTGGAGAGAAAGCTGCATTTAATGGTGCTGTTGAAGTAAACCCAGGTGAGGTAAACTGACCACGACCAAATGTACCTGCAGACATTTCTCCATCAGAATTCATTGCTAACATATCAACTCTTACGTTTGCAAGTCCATCATTAGAAGGATTCCATGTTACTGATGAGCTTGTTACGTCATCGGACACCCATACTCCAACTTCTGTGGCGATAGCTACTTGATTAAAATTATCTCTATTATATAAGCCCCATCTTACAGGTATGTCTGGTAAATCACCTTCAATATCAACCCAAGCATTAGAACCTCCACCAGAAATAGTTTCATAAACTGAATTGATTCCATAATTCGATAAGGTTATTAAAATTTGATTATCATTTTTACCTACATCGATAGATGAAATATAACCAGTGGTTTGAGATGGACTAATTTCAGTGACAGCATAATTATCAGTATGAGCATCAGTAATTTTGAATACTCTTCCACTAGCTGTACCTACAAAAAGCACTCCGCTAGTATGAGGAGAAACTTTGTAGGCTGTAGCACCTGAGCCTAAATTAATATTAATAAAGTCATGTGCAGATAACTTAGTATAATCTTTTTGTCTTAAAATGCTTACGGTATCAAATGTTACATACATTGCTTTATTCACGCCATCAATCACGCTTGGATTGATAAAAAATCCAGCATCGGTTCCATCACTATTGGTTACATTTGAATACGAACCAAATGATTGACCTCCATTAACGCTCCTAAAAATATTACCATAAGTAGTAGCACCAAATTGATAATCAGGATCAACTTGATCAATGTGAGCAAATCCACCGTCTCCTCCATAAACCTCAACACCAGCTTGTTTACCAGCTGTATTTAGTCTCCAAGTACCATTATCTTGAGTACCACCAAGTACATAATCAGAATCTGTTGGATGAATAGCTGTTGAATAAAATTGTGTAGTTACCATGTTATCATTTTTCATGGTAAATGTATTTCCACCATCAGTAGTTAAAAATACACCACCATCATTTGACATAAGTATTTTATCACTATCAATAAATACGATATTATGATGATCAGCATGGACATAAGGTAAAGAGAACCCTGTTCCACGCCATTCTGAAATTTCAGTCCAAGTTTCTCCAGAATCTGTAGATTTATGTATTGATTGCGCTCCAGCAGCGTAAATTGTATTAGTATCATTTGGATCAACACCTAAGAATCCCCAATAATCCATTGAGCCTTGGTAATCACCAAATGGATTTCCATTCTCATCAAGTCCAATTGATTTTTGGGTCCAAGTAAGTCCTCCATCTTCAGATTTTCCAAGCCAGGTAATATAACCAGTGCTTGCATTTTCAAACATTGCATAAAGTACATTCGGATCACTTGGAGAGACATCAACAAATGTTCTATCAAATTGACCTAATGCGCCAATTGTGTAGGGACTAAAAACAGCACCATCATCACTGTAGAAGATTTGACCACCACCATCTCCAAAAGTATTTGTTCTAGTACCAACAATTAGTCTGTTATTTGAATCTATTTCTAAGTCCGTTACATGATGACTTGAACCTTCTGCTATTTCTCCTAGAACTTCAGTCCAAGTAGCACCACCGTCCGTTGATTTTTGTAATCCATTTATTCCAGTATATTCTCCTTCGGATAAAGATCTTCCTCCTCCAACATAAACAGCTCCAACACCACCTTCATCTCTAACAATTATAGTATCAATCCACTTAAAACCTGTTGATGAAGAAAGTTGATTCCATGTGGAGCCTCCATCTGAAGTTTTCCAAACACCAAATCCTTTGAGGCCCATTCCTCTTTTTTCTCCAGTTCCAACATAAATGATGTTAGCATCTGTTGGGTCTGTTGCAACACTAGTAATATTTAATGTATCCCAAAAATCAGAAACTTTTGTCCATTCAGAACTTGCATTTTCAATATTTGTTATTGACCAAAGTCCACCACTTACTCCAGCAGCCCATACTTTATTATTAGAGCTAAAATTTCCATCGAGCATTAAGGCTCTAGTTCTTCCAGCTTGTTTACTAGGACCTCTTTCTGTCCAATTGATTTCAGTTTGTCTGTTTAAATAGGAGCGAGAATTTAGCTTGGCATCTCTTAGCTTAATTGCATCTAAAACTCTTTCGGAAGGAACAGAGTTTGTGCTTGGATCTCTTGTCATCAAAAAATCATGATAATTTTTTAAATCGGGTCTAAGTTTTTTTGGAAGGCTTTTTACATAACTTCTTTTAAAAGATTTATCACTTAAATATTCTGCTAAATACTTTTCATTTTTAATACGTTTATTTTCATAGTAGATATTACTTAACGGCTCAAAAGAGATAGTTAAAATTAAAATTGCTACTAATATATATGTAATTTTTTTCATTGTTTTACTCATTAATTAAAATATATGCTCCAACAGCATCATTAATTGTAATTTCTCCACCATCAACATCAAGCATCAAACTACCACTGCCTCCAACTGATGCATCTAGATTAATATCTACTGATGTATCAACCGAACCATTAAAAGTAAAGTTTACGGTTGCAATTACCCCATCTCCATCATTTGATGGAAGATCACTTGATAAAGATGATGTATAAATGATAACTCTATTAGCTCCAGGATTACTAGTGACGACTAATAACGGATCTGAATCGCCTTTCAAAAAATCTCCTGCTGTTACACTATCATAGGTCATTAAACTATTGTCGTAAAATATTACAACTTGGGCAGCAGCCATTCCTGATACTCCAAGAACTTTGATGTCAATAGGTATAGATGACCCTGAAGTTGTTTCAATATACTTAGGATCAAAAACTATTGCAGGTGTTTGTATATCATCAACAGTTATGTATCCTGATAGTACATTGGTATCTGAACCACCTTCACCAACAACTGATAATGTCACATCAAAGTTTCCAGCCGTAGTATAGGTGTGGACAGGGTTATCTTCAGTACTTGTGTTGCCATCTCCAAAATCCCATACAGAGCTATTGTATCTTAATGATGAATTTGAAAATTCTACCCTTAAATCTTTTTTACCTGAAGTTGGTTCTCCTGTAAATAACGCAGCAGGAGGTGATGCTGAAACTGTAACATAATTACTTCTAGTAAGAACATCAGTACCATTTGGCCCAGTTGCTGTTAATGTTACCGTATATGTCCCTGCTTCTGCATAAGTATACTGAACCAAAACTCCTGATGCATCTAAAATACCATCTCCGTTAAAATCCCAGTCATGAGTGGTTGCATTAGTTGATGTAGAAGTAAAGTTTACAGCTAATGGAGCTGCTCCACTAAGCGGACTTGCTGAAAAACTAGCTACAGGAGGATCATTGCTTGGGCCTGCACCCGAATCTTCTCCACCGCCTCCACCGCCTCCGCAGTTAATTAGGAATAATATTAAAAAAAGTGATAGTGATTTTTTAAACATTAGACAATGTACAATAGAAAGAGATTTGGTATCAATACTAAAATGAACTTATCAGAAAAATATCAAATTTGTGATATTTTGACATTTCTTGATGATAAGTAATCAAAAAGAAAATTAATACAAGGCTCATTAGCGCCGACAATTTCAGGAGGGGAAACACCTTTTTTTGACCAAAGGTTTTCTAATAACATATTTACAGTTGCAGTGGCTGTATAGCCAGTAGTTCTAGCCATTGAAGAAGATTTTGAAAGCATATCCATTTCATCATAAAGGTGATAATGGACATTTTGTTTATCTGCATTAATATTAATATCTAGTACTGTGAATTCTGGTTCATGGTTTTCAAGTTTCCATTCAGAAAATAATTTTTCAACAGTTTGGTCAAAATTATTTTTATCAAATAAATTTTTATCAATCATCGATTGTATCAATAAAGCGTGTCCAGGATATCTTAAAGTTTTTTCTTTCATATTTGGTATGTGTGACATTGTAGTTAATATCGAACGAAGACCGTCAGTATTAAATGCTTCTAAAATTCCAACATTATAAATTTTTAGTTCTTCAATATCTGATAGCGCAGGTTTTATTTCCACTTTAGAATTAATCATCATTCTTGCAGGTCGGGTATATTCTTCAATAACATCTATGGGAGAAAATGGAGCTTTATAATTAAAAGGTGGAGATGGATTTTTTGGTAAGCCTCCTACCATATAATCAAAAGAATTCACTTTAATTTTTTCATTCCAATATCCCAATAAAAAATTTGGTATACCTGGAGCTACGCCTGCATCTACAACGGCACAAACATCATTTTCTATTGCCAAATCGTTAAGCGAAAGAACATTCTCTGGAGAAAAAGATATATCAACAACATTTTTTTTACACTCGATAATTAAACGTAAAGCTTCAAATCCTAAAAATCCTGGAACAGCCAAAAGCACGATATCAGCATCAGCTATCCATGTGCGAAAATTTTCTTTATCTTGAATATCTATTTTTTGTATATGTATTGACTGGTCTTCATTTTTGATTTCATTTAACAGATCTAAATTGGTGTCACCAAGATGAAGTTCATGATTTTTCGATAAATCAAGTGCCATTGTTTTTCCTACAAGACCAGCACCTACTTGGAAAATTTTTTTCATTGAAAGTTGCGGGATAGACGGGACTCGAACCCGCGACCTCCGGCTTGACAGGCCGGCGTTCTAACCAACTGAACTACTACCCCAAATTATTTTTTGCTTAACAAAGCCATTGGAATTATAACCAAATAGCCAGCTAATAAAAGTAGTGGAGAAATAACTAAGCTTTGAAAACTATCTACTTCTCCTGAATACATTATCAAATAACCCATAATTATAACGAAAACTCCAACACCAAACAAAACATAATTTTTTCTTTTGTATGGCCATGAAAACTGTAAAGTTTTTTTATTTTTGTTTTCCATAATTGGAAAGTTAGTTGCGATAATTGTTGTTTGCAAAAATATTATTACATCCATTGATTTGAAATAAGAAATAAGGTAATTTCTAGCCCTCAGATGAAAGAAATAAATACTACCTTATCTACAGCAATAACAATACTTATTATTTTTGTTACAAGTATGCTTTCAGTAAATAATCGTGAAGTAAATTCATCTGTCATAACTATTGAAAAAGGGATGTCATTAAATTCAGTTTCTAATTTATTATTGGAAAATGAAATTATAGTAAATCAAAATATATTTAAGCTAAAAGTTATCACCAGAGGCTTAGCATCAAAAATTCCAACAGGTAGATTCTCAATTGATGGAAAGATATCAGACGCTATATTAATTGATCTCATTTTTAATAAAGGTCCAATAAAATTAAAACTAACAATACCGGAAGGTTCACAATCGAAGAATCTTTTCAAAGATATTAATACATTATTGAATACAGATTATGATTTTAACAAATACTTTAATTCAACCGAGATTTTAGAACAATATCAAGTGGATGCTTCATCGCTTGAAGGTTATCTTTACCCGGATACATATTATTTATATCATGATTCATCTCCAGAAATAATTATAGATCTTTTGTTGTCAGAATTTTGGAAAAAATTTGATAAAAATTTACAAGATAGAGCGAATCAATTAGGATTTTCGGTACATGAAGTTGTAACTTTGGCGTCGATTATTGAAGGAGAAGCGATGCTAGATAGTGAGCGAAGTACAATTTCTTCAGTATATCATAATAGATTAAAAATTAATATGAAACTACAAGCCGACCCAACGATACAATATATAATACCAGGTCCTCCAAAAACATTATCTAATAGAGATTTAAGAATTAAGTCTGATTATAATACGTATCAGAATTATGGTTTGCCTCCCGGGCCAATAAATAATCCAGGCATTGCATCAATTAAAGCAGCATTATATCCTGAAGATACCAATTTCTTATTTTTTGTTGCACAAGGAGATGGGTCGCATGCATTTACAACAAATGAAAAAGACCATGAAGAGGCAAAAAGGATTTATAAAATTAACAAAAGAAAGAATAGATGAAGTTACAAGATTTAAACACTCAACAACTAAAAGCAGTCCAAACAGTAAATAAACCTGTTCTAGTGTTTGCAGGAGCAGGAAGTGGAAAAACAAGAGTACTTACTTATAAAGTTTGGCATTTAATCAAAGAAAAGCTTTTTAAGCCAGAAGAAATATTAGCATTAACCTTCACCAATAAAGCCGCCGCAGAAATGAAATTAAGAATTCAAGAAAGTATATCTTGTGATGGAGTAAATGTTGGAACATTTCATTCAATAGGTGCTCGTATGTTAAGAATGCACATCTCAACATTGGATGAAGGATATAATTCTAGTTTTACTATTTACGATACTTCCGATCAAAAATCTGTTATTAAAGAGGTTGTTGAAAATTTGAATCTTTCTGAATTTAAAGAGCTCAACGTTGGTTTCTTGAAAGTTCAAATTGATAAGTTTAAAAATGATAATCTTTCAATTAAAGATATAGAATCCAAAGCTCAAACATTTGAAGATGAAAAAATTGTTGAGGTTTATAAGGCATATTGTGAAAAATTAAAATCAAACAATGCACTAGATTTTAATGATTTAATTCTCCTCCCAATTCGTCTATTAAAAGAAAATGCTAAAATTTTAAATTTTTATCAAAGCACATGGAAGTATGTATTAGTTGATGAATTTCAAGATACCAATTCACCACAATTTGAAATTGTATCTTTACTAGCTGGAAAACATCAAAATATTACTGTAGTTGGCGATGATGACCAATCCATTTATGGTTGGAGAGGAGCTAATATTGATAATATCCTTACCAACTTTCAAGATACATTCTCAAAAAACATTGAGATTAAGCTTGAAAAAAATTATAGATCAACTCAACGTATTCTTGATGGAGCTTGGTCCGTTGTTTCAAATAATAAAAACAGAGCTGAAAAGAAGTTGGAAGCAACAAGAGGAAAAGGAGAAAAGATTTCACTGATTTCCACTGGAAGTGATGAAGAAGAATCAAATGCCATATGTGATGCAATTAAGTCTGAAATAAAACTTAATAAAAGTACTTTTAAAGATTTTGCAGTTTTATACAGAACAAATGCACAGTCAAGATCTATAGAGCAAGCGATGGTAAAAGAAGGAATTCCATATAATATTGTAGGTGGGACAAAATTCTATGATAGGAAAGAGATTAAAGATGTGTTAGCATATTTAACTTTGGTGGCAAATAGTAATGATGATGTAGCTCTTAGGCGTATCATTAATTTTCCTGTTAGAGGCATTGGAGAAAAATCAATAAAAATGTTTGTTGAGTTAGCATCCAAAAAGAAAAT
Organism: Fidelibacterota bacterium; assembly: GCA_028140795.1. Classification (GTDB taxonomy): domain Bacteria; phylum Fidelibacterota; class Marinisomatia; order Marinisomatales; family Marinisomataceae; genus Marinisoma. The sequence continues at coordinate 394,383 of JAOIOW010000001.1, forward strand.
TTCACTGTTTGATAGTCTTGAATTTTGTAGAGATTTGAAATTAAGAGGAAAGCAACAAGATTCAATTGAAAGTTTTCATGCCTCAATCAAAAAATTTAGCAGTTTACTAGAAACTCTTGACCCTAAAGAGTTATTAAGAACTTTATTAGAAGAGTTTAATATTGAAAATTATTATAAAAATAATCCTGTTGAACAAGATCGATATGATAATATTCAAGAGCTTAAAGCATCTGTTGATAAATTTTCTGATCAAGTTGGTGGAAATTTAAGAGACTTTCTCCAAGAAATTTCACTGTTTACAGATATTGATGAATGGGATGATAAAGATAATTCTATTACACTAATGACTGTACATGCAGCAAAAGGTCTTGAATTTCCAACCGTATTTATCGCTGGACTTGAACAAGGACTTTTTCCACTAGTTAGAATTGATGATGGACCCGATCAAATGGAAGAAGAAAGAAGATTATTTTATGTTGCGGTAACAAGAGCTATGGATCAGGTATACCTTTTAAATGCAAAATACAGAAGAAGATTTGGAGCTATGAATACCACATCATTTGTTCAATCAGATTTTTTAAATGAAATTGATGAAGATGTTATAAAAGTTAAATCTTATAAATCAGTTTATACTCGAAGAATTGTTGGTACTGGAGAACAGAAAAAAATTCAAATTTCAAGAACAGTTACAGAGTTTGATGACTTTAAAATTGGAGATCAAGTTCAACATAATCTTTTTGGAATAGGCACCATTCTTGTTTTGAGTGGTACAGGTGAAAATCAAAAAGTTGGTGTTGAATTTGATGGTGGTTTAAGAAAAAAATTAATTGTTAAGTACGCTCGTTTAAAAAAAATAGATTAAAAAATCAATTTAGTGTAATTTGATATATATGCAAAATTTAATACCATGTAGATTTCATATAGAAGTTGAGGCAGTCCTCAAAAGTGAAGGGTTGAGAGCTACTAAACAAAGGCTTGACATTTGGGATGAGCTTTGTTCTACAGATAGTCATCGTGATATTGAAACCATTCTTAGCGATCTTAAAAAAAAGAAAATTAATGTTTCAAGAGCCACATTATATAGAACAATTGATGTATTTGTAAAACATGGTCTTTTAAAGAAAATAACTTTAGATAGCGGAAAATTTCTTTATGAGCACAATAAAAAAACAATTACTCCAAATCATGATCATATTGTCTGCGAAGATTGCGGAGAAATATTTGAATTTTATGATAATAAAATTCCCTCAATCGAAAAGAAAATTGCTGATGACTTAAATATGAGCCTTACAAAACGCGTACATCAATTATCCGCTACTTGTAAAGATAGCAATTGTGCACATTCAAAAAATTAATAAGATGAAATCCATTCTTATTTCAAATATGGTTGCTGATATGAAGCTTCAAGGATTCTATTTATGTTTAGAAAAAAAATCACTTAAGAAAAAAGACGGTTCAACCTATTTAAATTTACTTTTGCAAGATAAGTCGGGTCTAATTAGAGCAAGAATATGGGATAATGTTCAAAAACTTTCTAAAAAGTTTAGTAATGGAGACCCCGTAGCTGTAAAAGGTGTAACATATCAATATGGAGAAAATGTATTAATCAAAATTGATAATATTTCTCGTGCTAATGAGAAAAAATATAAAAAATATGGATTCGAAGCATCTGACTTAATTCCAACTTCTAAAAAAAATCCAAGTGAATTGTGGAAAGAATTGACTAAAGAAGTAAACTTAATTTCAAAGAACCATTTGAAAAAAGTCACAAAAAATATCTTAAGAGACCATAAGGAAAAGTTTAAAGTTTATCCTGCTAGCATCTCATATCATTACAATTATCAAAATGGTTTAATGGAGCAAACAGTATCACTTTTAAAAATTGCAAAGCAGGTTGGTTCACATTATAATATCGATATAGATTTATTAATATCTGGAGTATGCCTTCATCAAATTGGTAAGCTTTATTCTATTAATCTTGGTTCTTCAATCTCTAAATCGAATCATAAATCTTTAGTTGGAAATGCTATCCTTTCAAGAGACATTGTTAATAAATATATTTCTGAAGTTAAAAATTTTCCAGAAGATGATAAGCTTAGTTTAGAACATTTAATTTTATCGTATCAAGGAAGAAAAGAGTGGCAAAGCCCTGTAGAGCCCCAAACGCTTGAAGCAATATTATTACATTCTATCAATTTTATAGATTCTAAAATTAATTTTATGAGAAGAGATGAATCATAAAAAAATTTATGTTTTATTTTCTTTTCTAACTTCCATTGTTTTTACACAAGAAAGTATTCCTTTTGATATCTCTAAACAATTTGCAGTCCCTTTGGAAAACAATCAGCTTATTTGGAATTCAGATATATCATTTAACAATCTGTTGATTGATAGATCTACTAGGAATTTTAAGACTAAATTTGAGAAATTAAAGTTCGAAGCAATTCCTGAAGATTCATCTTATGTGAAAAGTAAATTCATTTATGAATTTGGTGATTATGGATATGATAAATTGAGCGTTGGATTAAAAAAGCATTCTCCTAATGAAACATTTCAATTTTCAGGATCAAAGAAAAGTTATTTTGGTCAGTATTCAGAATTTTCAAATGCGGAAAATCCTCCATTAAGTTTATTTTATCAATTTGATTTTTCAAAAAAATTTGATAAAAATAAACTGTATTCTTCTGTTGGATACTTTAGGGAAGAATCACAATTTAACTTTAACTCTACTGAGTTTGACTCGTCTTTAAATAGTGAATTTTCTGATTTTTTGTCACTAACAATTGGAAATAAGTTTATTAAAAATAATTACAATTTTGATTTACAATTAAATCACGTAAGTAAATTTGAATCTTTACTTCTTAATGAATATGCTATTAATAACAAATATGATTTAGAAAGAAATAGATTAAAAGCTTCAATTCAAAAAAATAACTTCTTAGCTCTAAATGTTATTCTAAATAATAGTTATTATTTTGATGAAAGATCTTCAAATGGATTTTCTTTGAATGCTTTAACCCTTACTACACAAATTAATAACTTTCCAACGCCTAAAGGAAGTTCCTATCCAGTTGGTGAAATTGTTTATGGCATTGATTTAATTGAAAACAGTGTTAAGCCAAATATCTACTATAAAAATATATTTGGAAATCTTGATGTAGTTTTTAAAACAAGAAATCAGCATTCAATGGTTCTTTTTGATGTTTATGATTTTGATGGCAAGGGAAGATTCAGAGGAAATGAAGTTGAAGAATGGAAGAACTTATCACTTACATACTATTTTAATACCAAAATAGATTTTTCAGCTTCATTAAAGTATGTTGAGGCAGATAATGTTATTGTACCTATTGAGTTGGGAGAGGTCTTCATTCCAGAATCTGATAGATATGAGTTTATCGATGACAATATGATGTCTATTCAATCAAACTTTAAAATTCCAATGAAATATGGATCATTAAATCTTAATCATTCTTATAATTTTTATGATAGCTTAATAAGTTCAAATAGAAAGCATAATCTCAGACTTGATTATTTATATAATTTATCATTTGTCAAAAATAACTTAGGGATTAATGGAAAGCTGAGCTTAGAATACATGTCCAAAAATAATTCCGATATGAGTTTTAATTATTTTAAAAATATGCCAGAAAGAAGAAATAATATTGATTCTGATGATTATATCAATATTTCTATAAACGCTGATATTTTAATATCTGATGTAATACTTACTGTTAGACTTCAAAATGCATTAAATAAGTTTAATTCAGACAAAGACTACTCATTGAGAAATCATGAATATTTTAACCCAATAAGTAGTCTATTAACATTTGGTATTATCTGGGAATTTGATGATTAGATTTTATACTCTAAAGTAAAATTCACACTTCTTCCAGGTTCAGGATATCCAATTGTAGATATATATTCCTCATCCAACAGGTTATCTACTGTTAAATTAAATACTACTACGTTTCTTCCTTGCCAGTTAAAAAGGTTTGAAACACCAAAACTAAGTAATCCATACGATTCATCATCTACTTGCTCTGCAAACGATGACGCATACTGCAAGATTCTATTTCCAGTAAATTTATAATTGAGCGAATAATGGGTTGAGTTGTTTTGTTTATAAACCATTAACAGACTAGCTGAATTATCAGGAACATATAAGAGTTTTTCATCAATATCTTTGTCTAAGGATTCATAAACATTATATGATAATTGCATTTGAAAATTTGAAAACTCCTTTAAATACTGAATATTATATGAAGTTCGTTCAGCTGATGATACATTTATTGGAATATATTTGAAATCTTCGTTAGGCTGCCACACAATCAAATCTTTATAATCTTTAATTGAGGCAGTTAATTTAATTTTACCTAAAAACGATTGATTTGACATTGAAAAGGCGAAATATTGACTTTCTTCAGGCTTGAGCTCTTCATTTCCTGCACTGTACAGACCATCAGGCCAAAACAAATCATTCATTGTTGGAAATTGAAATGAAGAACCTACATCTAAATTAAAATCAAAAGAACTTTTCGAATTGTTAAATTGGTTCAAGGCTTCAAATCCTAAATTAAATGTAGATTTTTTATTTTCTTCTCTTGAATCAAATCTTAATGATGGAGATAATTTATAGTCATTTTCAATATTAACATAATTACCAGAAAATGCGTAGGAAGTAGTTTTTAATTCACGTCTACTAAGATCACTGCTATCCACGCGTTCTGTTTTTTCGGTAAATGATGCTTCATAATTCAATGAAGGACTTATTGAATATTTTCCATCAACTTTAAATGATGAATATTCTAATTCATGTTCACTAAGAGTTGGAAAAGATCCATTAGAATCATCATAAACTTGATTATTATCAGATCTATTCATAGAAATATTTAATGAACCTTTTTTAAAAAATTTATTAAATGATAATGCAAATAGTTCAAAGTCATCAGTTCTCGTTGCGCTATCAGATGGAAAGCTAGTGCTTCCAGCTACTCCGCGAGTATTTTCAGTTTTTAGAGTAAACATATTTACTATAAAATCATCTCTAACTATAAATTGCCTGTCAATAGCTAGAAAAAATTGATCTAAATAGTTATTTAAGCGCTCAATTTTTTGTCCAGTAATTGAATCATTAAATTTATAGTCACCATCATAAGATGTTTTACCAAACATTATATTCCTTTTTGATGTTGATCTATTTATGGAATAATTTGCTCCATATTGTGAAAAGCCAAAGTCACCAACACTAAAAAACGCATTATTTTCTGTTACGTTGTTATTAATGTTTAGTGAGCCATCTATAGAACCAGAACCATATTTGGTCCCTGAGTTTAATCTGTAGTTGATAGATTTTAGAGCAAAGGATGGTAAAGTAGAAAGATCAACTTGTCCATTCATTGCATCTGTTAAATCAACGCCGTTATAAAGCACTTTAGTATGTCTAGCAAATCCACCATCAAATGATGCTGATGATACACCAGCATATCCACCGTAAGTTCTCATCTCTAATGATGGAATATGATTCAGAGAACCTCCTCTGGAATAACTTCCTAAACTATTTAAAGATGTCTTATTTTTTAGATACTGGTCATTATTTGAGCCGTAAACATCTACTGCTTCAAGTGCAATATCTTCACTCAATAATACAATTGATTTTCCTTTAATTTCATTTATTGCAAGCGAAGTCTTTTTGAATCCAATTCTTTCAAAAGATAATTGTGCAGTATTTGAAGCATTGATTGTAAACACACCATTGAAATCTGTAATTGCCCAATTTTTTTTGTCAACATTTGAATTAACCTCTTCAATAATAACATATGGTATTGGTTCACCAGAAATATCTTTCACTAGACCTGTAAACGACTGCCCTAAAAGATTACTTAGAATTAAAGCAAAAAATATATATGATTTTTTCATCATACTTTCCTCCGAAGTTTATTAATATTTGCAAATAAGGTCTCCTGGCTTATACCTAAAATGATTTAATTCCTTCTCCAACAATGTTGAATGGTTATTATTAAATCTCAGTAATTACAGTAGCGGGGACTGCTAAAGTTTTTCACTTTATTCCCTACATTTGCTTTAAAACTTTAAAGTTTATTTTGTACAATGTAAATGATTATTTATAAATTGTTGTATGTCTAAACATGATATCAGTCACCTTAATAATTTAACACTAATATTAAATGCAAGTTATTTACCTTTAGGCGTATGTAATTCTAAGCGCGCAATTTGTTTATATTTTTTAGATAAAGTAGATATCTTAATGAATTATGATCATCATATTCATTCTCCTTCTATGCAAATGAAAGTGCCGAGTGTAGTTAAATTAAAAAAGTATGTCTCTTTTAATAGCTTAGATGTTGTTTTAAACCGAAAAAACTTGCTAATGAGAGATCATTCTTCCTGTCAGTATTGTGGCTCAAAATCAAACTTAACTATTGATCATATCATACCTAAACAAAAAGGTGGGAAAGACTCTTGGGAAAATTTGATTATTGCTTGCTCTCCTTGTAATTCAAGGAAGGGCAATAGAACTCTTGTTGAGGCAAATATGAAACTGATGAAAGTTCCAAAAAAACCGAATAGATTTATGTATTTTAATCAATATATTAATCAAAAGAATGAGGGATGGAAAGAATACCTTTTTCAAAGTAAAAATTAGTTTATGAAAAAAAGAATTTTAAGCGGTGTACAGCCTTCTGGGCAACTTCATATTGGAAATTATTTTGGAATGATAGAAAGGATGATTCAATTTCAAAATGAATCAGAATTATTCTGCTTTGTAGCAAATTATCATTCGATGACTTCAATTAATGATAAAGTCAAACTTGAAGCAAATACTCGAGAAGCATTTATTGACCTCTTAGCTCTTGGAATTGATCCAGATCAATCGACATTTTGGGTTCAATCACACGTCCCTGAAGTAACGGAGCTAGCTTGGATTTTGTCAAACTTTGCATCAGTTGGTTTGATGCAGAGATCAACCTCTTATAAAGACAAAATAGCCAATGGTTTGAAACCAAATATGGGTCTATTTTCATACCCAATTCTAATGGCATCCGATATTTTATTATTTCAATCTGAAATTGTACCTGTTGGTAAAGATCAAAAGCAACATTTAGAAATGACAAGAGATATTGCCATCAAATTTAATAACTCATTCGGTGAAATTTTCACTATCCCTGAAATAGAAATAGATAAAAGTAATGATATTGTAATTGGAATAGACAATCAAAAAATGAGTAAATCATATAAAAATACTATTCCTATCTTTGCTGATAATGACACCATAAAAGATCAAGTAATGAATATTGTTACTGATTCTGCTGGTTTGAATGAGCCCAAAGATAAACATACACCTTTATTCAAGATCTACTCATTATTTCTAAATGATGAATCTAAGAAAGAGCTTGCTGATAGGTACGATACTCCTGGTTTAAAATATATGGAAATAAAAAATGAGCTAATCGAAACTATCATCTCCTTTTTTGAGTTGCAAAGATCAAAAAGAGAGCAACTGCTCGCAAACCCTGATGAGGTAAATCAAAAAATGATTTTGGGTCAAAATAAAGCCAAGAAAATTGCTCAAAAGACACTTCAAGAAGTGAAAAGTGCAACTGGTTTACTATAAATGTTTGATATAAAGTTAGAAAACTTCGAAGGACCTTTAGATTTACTTTTATATTTTATTAAAAGAGATAAAATTGATATTTATGATATTCCAATAACACAAATTACAAATGAATATATTGCAGTTATCGATGAAGCAAAAAAGCTCGATGTTTCAATTGCTGGAGAATTCTTATTTATGGCTTCTATGCTATTAAGAATCAAAACTCAAATGCTTTTACCAAGACAGAAAGATGAAGAATCTTTGGATATAGATGATCCAAGAATTGATCTTGTTGCTCAACTGCTTGAGTATAAGAAATACAAAAATATAGCTCATAAGCTTAAAAATTTACATTTTGAAAATAAAGATTCATTTTTTAGGTCCTCATCAAAAGTAGTTTACGATCAATCTCCTGATGTATCAGATTTTTTAAATGAAGTAACTTTATTTGATATATCAAAAATTTTTAAAGATGCAGTTGATAATGCTCCAACACAAGACACATTTGAAATTTATCGAGAAATTGTTTCTTTGAAGCAGCAGAAAAATTTTATTTTGCAACAATTCAAAACTAACAAAATAATGTCTTTAAAAAAGCTTGTGAAAAAACTTGAAACTAAAATTGAAATTATCGTTACATTTCTTGCATTATTAGAGATGATTAAACAGTCTGAAATTATCTGTTCGCAGAAAGAAAATTTTAAAGACATTGAAATAAAACTAATTATTGCTGAAGCATGACCGAAAATCAAAAAATTTTAGAATCACTTTTTTTTGTATCTACTGTTCCGTTAGTTCAAAAAGATATAATTAAAGTTTTTGGTAAAGAAAATGCACCAGATTTAGAAAAAGAAGTTTCAAATCTTAATAACTTATATAAGCAAAGCTCTTTTTATATAAAACAAATCGGAGATGGATTTATGATGGTTAGTAAAAAAGATTATGAACCATACATCTCCAAGCTTATTCCTTCAAAAAAGTTAATGCTTTCTAATGCTGCGCTTGAGGTCTTAGCAATTATTGCATACAAGCAACCAATATCAAGAATTGATATTGAAACAATTAGAGGAGTTGATTGTAAAGGGGTTTTAAAAAATTTGTTGTCAAAAAGTTTAATTAAGATTCAAGGAAGAGATGATTCAATTGGTAAAGCCCTTTTATACAAAACAACCGATGATTATTTGAAGCATTTTGGTATTAGTAATCTTGATGAAATGCCGACACCAGATGAAGTTACTGAGCTTGTTGAATCAGAAGATTTATCATAATGAAATTATTTAAGGTTATATCTTCATCAGGAGAACTTTCGAGAAGAAAATCAATTGATGCCATTCAAGAAGCCATGGTTACGGTTAATGGAAAACTCATACTTGACCCGTTCATCGATGTTGAAGCTAAGGATGATATTAGACTTGACGATAAAAAAATAAATTATAATACTGATTTAACTACCATATTACTTAATAAGCCTAAAGGTTATATATCAACAAAGTCAGATGAAAAAGGTAGGAAGACTATTTTTGAATTAATTCCAAAAAATCCCTCATTAAATCATGTAGGAAGGTTAGACAAAGATACCACGGGAGCTCTTTTGCTAACGAATGATGGTAATCTCTCCCAATATCTAATGCATCCAAAGAACAAAATTGAAAAAGAATATATTGCCACAACTGATCAATATATTAGTGAAAAAAATATTAATAAGCTTCGTAAGGGGATTTTCATTGGATCAAATGAAAAAGGCAGAGCTAAAATCGTTTCTCAAGAACCAAAAAAAGGTCAAATTGAAGTTACAATGATTTTGAAACAGGGTAAAAAGAATGAGATAAGAAGAATTTTTAAATTTCTTGACCTGAACCTTGTATCCTTAAAAAGAGTTCGAATAGGAGAAATTAAACTTTCAAACTTGGCGATCGGAAGTTGGAGACCTCTTACAAAAAAAGAATTGAGTTTTTTAATTAAAATTCAGTCATAAATCGTAAAAACTAAACATCTTGGTATTTCTATAAAGAAAAACTAACTTTCGTGGCATTTATGGTAATTACAATTGATGGTGCGGCAGGAGTTGGTAAAACATCTACTGCAAAAGAGTTAGCAAACAGGCTAGGATACCAGTACTTTGACACAGGTGCTATGTATAGAGCAGTAACATTCTTTTTTATTAATCAGAATGTTGATTTAACATCAGTTAGTGAGGTGAATAATTCACTTAAATCCATAAAATTGCATATAGATTTTTCGTCTGAAAGTGATATGAGAATTATTTTAGATGGAGATGATATTAGTTTGAAAATTCGTAGTCAAGAAGTTACTAGTAAGGTTAGTGCAGTAAGTGCAATCAAAGAAGTAAGAGATATGATGGTTCAAATTCAAAGATCTTTTACTAAAAAAGGTAACTTTGTTGTTGAAGGTAGAGACATTGGCACAGTTGTATTTCCTGATGCAAAATATAAATTTTATCTTCAAGCTGACTATGATGTTAGAGCTAAAAGAAGGTTGGCTGATTTTGAGAAAATTAATGAAGCCAAGAATATTAACGAAATTAAAGAGGATTTGGAAATTAGAGATAAGTACGATAGCACACGTAAACTATCTCCATTAAAAAAACCAGTAGATGCAATTATAATTGATACTACTCTTTGTTCTTTTGAAGAACAGGTTAACCAAATTTTAAAACATATAGAGAAATAACATGAACGATAAACTAAACAAAGAAACTAAAGAAAACGATAACGAATTAACTGCTGTTGAATCAAATAAAGAGGAAGCTGTAGTTGAAGAAGTAACTGCTGAAGCATCTGAGCAAAAAAATGAAGAAAAAAAATCTTCAACAGATAATAAAAAAAGTATTAAAGATTATTTAAGTAAAGATTTATTTGCAGATATAAAAAGAATATCATTTACTGATGAAAAACCATCTGAAGATGATAAGCATGAAGCTTTATCTGAGGAATATCAAGGAACATTTAATGATATATCTGAAAATCAAATTATATCTGCTAAAGTTATTGGTATAAGTGATAGCGATGTAATGGTAGATATTGGCTTTAAATCAGAAGGTTTAATTAATCGTTCTGAATTTGATAATAAAGACTTGCCTGAAATAGGTTCAAATATTGATATATTTTTAGAAAAATTTGAAGACACTGATGGTAATATCACTTTATCAAAATATAAAGCTGATTTTATCAAGAGATGGGATGAATTAAAACATTTCTGTGACAGTGGTGAACCAGTTAATGGTAAAATTGTCAAGAGAGTAAAAGGTGGATTAGTCGTAGATTTGGGAGTAATTCAAGCTTTCTTACCAGGTTCTCAAGCTGATGTGCAGCCAATCAAAAATTTTGATGATTTAATTGGAAAAGAATTTGATTTTCAAATCGTAAAAGTCGACGAAATGAGAAAAAATCTTGTTGTTTCAAGAAAAGCTATTCTTGAAGAATCACTCAACGAAAAAAGACAAGAACTGATGACAAAAATTGAGATCGGTGCAGAGCTGCAAGGAGTTGTAAAAAATATAACTGATTTTGGTGCTTTTGTTGATCTTGGTGGAGTAGATGGATTAATTCATATTACTGATTTTTCATGGGGAAGGATCAATCATCCATCCGAGATTGTTGAAATTGGTCAAGAAATTACAGTCCAAGTAATTGATTTTAATAAAGAAACTTCTAGAATTTCTCTTGGGCTAAAACAATTAGTTGATAACCCTTGGGAAACTATCCCTGAAAAATATAAAGTTGGAGATATTGTTAAAGGTAATATTGTTAGTATTATGAATTATGGTATCTTTATCGAGCTCGAAAAAGGTATCGAAGGTTTAATTCATATTTCAGAAGTATCATGGACTAAAAATGTTCAAAATTTGCAAGATTCTTTCAAAGTTGGAGATACTCTTGATTCAAAAGTTTTGTTTGTTGATTCAAATGAGCAAAAAATTAGCTTGGGAATAAAACAACTTTCTGATGATCCTTGGGAAAAAATCGGAGATCTTGTTAAAGTTGGTGACAAAAATTCTGGTACGGTAAATAAAGTGACTAAGTTTGGAGCATTTGTTTCTTTAACAGACGAATTAGAAGGTTTTGTTAGAACAACCGATTTTCATTGGACTAAAAATCCTTCACATCCGAAAGAGTTTGTCAATGAAGGAGATAAAATAGACTATATTGTCCTAGAGATACTTGAGAAAGAAAGAAAAGTTTTATTAAGTATTAAAGATTTGGCTGAAAATCCATGGGAAGGTATTGAAGCTAAATTTAATTCTGGAGATAAAATAAAAGGTTCATTTGAAAAGATGAATGATTCAGGCATTATTATTAAATTAGATGATGAAATCGAAGGTTTAATACCTATGAATAAAATATCTAAAGATCAAAAAAAGACTGTTGTTAGTTCACTAAATGAGGGTGATGCTTTAGATTTACTTGTAGTAGAGGTTAAATCAGATGATAAAAATATCATCTTAATGCTTGATGAATCAAATGTTGACGATTAATACAACTAAATTCAAAAGAATCGCTTATTCTTTTGTTATTGCTTTTGTTTTTTGGTTTTTTATTAAAAGCGAAGATACATACACTGTTAATTTAGATATCCCATTAGTAGCTAGAAATCTTCAAGAACAAAAGACATACAAGGAAGAGGTTCCCGAAAGTATTTTCGTAACCTTAAAAGGCACAGGTAGATCTTTTATATGGCTCAGAGTCTTTAATAATTTTTATAGAGATGATTTTAAAGCTGTAATTGATTTAAGCAGTATCACTGATGAGTATAACTTTGAACTAGATTCATATTATAAAGAAAATCCTGAAAAAATAGTTTTACCATCTTCTTTAGATTTGCAATTTGTAGAAGTTTTAAATCCTAGAAATGTTCAAATAAAATTACAAAGATATATGGTTAAAAAAGTTCCTATTGAGTCGCAAATTTTAGTATCAACAGAACCTGGATATATTGCTCTTGGAGGAAAATTTTCTCCAGATTCAATTAGTATTGGAGGACCTGAAGAAGCTGTAAATGAAATTGATTTTGTTTTCACAGAAAAAGATACTTTATTGGATTTAATTGCTTCAGTAAATGGAAATTGGTCAATATTAAATCCTAACAAACTAGTCAGTTTTGATCCAAAAAAAGTAGATGCATTTATTGACGTACAGCCAATAAGTGAAACAATTGTTACTGGAATCCCTGTTGAGTTGATTAATAAGCCTAATGACGTAAATGTTTTTGTTAATCCTGCTACTGTATCATTAACTATCGTTGGAGGTCTGAAGCAAATTACTAATATTCTTCCAGAAGATATCGATGTAATTATTGATTTTGATTTATGGAATTCAGAGAAACAATTTTATTCGCCTACAATTAAATTACCAGATTACTTAATCGAGTGGAAAGATTTATCTCCGAATAATTTAGAAATTTTAGTAATTAAAGAAATTAATTGATTATCCTTGGCATAGAAACATCATGTGATGAAACTGGAGTTGCTCTTTGCAGTGATTTCAAAATTTTATCTAGCTTCACTAAAACTCAGTCTATACACCAGCAATACGGAGGGGTTGTTCCTGAAATTGCTTCAAGAGAGCATGAAAAATATTTACCAAGTATTACAAAAAAAGTTCTGGAAGATGCAAATAAATCTTTCAAAGATATAGATGCAATTGCTGTTACAAATGGTCCTGGTTTAATGGGATCACTTTTATCAGGAATTAGTTTTGCGAAAGGAATTTCTCAAGCATTAAATATTCCAATTATTCCAATTAATCATTTAGAAGCTCACTTAAATTCTGTTTTTATTGAACATGCTGAACTTGAAGCACCATTTATTAATCTTTTAGTTTCAGGAGGTCATACTCAACTATGGTTAGTAAAAAATATGTTTGAATATGAACTTCTTGGAGAGACTTTAGATGATGCATGCGGTGAAGCCTTTGACAAAGGTGCAAAAAAAATGAATTTAAATTATCCAGGTGGACCAGAAATTGAAAAAATTGCCAAGAATGGTGATATGAATCTAATTAATTTTCCAAGGCCAATGATTAATGATAATACATTTAATTTTAGTTTCAGTGGATTAAAAACTGCATTAATTAATTGTGTAAATGACAATAAATATAGTTATGAAGATATAGCTGCGAGCTATCAAGAAGCTATTGTTGATACTTTAATTAGTAAGTTTGAAAAAGCAATGAACCAATACTCTGCAAACTCTGGAATTATTTGTGGAGGTGTTGCTGCAAACAAGAGATTGAGATACAAATTAGATAAATTAGATCAAAAGATTATTTATCCATCAATGAAGTATTGTACTGACAATGCAGATATGATTGCATTTTTAGCATTACATAAAGTCAATAATAATAAAATAGATTTTGATAAAGATTTTAGTGCTTATTCACGAGGAATGATTGTTTAATGAAATATTATAATTTCTTTATAGCAAGCTTTATTTTTTTTATCACTTTGGTATCTTGTTCAAAGGATAAAGAAAATACCATTATAGAAAATAATTCATCTATGGGGGTAAATGAATCAATAATTGATGAACCTTTAGACTTATCTATTCAAAATATTCTTATTTACCCGAATCAATTTGATAAAAACTCAATTTATATTGACGTTGAAATTTTAAGTATCAATGGAGGAAATGGAGAGGTTCAAATAGCTCTTTTAAATGATAAAAGATTAGTTGCTTCCAATTCAATTAAAGTTTTATCAAATGAAAAAAATTATTTTCAATCATTTATGATTGGGGGAGAAGTTGATTACGAAAAAAATTTTGAAATTGGTATTTCAGCTTTAAATGGCGAAACAAATATCTCAAACAATAAACATATTTTCAAAAGTAGTTTAAAGATTGAAAAACCTAAAATTGCTATCTTGTCTGGTAAATTAAATTTTAATACTCCTCACATAATAAATAATTTAATTGCTGACTATGACCATTTTTATCCAAGTCCATTAAATGGAAATCTTGACATAACAGATTTTTGGTTTACTAACTATGACATTATTTTGCTTGATAATTTTCCCTCAAAACCAGTTTCTGATAAATGGCTCAAATTATTTTTAAAGAAAATCATTTCTGAGAACAGCTCTTTAATTATGAATGCTCGATTAGATCAGGATACTAAAGTATTAAAAGATTTTTTCCCTATCTTTAATATTAAGTATGACGAAGGTATAAATTTAAATGATTTTAATAATTTTTCTAGAAACCAAAATGGCTCATTTAAATCATCATTTATTGCTATAAATGATATATTTAACATTTCAAAAAATTATATTTCAGAATTAAATGAAATAATTGATTGGATTTTAAAAGATGCTGATATTCAATATTCATTTCACATTGCAAATAAATACAATAAGCTTAACGAACCTATATTTATTTATGGTTACTCAAATGTGGAAGATTCTGAATTAAAAAATCTTCAAGCTGAAGTTTTAATTGATGATGAAGTAATAAGTAAAATTAAGCTATTATATAATCCTATTTCTGGATATTATTTCACTCAGTTTGAGCCTGATACATCGGGTAGTTATGTTTTTAATTTTCAGAACAATAAGAAATTAATTGATACTATAAATGTAAATATATATGAGTAAATTGTCTCATGCTGGACATAAAAAAAATAAGAAACAATTCAGATAAAATTTTACAATCTTTAGCAAAAAAAGATAAGAATATTTCCCTCGATAATATTTTAAGGTTAGATGATAGTTTAAAAACACTAACCACAAAACTTAATGAATTGCAAGCAGACCAAAATAGCAAATCTAAAGAAGTTGGAATATTGAAATCCAAAGGAGAATCTGCTGAAGATATTTTTGCTGATTTAAAAATTCTTTCTGATAAAATTAAAGAGCTTGAAAAAGAACAAAGAGAGTTGTCATCATCCTTAAAAGATGCATTATTAGAAATACCTAATTTACCTCATTCATCATGTCCTCAAGGTTCTTCAGAAAAAGATAATGTGGTTGTTGTTGAAAAAAAGACCAATAAAGAACTCAACTTTAATGTTAAAAATCATATAGATATTGGCAAGCAGTTAGATATACTTGATTTTGAAGTAGCTGCCAAAATGTCTGGAAGTGGATTTCCACTTTATAAAGGCAAAGGGGCATTGCTGGAAAGAGCATTAATTAATTTCATGATTGATTATCATCTTAAAAACTTTAACTATACGGAGTTTTTCACTCCTTTCTTAGTAAAACCAGATTCAGCTTTAACTACTGGTCAACTTCCAAAATTTTCAGAGGATATGTATCATATTGAAAAAGATGATCTTTTTTTGATTCCAACTGCTGAAGTTTCACTAACAAATATTCATAAAGATGATATTTTATCTTTTGATGATTTACCTAAATATTATCTCGGGTACTCGGCATGCTTTAGAAGAGAAGCTGGATCTTATGGAAAAGATACTAGAGGTCTTCTAAGAGTGCATCAGTTTAATAAAGTTGAATTAGTAAAATTTGTAGAACCAGAAAAATCTTATGATGAACTTGATTCTTTGGTAAAGCAAGCAACAAATATTCTTGATTTGTTGGAGCTCGACTACAGAGTAATTGAATTATGTTCTGGCGATTTGAGCTTTGCTGCTGCAAAGTGTTTTGATCTTGAAGTATGGGCTCCGGGAGAAGAAAAATGGTTAGAGGTATCATCATGCAGTAATTTTGAAGATTTTCAATCAAGGAGAGGAAATATTAGGTTCAAAAATTCTGATGGAAATACAGATTTTATTCATACGTTAAATGGATCAGGATTAGCAACACCAAGAATTTTTGCCGCTTTTATTGAAACGCACCAAAGAGAAGATGGAAGTATTCGTATTCCAAAAAGTCTCCAGCCTTACATGGAAATTTCGGAGATAAAATAATTGCGAATTATATGGATTTATTTAAATCTTATTTTTTGGACATTATTATTTGGTCTTAGTTCTTTCTTCGCAATTTTATTAACAGGTAAGAAAGAAAATTTTAAGTTTTTTGGAGTTATTTGGGGAAAAACTTTATCATTCATTTTTAACATTAAATTGAAAGTAAAAGGAAAGCATAATCTACAAGATAGGAATTACATTTTTGCATCAAATCATGCTTCCCTAATTGATATCCCTCTTTTATTAATTGCTGTAAACAGATATACGGTATTTATTGCAAAAAGTGAACTTAGCAAAATACCTATTTTTAAATCAATTTTAGATAGAGCAGGCTTCATTTTTGTTGATAGAAAAAATAATGATAGCGCTGTGAAATCGATGAATAATTTGATGGAAGATATAAAAAAGATACCAAGATCTGTTGCTATTTTTCCAGAAGGAACGAGAACTAGTGATGGGAATCTTTTACCATTTAAGAAGGGTGCAGCTATTTTTGCTATAAATACAGATATTCCTGTAGTACCTGTTGCAATATCAGGAACCTACAGTTGGTCCAAAAAAAAATTATTTGATATATCACAAAGTGTCATAAGTTTTGAGTTTGGAGAACCAATTATTACTGAAAATTATTCTTTTAATGATAGAGATTATTTGACCGAAAAAATTAAAACAAACATTAAAAATATGAAGATTGATTAAAATGCGATTTCTACTTAAAGACAATATTGAAATTATTAATAGAATTAAGGCTGAAAGAAAGAAGATAGTCTTCACAAATGGTTGCTTTGATCTATTGCATGTTGGTCACGTAAGATATTTAGCTCAAGCAAAAAAACTTGGAGATTTTTTAATTATTGGTCTTAATTCAGATAGTTCAGTTAAAGAATTAAAGGGCGAAGATAGACCCATAAATTCTTTTGAAGATAGAGCAACTTTATTATCAGCAATAGAGTCAGTTGATTCAGTTATAATGTTTGAGGAACAAACTCCAGAAAATTTAATAAAAGACATAGTACCTGATATTCTTGTCAAAGGAGGAGATTATAATATTGAAGATATTGTGGGCTACCAGACAGTAATGCAAAATGGAGGTCAAGTAAAAACCCTAAGTTTTTATGATGGCTATAGTAGTACAAATTATATTAATAAAATAAAAAAACGCTAGCTTGCTTATCCAAACTAATTCAGATAATTTCACAACTTTATGATAAACAATAGAATAATATTTGCCATAATTATGTCCTCAATAATTTTTGGACAAAATCTTTCAGAAAAACCTAGAAAACCATTCATGAATACCGATGATATTTCTTTTTTAGGAACATCAAATAGAATTACTTCCATTTTGGACGAAGCAAAGCAATTTTTATCAGATGCAATTATTGCTGATGTCAATTCAGATACTGTTGAAGTTGTGTATAATATTAAAAAGGTTTTTGATCTATTATCTGATGTTGAACAAATAGGTGTAAGAGAAGAATTAGATAAAATTGAATTTGAAAAATTTCAAGATGATTTTGTTAAAATTTATACAACCAGATTAAATACCATTGATAGTTCTACTCAAATATTAACAGCTGATTTAATAAGAAAAGATATAGCTGAATTGACATCTGAAAATGAATCAATTGAAATGGGTATGACAAAATTTACTATTATTGATGATAGAGAAGGACATATACCCTTAGTTACAAATTCACAAGTTGAAAGTTATATAAGGTATTTTCAAGGTAAAGGCCGAAAAGGATTTAACATATGGCTCAGAAGATATGTCCAGTACAAAGATTTAATGTTACCAATCTTAGAACAGTATGATTTACCTGAAGAGTTAATTGTTGTTTCAATGATTGAATCTGGCTTTGATCCTAAAGCTATTTCCAGGGCTAAAGCGGTTGGTTTATGGCAATTCATGTACTCAACAGGAAAGCAATATGGATTAAATAGAAATTGGTACATTGATGAAAGACAAGACCCAATAAAATCAACTCATGCTGCAGCTAAATATTTTAGAGATTTATATGAAGAGTTTGAAGATTGGTATTTAGTTCTTGCAGCATATAATACTGGTCCTGGAAGAGTAAATAGAGCTTTAAAACTTCATGAAACTTCAGATTATTGGCAATTATACTCTCTACCGAAAGATACAAAGAATTATATCCCATACTATCTTTCATCAGCCATAATTTTACAAAATCCTGAAAAATATGGTTTTAAAATTCCTAAAAATAACCCTTTAAAGTATGATGAAGTCAAAATTGAAAAGAGTTCTGATCTAAATGTAATAGCAAAAGCAGCAGGTACAAAAGTTAGTACAATTAAAAAACTGAATCCTGAGCTGAGACAACCAGCTACTCCAAATAATGGTTCTTATTCTTTAAATATTCCATTTGGTAAAAAAGAATCTTTTTATAAACAATTTAATGCGATTCCAGATAATGAAAAGTTTGCAGTTCAAAAAGTAGAACATAGAGTTCAAAAAGGGGAGAACCTTATTTCAATAGCCTCAAAATATAGAGTATTAGTTGCAGACCTGCAGACAATAAATAATATTTCAAATATTAATAAACTATCTGTAGGACAGAGACTTAAAATTCCAGTTAAAGGTGGCCTGTATTCAAACTACCCTGAAAAGAAAATTTATACTGTTAAGAAGGGTGATACTCTCGGACATATTGCAGAAGACTACAATACAAGAGCTAGTGAGATTAGAAAGTGGAATAACATGGGATCCAGTTCAAATATTTATCCCGGGCAAAAATTAACATTATTTGTTAAAGGTCAACCAGTTAAGGATACTCCAAAGAAAAATGTTTATATTGTTAAAGTCGGGGATAATTTGAGTACGATTGCTAAAAATAATGATACGACTGTTTCAAAAATAAAGAGTTGGAATAGTATGAAATCTTCTACAATTTATCCAGGTCAAAAACTTACAATTTATTTTGAGTAATTAGGGAATGATAAAACAAGATATAGTAGATAATGTTGCTAATGCCACTGGCCTAACAAAGGTTGAGGTTGAAGCTGTTCTTAATGAGTCATTTAGCGAAATAATTAAAGCATTGAGCAATAATGAAAAAATAGAATTAAGAGGATTTGGAACATTTAGTGCAAAACATAGATTACCAAAAAAAGCACGAAATCCAAAAACTGGTGATCCTATATTTCTACCCGAAAGATATGTACCTGTTTTTAAACCATCAAAATTGATGAAAAAAACAGTAAATGAAAAATTAATCGAATATTAGGAGTAATAAATGCCTTGCGGTAAAAAAAGAAAAAAAAGAAAAATGAATACTCATAAACGTAAAAAGCGTTTAAGAGCAGATAGACATAAGAAAAAAAATAGATAAGTAAAATGCAAGTCAAAAGTTTTGCTATATGGGCTAATGCTGAAAAAGAACAAGTTCCAGCATTAGTCCAAAGTACTATAAAGTGGGCAAATGACAACAATCTTGAAGTTTATTTAGCCGACCGATTAAAAAGTATAGATGTTGATTCAGAGGTCTCATACTTTTCTTCACAAAATCCTCCCGAAGTTGATTTTCTTCTTTGTTTTGGAGGAGATGGAACACTCATTTCTGGAGTTAGAATTTTCTCAGACCCATCTGTACCAGTTTTAGGTGTTCATTTAGGAGGATTAGGATTTTTAGCCCAAATTACTCCTGAGGTACTTATAGATAAGCTTGAATCTGTTAAAAAGAATGAGTTTAAGATTCAGGATAGATTAGTCTTATCCGCAAAAATTTCTGGTAATGAAGATTCATATTATGCTGTTAATGATTTTGTTGTTCAGAATGAAACCTCATTCAGAGTGACTTCATTATCATTATTTATAGATAATCAGCATGTAAGTGATTATAAGTCGGACGGTATAATCATTAGTACGCCAACAGGATCAACTGCCTATTCATTATCATCAGGTGGTCCAATTGTTCAGCCCGACGTTTTTTCAATAGTTATAACACCTATCGCTCCCCATTCATTAACATCAAGACCTTTAGTTTTACCATCTGACGTGGAAGTGGAATTTAGGTTTAGCAAAGAGTCTGAAAATGATTTGAAGCTAATTGTTGATGGACAGAATATTATTAATTTCACTAAAACTTCAACAGTAAAATTATCACAAGCTAATCATCATTTAAAATTTATTACTTTTAAAGATTATAATTATTACGAAACCCTTAAAAATAAAATGATTTGGGGTAAACGAGGTTCATAAAGAAGGAATTCACATGTCAAAAAAAATATCACAAAATCAAATTCAACAACTTAGAGATAAATATTCATCTGATAATCATGTAAAGGTAGTTAGAAATGCAATGATCAAAACCAATTCTAATGAACTTTCAATGGATTGGGAAAAATATCGTAAAATAGATCATTCATTTTCCCATGTTATTTCAGGAGAAATGCCAGCCACCAATCAAAAATCAAGCGGTAGATGCTGGGGATTTGCAGGTCTCAATCTTTTTAGGGTTTACCTTGGTAGAAAACATAATCTTAAAGATTTTCAG
Organism: Fidelibacterota bacterium; assembly: GCA_028140795.1. Lineage (GTDB taxonomy): Bacteria > Fidelibacterota > Marinisomatia > Marinisomatales > Marinisomataceae > Marinisoma. Next base: position 415,397 of record JAOIOW010000001.1, read on the forward strand.
TTCTCACAAAGCTATTTTATGTTTTGGGATAAGCTAGAAAAATCTAATTATTTCTTAGAATCAATTTTATCAACTGTTGAAGAGAATTTTGATAGTAGAATCGTTATGCATTTATTACAAACTCCAACAGAAGATGGAGGACAATGGGATATGTGGAAAAACCTAATTAACAAATATGGTGTTATTCCACAGGCAGAAATGTCCGAATCTTTTTCTTCAAGTCAATCAGCTGAAATGAATAAAATGCTTGCAAGAAAGCTAAGAGAAAATGCTCATGATCTTCGCAAAGAGTTTTCAAAAGGTGCATCAAATGAAGAATTAAATAAGCTAAAAAATTCTATGATTGAAGAAATTTTTAAAATGCTATCGATGCATTTAGGCACTCCTCCAAAAAGTTTTAATTGGCAAGTAAGAGATAAAGACAAAAAATTTAGTAGATACGAAAATTTAACTCCTCAATCTTTTTATGAAGATCATGTTGGATTGAATCTCGATGATTATGTCTGTTTAATAAATTGCCCAATGAGTAATAAAGAGTATAATAAAGTTTATACTGTAGAACATTTAGGAAATGTTATTGAAGGAAGTCCTATTAGATATTTAAATGTTGAAAGTGACGTAATGAAAGACGCGAGCATAAAATCAATTAAAGATGATCATCCTGTGTGGTTTGGTTGTGATGTTGGTAAACATTTTCATAGAGATTTAGGCGTTATGGACACTGATTTATTTGACTACGAAATGTTTTATAATACTGACTTTAAAATGAATAAAGCAGAAAGATTAGAATATGGTCAGAGCCAAATGACCCATGCTATGCTATTTACTGGTGTTGACTTAGATGATAATGGAAAATCAATAAAATGGAGAGTTGAAAATAGCTGGGGAGATAAAGGAGGTAATAAAGGATACCATATTATGTCTGATGATTGGTTTGACGAGTATAATTATGAAGTAGTTGTTCATAAAGATTATTTATCTGATGAATTAAATGATATTTTTCAAAATGCTGAGGCTATTCCATTAAAGCCTTGGGACCCTATGGGTGCCCTAGCAAAATAAATGGATACTTTAAGTCATGCTTTATGGGGTAAAGGCCTGTTTGGTTATTCAGGCTATTCAAAATTGGCTATTTTTTTTGGAGCAATGCCAGATTTATTTTCATTTGGATTATTAATTATTATACGACTATTTCAGGGCGATTATAATTATAGTGGGCCTCCAAGCTTAGATTCAATTCCTGGATGGTTATTTTTCAACTATGATTTATTTCACAGTTTTGTCCCTGCTTTTGTTGTTATTGGTTTTGTTTACTATTTTAAAAGACCATTAGCATTTCCAATGCTTGCATGGCCCTTTCATATAATTTTAGATTTTCCATTTCATTCAAAAGAATATTTTCCCACAAAAATTATTTGGCCTGTATCTGACTTTTCTTTTGATGGTATACCGTGGTCAAATCCGGAAGTTTGGTTTCCAAATCTTGCTGGTCTTATACTTCTTTTTATTTACAGGTTCAGGCAATCACTTAATTCTAAAAATTGATAAGAATAAATTTTTAATTATATATCCTGCCATTTTAGGATTCTCTTTTAATCTCCTAACCGAATAATCGTACCAATTGTCCCCATATGGAAGGTATACTCTAACTGTGTTTCCATCATTCATCAACATTTCTAACTTTTTTTGCATTGGAACACCATGCAGTACCTGAAATTCATACTGATCTTTAGAAATATTATTTTTAATTATCCATGAATAAATATTATCAATTAAAAACTCATCATGTGTAGCAATACCAACATACGAGCCTTTATTTAAAGCCTCTTTTACAAGTCTTATGTAATTTTCTCTAATATCATTATAGTCCTTTAATACCAATTTAGGGTCTTCAACATAAATGCCTTTACATATTCGAACATTAAATTTTTCATCACTAAGTGATTTAATATCATCAAAAGATCTGTGAAGATATGCCTGAATCACAATACCTATTTGATCATAATGCTCAAACATTTCCTTATATAGTTGAATTGTTTCTGATGTATAAGGGACATTTTCCATATCTAGTCTAAGAAAATTATTATTCTTTTTAGCTGCTTGTACAAGTTGAGTAAGATTATTCTTCACAATATCCAGTCCTAAATCTTGTCCAATGTGAGTTAGTTTTATGGAAATATTTGCAGATAGGTTTCTTTTAGATATTTCATCATAAATTGATATATATCTTTGGGTGATTTCATCTGCCTCTTTCTCCGTTTCAACATGTTCTCCTAAAATATCTATCGCAACTTTAAAACCTTTGTTATTTAGCTTTTGAACGTTTTTTAGCATTTCTTCATCAGTAATTCCAGCTATATAAGGAGAAGCTACAAGTTTTACAAAAAACTTTGGTAAAAAAGGAATGATTTGAATTATTAAATTATTTATTAACTTCATGCTTTATAAATTTAATAAATAAACAAAATAATGAAAGTAGTATTAATAATTGGTGGTGCAGTTTCTGGTTCAACTGCGGTAAAGAAACTTACTGATGAAGGAATTCGATGCGTTGTTGTTGAACAAAATAGAATGCCATATGGAAAAATTGAAGATGGTCTTCCTAGATGGCATGAAAAACAACGTATTAATGAATACTTTAAGATTGATGATATTATATCTAATGAATTAGTCGATTTTGTTCCGTTAACCAGGATTGGTAAAGATGTATCTTTCGAAGAAATCTATAATATGGGATGGAGCTGCATTTATTTTGCTAATGGAGCGTGGAAAGATAGATCTTTTCCTATAAAAGAAATTGAAGATTTTGATAATTTTTATTACCAAAATCCTTTTGTCTATTGGTTCAACCATTATCATGAATCATCTTATAACGGTCCTAAAGTGGATATTAAAGATGATGCAATTGTTATTGGAGGTGGATTAGCATCAATTGATGTTTGTAAGATTATTCAATTAGAACTTGTTAGGCAGAAAGTTGAATCTAAAATTGAAAATTTCGATATCATTGAAATGGAGCATAAAGGTATACCAAAATATTTAGAACAGTATGATATGAAGTATGAAGATTTAGGTATAAATGGAACGACCCTAGTTTATAGAAGAAATATAGAAAATATGCCTTTAACCACTATTCCTGAAGATGCTACTCCGGAAATGGTTGAAAAAAGAAAACTTGCTCGAAGAAAAATTTTAAACAATACATTAGATAAATTTTTATTTAAAGTTGCTGAGTGCACTCAGCCAGTTGGACTATCCTATGAAGATAATATTTTAAATGGAATAGAAGTCATTGAGAATGAAATCATTGATGGAAAATTAATCGCAAAAGAAAATTCCAATAAAATTCTTTATGGAAATACCTTTATAAGTTCAATTGGTAGTTTGCCTGAACCAATTCAAGGAATTCCAATGGATGGATCAACTTATAATATTGTTGATGAAGACTCTGGAAAGTTTGACGAATTAGAAAAAGTGCACGGAATGGGTAATGCAATTACTGGTAAAGGTAATATTAAAGCATCGAGAGTTAGCGCTAAAACCGTTGGAGATTTAACAATTGATTTAATTCATGATATTGATCAAGATGTAATTGATAATATTGATTTAAAAGTTAAACAATGGCAGTCAAAATCTTCCTATGATGGAAATTATTTTGAATGGAAAGCAAAAAAATAATTTTTTTGCAATAATTTTATAGAACTCAACAATCTTTTTTAGTACCTTCACTTGTCAAATTAAAGCATTTAAAACAATCCTAAGAGTTGATGCAAAAAATAACGATTAAAAAGGGGCATAATATTAACATTTCTGGGCTTGCTTCCAGAGAATTTTCTAACGCGCCTACACAAAAATTTGTTTCGATTTCTCCTCAAGATTTTAATTACATCAAGCCAAAGCTTTTAGTTAAAGAAGGTGATCAAGTTTCTCTAGGTGATGCTTTATTTTTTGACAAGATGAATCCTGAAGTTAAATGGCCATCAATTGCTTCTGGAACTATTTCTAAAATTGTTTATGGAGAAAGAAGAGCAGTGCTTGATATCATTATTGAAATAGATGAAGAAAAAGAAAAAAATATTGAATCTGATAAACAAATCAATCTTTCATCAAAAGATAATGTAAAGGAGTTCATCCAAAAACATAATTTTTGGCCCTTTTTTACACAAAGACCTTTTAATAAAGTTGTTAATCCTAGCGATAGTCCTAAATGTATTGTAGTAAGTCTTGCTGATTCTTCGCCATTAGCAAATGATTTATCTTTTTCATTAGCTGAAAACAAAGAATACATCATTTCTGCATTGTCTAATCTTAAGAAACTTACTGATGGACAACTTTATGTTGCTGTTAGGGGTGATAACTTTTCATTTTTGTCCGATTATGATTTTATCAATTTGATTCAAGTTGAGGGACCGCATCCATCTGGAAATGTTGGTGTTATTTTAAATAGAGTAAATCCTTTGAACCAGAATGAAGTTGTTTGGACTGTACAAGGAAGTCACTTACCAGTTTTAGGAAAGCTATTTTCCAAAGGTATTATCGATTTTTCTTTGAATATTTGTGTTGGAGGACCTGCTGTAAAGCCTTCGTATATCAAATCTCGAATTGGCGCTAGATTTGATTTATATAAAGATTTTTTATTGATGGAAAATGTTAGAATTATATCTGGTAATGTATTGACAGGGAAACAAGTTGATTTTGAAGGCTTCTTAGGATTTTATCATTCATCTTTTTCTGTCATTGAAGAATCATTTGAAAGACCTTTTATCGGTTGGTTACATCCAGGTGGAAAATCAAAATATAGTGTTTTCAATGCTTACCTAGGATCAAATAAGAAAAGTTTTGATTTTACCACATTACAAAATGGAAGTAATAGAGCATTTGTTCCTGTTGATGCATGGGAGAAAGTTTTTCCAATGGATATTTATATTAATGCATTAGCCAGAAGTATTGAAGCAAATGATATTGATGAAATGGAGCAGCTTGGTATTTATGAATGCGATGAAGAAGATGTTGCATTATGTTCTTTTGTATGCCCGAGTAAATCTGATGTAGGTGCAATTATTAGGAAAGGTTTAGATACAATTTATTTTGATAAGTAATTATGGATTTTTTAAGAAAAATATTTGAAGAAACTGGAAAATTTGTAGAAAAAGGTAAGCCTCTATCTTGGGCTTATCCTGTTTGGGAAGCTGCAGATACTATTTTCTTTTCCACTAATAAACAAACAAGCAAAGGTCCTCATATTAGGGATAATATGGATATCAAAAGAACTATGTTCTTTGTTGTGATAGCTCTCATTCCTTGTTATATATTTGGAGCTTATAATATTGGCTACTTAAATGCTCTTGCCATGGAAATTGAAAGAGGTATTGTTGGAAATACTATTTTTGGATTCACCTATGTCATTCCAATTTTAATTGCAACTTTTGTTGCAGGTGCAATATGCGAGTTAACATTTGCAATAATTAGGAAGCACGAAGTCAATGAAGGTTTCTTAGTTAGTTGTGCATTAATACCTCTCACTATGCCACCAGATGTTCCTTTATGGCAAGTATTTATTGGAACAAGTTTTGGAATAATTATTGGTAAGGAAATTTTTGGTGGAGTAGGAACAAACATTTTTAATCCTGCTTTGACATCAAGAGCATTTATGTATTTTGCTTTTCCTACAAAGATATCTGGGGATAAAGTATGGGCTGTAGGTCCTGATGGATATAGTGGAGCTACTGCATTAGCAATTCCAGCAAATCCAGTAGAATACGATACTGCTTCAAATCTTTTTTCAGCCAATACACAATTTGATTACTCGACTTTAAATATGTTTTGGGGTTTAATTCCAGGATCTATTGGAGAGACAAATAAGCTATTAATATTATTAGGTGCCTTCTTTCTTATTTATTGTGGTATAGCATCATGGAGAATTATGGTTTCTTCTGTTTTGGGCTTAGTCTTTACTGCACTGCTTTTTAATTTATTAAACTATTTAACTGTTGATGGCATCCTGCAAGCTGGTGGTTTTCCAAATGCAATGTTAACGATTACTCCTTTACAGCACATTTTGATTGGTAGTTTCTTATTTGGTACTGTTTTTATGGCCACTGAGCCTGTCACTTCATCTCATACTAACACAGGAAGATGGATTTACGGCTTTTTGATTGGAGTATTAACTGTCATAATTCGTTCAATAAATCCAGCATATCCTGAAGGTGTATTTTTAGCAATATTAATTATGAATATGTTTGCTCCATTAATAGATTATTATGTAGTTCAAGCAAACATAAAAATGAGGTTAGCAAGAAATGTATAGTAATAATTACACTCTTTTTTTCGTTTTTATTGTAACTGTTGTTTTGGGAACAATGCTCTCATTTACAAAGGACAGCGTTAAAGATTTACAAGATCAAAATCTTAAAGCTGATGTCCAAAAAACTATTTTAAGATCATTAAACTTTGATGAAAGTTTATTATTAACCAATGAAAGTATTGAGCAAACATTCAAGAGCTCTATTGATGCTAAATGTGTAAATGTTGAGGGCGAAATTGTAGAGTGCAATATTGAAGAGGTTGATATTGAAAAAAATGAGGATACTTTACCAATTTATATAAGAATGGATAATGACAAAGTCCAAGGAATTGCTCTTCCAATAGCTGGAAAGGGCCTTTGGTCAACAATTTTTGGATATATTGCCTTAAATCCTGACACAGATTCTGTTTTAGGTATTCAATTTTATAAACATGGTGAGACTCCTGGCTTAGGCGGTGAAGTTGAAAAAAAATGGTTTACTGATAATTTTGTCAATCACCCTATAAAGCAACCAGGCGGCGAAATAAAATATGTACCCAAAAAAATCCGCGATAAATCTGGAAAAATCATTAGTATTAAAGTTGTTAAGGGTGGAGTTGATTATTCTGAATCAAATACTTCTTCAATTCATCAGGTAGATGGTATTTCTGGTGCTACAGTTACTGCGGATGGTGTTACTGACTTTTTACTAGAAGATTTATTAAGATATGAAAAAACTTTAGATAAAATAAGAGATTATGGAACTATTTAATTCAGAATCAAAAAAAATTGTTAGTGATCCTATAAATGTTAATAATCCAATATCATTACAGGTTTTAGGAATTTGCTCAGCTTTAGCTGTCACAATTAGACTAGATCAAGCTATAATTATGACTCTAGCTGTTGTTTTTGTTTTATGCTCATCTAATGTTATACTTTCTCTAATTAGAAATTACATTCCTACTCGCGTTAGAATTGTTATAATGCTATCTGTTATTGCATCTCTAGTGTCAGTGGTAGATGAATTATTAAAAGCATATTTATACGATATGAGTAAACAGCTTTCAGTTTTTGTTGGGTTAATTATTACAAATTGTATCATTATGGGTCGTGCTGAGGCATTTGCTTTAAAACATGGACCATCAAAAGCGTTCTTAGATGGTTTGGGAAACAGCATGGGTTATGGATTAATAATTATTGTTGTTTCTTTTTTTAGAGAGCTTTTTGGGGCAGGAACTATTACGCTTCCGGATGGTGGAGCAGGTTATGTTTTATGGAGAATTCCTGAATCGTGGTATGCAGCAGGATATGAAAATATTGGTTTATTAGTTTTATCTCCTGGAGCATTTATTATTTTGGGTTTAGTAATATGGATTCAAAGGGAGTTTGCTGGTGTTGAGGAGGACGCGTAATGACAGGTGTTGAACACTATCTAAGTATCTTTACTAAAGCAGTATTCATTGAAAATATCGTTTTAGCCTATTTTTTAGGTTTGTGTTCATTTTTAGCTATTTCAAAGAAGATTGATGCGTCCGTTGGAATCGGACTAGCTGTGATTGTTGTTCTTACAATTACAGCTCCTATTAACTGGTTTCTTTGGGAATTCTTACTTGATAAAGGTGCTCTTGTATGGATTAGTCAAGATTTTAAAGATACAGATTTAGGTTTTTTAAAATTAATAGTTTTCATATCTGTTATAGCTGCAATGGTTCAATTGGTTGAAATGTTTATGGAAAGATTCTCACAATCTTTGTATAATAGTCTTGGAATTTTTCTTCCATTGATTGCTGTTAATTGTTCAATTTTGGGTGGATCATTATTTATGGTAGAAAGAGAATACACTATTTCAGAAACAGTCGTTTATGGTTTTGGTTCAGGTGTTGGTTTCTTCTTAGCAATTGTAGCTTTAGCATCAATCAGATATAGAATAAGGTATTCTAATATTCCTCCTAGGTTAAGAGGAGTGGGAATGGCTATGTTGTTAACTGGATTATTATCAATGGCCTTTATGGCATTTTCGGGGATCGATTTATAATGAGTGATATTTTATTAGGAGTAATTGTTTTTTCATCAGTAATACTTTTGTTAGTTATAATTCTTAATGTTTTAGGAGATATTCTTCTTCCGCAAGGAGAAGTCACATTATTAATTAATGATGATGTAGATAAATCTATTAATGTTCAAACTGGAGGTACAGTCCTTTCGGCTTTAGCAGCACAAAACGTTTATTTGCCATCCGCTTGTGGAGGACAAGGAACTTGTGCACAATGTAAATGCCAGGTCACCGAAGGTGGAGGAGATATTTTACCTACTGAAGAAGCATATATTTCTCGTTCAGACCAAAAAGATAATTGGAGATTAGGCTGTCAAGTAAAGATTAGAAATGATATGAAAATAAAAGTACCTGACGAAATATTCAGTATTAGAAAATGGGATGCTGTTGTTAAATCAAATGATAATGTAGCTACTTTTATTAAAGAATTAATTTTAGAACTACCAGAAGACGATCCAATCCAGTTTGAATCTGGTGGCTATATTCAAATTGATGTACCTGAATATAAAGGATTAGAATATAAAAATTTTGAAATCCAAGACTTGTATACTAGTGACTGGGATAAATTCGATATTTGGCAATATGTTGCAGAAAATAAAGAGCCAGTTTTCAGAGCTTATTCAATGGCAAATCATCCTGCAGAGGGTAACATGATTATGTTAAATATTAGAATTGCCAGTCCTCCACCAGATAACCCATCTGCACCTCCAGGAATAGCTTCTTCATATGTTTTTGATCTCAAAGAAGGAGATAAGGTAACTGTATCAGGACCGTATGGTGAATTCTTCATCAAAGACACCGACCGTGAAATGGTTTACATCGGAGGTGGTGCTGGAATGGCTCCATTAAGATCTCATATTTTTCATTTACTGAAAACTGAAAAATCTAAACGAAAAATTTCATTTTGGTATGGTGCTAGATCAGAAAAAGAAATGTTTTATGATGATGAATTCAAAGCCTTAGCAGAAGAATTTGATAATTTTAGTTATCATGTCGCTCTATCTGATCCACTACCGGAAGATAACTGGGAAGGTCCAACAGGATTCATTCATCAGGTTGCACATGATATGTTATTGAAAGATCATGAAGACCCTACTGAATGTGAGTATTATTTATGTGGTCCTCCAATGATGATTAGTGCTGTTCAAAAAATGCTCTGGGACTTAGGCGTTGAAGAAGATATGATCGCTTATGATGACTTTGGCTAATAGACTAGCTTCATTAATAATTCTTTTATTACTTAGTTGTAGTTCTCCTGAAAAAAATCTTGTTACTATCAATGGTAATACTATGGGAACAACATATACAGTAAAGTTTTTTCCAAAAACAAATAACCCAGAAGAAATTGAAGAAAATTATATACTTATTGAAAGAATATTAAAAGATATTAATCAACAAATGTCAACCTATATACCAACAAGTGAAATTTCAACTTTCAATCAATCTGAATCAACTGATTGGTTTTTTATATCTGAAGATTTTTATAAGGTTTTAGAACGTTCATTTAAATATTATGATTTATCAAACGGTCAATATGATATAACAATCATGCCTTTAGTCAACTTATGGGGATTTGGTCCTGATATTTTTGAATCTCCACCTTCAGAAACAATGATTGACAGTGTTAAAGCTTTTATTGGCCAAAATCTAATTGAAGTTGATAAAGAAAAAATACGAAAGAAAGATTCTAGAGTTCAAATTGACTTAAGCTCAATTGCGAAAGGTTATGCAGTTGATAAAATTTTTAATACTTTAATTGAATATGAAGATCTTTTTATTGAAATAGGAGGTGAAATCAGGACCAGATCAAAAAGTAAAGATTGGAAAATAGGAATTAATACTCCATCAATTACAAATTTTGAAAATGATATTGAGCTAGTTATTTCCCTTAATAATCTTTCAATTGCAACTTCAGGTAATTACCGAAATTTTTATATAATTGATGACAAATTTTATCATCATGAAATAAATCCAAAAACTGGGTATCCAATTTCTTCTAATTTGGGTTCAGTTTCGATTATTTCTGACAAGTCATGCTTAGATGCCGATGCACTATCTACAATGTTTTATACAATCGATAATTTTGACATAGTAGAAAATTTAAAGGGAGTTGAATCTTTTTCAATACTTTTAAATGAGGATAAATCTTTTACAAAGGTTTTTTCAACTGGATTTCCAAAGAATTAAGCGTTGCTATCACATTTATCTTGATCGCCACCACAAATTTCACATCCGTCAGGTGAATCACCACAAGCCTTTCTGAGTGGTTTATTTTTAAAAATCAGTCCCAAGTTCATCGCTAACATTGATACCCCAATAATGAGTAAAACAGGTAATAAATTTTCCATTTTAAAATATAAAATAATTAATACGATTTTAATAATTTTTTCATTTCTTTTTATTTAAATTACCGCCTATGGATTTATTGAATCATCCAGTTGGAATTATATCTATTGTAATATTTATCATTGCGTATGCTTTTGTGATGACAGAGGAGGTTACGCACCTCAGGAAGTCTAAGCCCGTACTCTTTGCTGCAGGAATTATTTGGGCAATGATCGCTTGGGTAGGAGTGCAAACTGGAGATTCTTATGCTGTCAAAAAAGAACTGATGCATGCTTTCGATGAATTTAATCAGTTGATGCTCTTCCTTTTAGTGGCGATGACTTATATAAATTCAATGACTGAGAGAAATGTTTTCGAAAAATTGCGTTCTATTCTTCTAAACCAAAATTTTAGTTATAAAAAATTATTTTGGATTACCGGGTTTATTTCATTTTTCTTATCACCCATAGCGGATAACTTAACAACTGCACTTACAATGTGTGCAGTGGTATTAGCTGTTGGAAAAGGCAATAAAAATTTTACAAGTATAAGTTGTGTCAATATTGTTGTTGCTGCTAATGCTGGTGGTGCTTTTAGTCCTTTTGGAGATATAACAACGCTAATGGTTTGGCAGGCTGGTTACGTTGAATTTGTGCAATTTTTCAAACTCTTCTTACCTTCATTAGTAAATTTTATTATTCCGGCATTTATTATGAGTTTTTTCATTGATGGTTCTGCTGATGAAGTTGAAAATCCTCCTGTGATGTTAAAACGAGGTGCTGTGGTTATAAGCTGTTTATTCCTTGTTACAATTATGATGGCAATTTCCTTTAAACAATTCCTTAAGCTTCCTCCTGTATTTGGTATGATGTTTGGATTGAGTCTTTTGCAACTTTTTGGTTATTATTTAAAAAGAACTTATTCTGCAGAGAGCAAAATTTCTCGTGACGGCTCAGATCAACCTTTTGGAGTATTTAAGCAAATTGCTCAAGCTGAGTGGGATACCTTATTATTTTTCTATGGAGTAATACTTTGTGTAGCTGGACTTTCAAAAATTGGTTATTTGGCACTGATAAATACTACACTTTACGATGGTCTTGGTTTTACTATTGCAAACTCTTTGATGGGAATTATATCTGCTTTAATTGATAACATACCTGTTATGTTTTCTGTGATTCAAATGCATGATACTACTACTATGGATTTAAATCAGTGGCTTTTAATTACTCTTACTGCAGGAGTTGGTGGAAGTTTGCTTTCAATAGGTTCTGCACCTGGTGTTGCTTTGATGGGTCAAGCAAAGGGAATTTATACATTTTCAAGCCATCTTAGATGGACTGGAGTAATTTTCATTGGATATGTATTCAGTATTCTAACCCATCTATGGCTGTCAGGTATGATGTAATGAGAATCACAAAAGTTACTACAAGAAATGGAGATGGTGGTAAAACAAGCCTAGCCAAAGGAGAATCTGTCCTTAAGTCTGAAAATATTATTCATTGTCTTGGAGAGGTAGATGAATTAAGTAGCGTTATTGGAGTTTGTTTATCCTTTAGCCAAAACTCAGATATAACAGAGTTCTTAAAAAAAATTCAGAATAATTTATTCGATATAGGTGGACATATTTCAATGAATCTTGAAGATAATTCTATCATAAATGAAAACATGATTTCAGATTTAGACGATCAAATAAATTATCTTAACCAAGACTTAGAACCTCTAAAAGAATTTATTTTACCAAGCGGAGATCAATTTTCATCAAATTTACATGTTGCTAGAGCAATTACAAGAAGAGCTGAAAGATCGGCTGTAACATTATACAATAATTCTTTGGATAATAATCCCGTAATAATGTATTTAAATCGTTTATCAGATTATTTATTTGTTCTTTCAAGATATCATAATAAACAAAATAATATTCCTGAAAATACTTGGCAGAGGTAAAATATGGATTTTCATCAAATAAAATCCATTATCGATAAACACGATAAAATCTTTATTTCATCTCACATAAATCCAGATGGAGATAGCCTAGGTTCTGCTTACGCTATGTACAAATATTTAGATTCAATTGGCAAAGATTGCATTATTGTTAATCACTCTCCAATACCAGAAGTATATAATTTTTTGAATGAGGATAATATTTTTCAAGAGCTGGATGGAGATTCAGCATCATTTATTAAAAAAGCAGATTTAGGATTGATATTAGATATAGGAGATTTTTATAGATTGGGAGATGTGGCATTTTTAGTAGAGGAAAATGATATTCAAACGTTGAGCATTGATCATCACGCAAAATCTGATAATGATTTATTTAAGAATGAATATATTGATGTCAAAGCATCATCAGTAGGTGAAATTTTATATTCATTTTTTAAAGAGATTGATCAAAAAATTTCAGAAGAAATGATGTTAGGTATTTATGTTGCTGTTCTAACAGATACTGGTTCATTCAGACATAGTAATACAACTGATCTTTGTCATCAAGTTGCCGTAGATGCCATTCAAATGGGGTTAGATATCTCTAAAGTTTATCAAAACATTTATGAGAACTCTTCGATTAGCAGAATGAAGCTTTTAGGAAACGTGATTCAAAAATTAAATTATGATTGTGATGGTGAGCTAGTCTGGTTTTCTTTAAATCATGACATGATTAAAGAGGTCAATGGCTCAAATCAAGATTTTGACGGGTTTACAGATTTTTTCCGAGGAATTAAGGGAGTTGAAGTTTCCTTAATGCTTTATGATCTTGGAGGAAAAGTTAGATTGAGCTTTAGATCAAAGGGAAAGTATAAAGTTAGTGAAATCGCTAAGAAAATGGGTGGAGGCGGACATCCTTTTGCAGCTGCAGCACTAGTAGAAGGTGAATTTTCAGATGTCAAATCAACAGTTTTAAATTTAATGTCAACATATATAAGCAAGTTCAATGAAGATAATCTTAGCTAAAGATGCTGGATATTGTTTTGGAGTAAGAGATGCTGTAAATAGCGCTTACGAAATGAGCAAAAAATATGGAGAAGTCTATATGTTGGGAGATATTGTTCATAATGAAAGTGTCGTAAGTGACTTAGAAAAAGAAGGTGTAAAAGTTGTTGAGAAACTTGATCAGATTCCAAAAGACAAACCTGTTCTTTTCAGAGCTCACGGTACTGCAAAAGAGGTTTGGAAAAAAGCTGAAGATAAAAAAATGAATATTATCGATGCTACATGCCCTTTAGTTCATGAAATACATCATGAAGTAAAAGCATTACATAAAGAAGGTAGAAAAATTATTATTATTGGAGACCATGGTCACGATGAGGTGATTGGAATTGCTAGTCAAATACCAGATCCAGTGATTGTTGCTTCAGTAGAAGAAGCTGAAGCACTGAGAAAAACAAAGAAAGCTGGAGTTGTAACTCAATCAACCCAAACAATCGAAAACGTGCAAGATATTATAAACATTTTAATGACAAAAGTATTTGATTTAAGATTTGTTAATACGATTTGCTTTCCAACTAAAAGAAATCAAGAACAAATTAAGGAGTTGTCTGAAGTAACTGACTTAATGATCATTATTGGATCATTTACAAGCGCTAATTCTAAACGTCTAGCTGAATTGAGCTCAGAAAGGAATAAAAATACATTTCAGGTGACTTGTGCTGCAGAAATTGATTCATCTTGGTTTAAAGATGATGTAAATTCTGTAGGAATATCCGCCGGAGCTTCAACTCCAGACTGGATAATCGAATCAGTAATTAAAAAAGTCAAAGAAATAACAAATACACAAGAAAAGGAAATAATTCATGAGTAAAGAGTCTTTCAAAGTTAAAGTCGGTTTAGCAGAAATGCTAAAAGGTGGGGTAATTATGGACGTTACTAATTTAGAACAAGCTAAAATTGCAGAAGATGCAGGAGCAGTTTCTGTTATGGCTTTAGAGAGAATTCCATCTGATATTAGAAAAGATGGTGGTGTTGCAAGAATGAGCAACCCTCATATGATAAAAGAAATACAGGATAATGTTTCAATACCAGTGATGGCAAAATGTAGAATTGGTCATTTTGCAGAAGCACAAATTTTAGAAGCCTTAGAAGTTGACTTCATTGATGAAAGTGAAGTACTTACAACGGCTGATGAGCATGCACATGTAGATAAACATCCTTTTAAGGTTCCATTTGTATGTGGAGCAAGAGACTTAGGTGAAGCCCTAAGAAGAATAAATGAAGGTGCTGCATTGATTAGAACTAAAGGTGAAGCTGGTAGTGGAAATATTGTTGAAGCTGTAAGGCATATGAAAATGATTACTTCACAAATTATTGAACTAAAAGATTCTGATTTATCAAAAAAAGCAGAAGAATTTAGAGTTCCATTAGATTTAGTAGAAGAGGTAGCTAAAAATCAAAAACTAACGGTTCCTAATTTTGCTGCTGGAGGAATTGCTACTCCCGCAGATGCTTCTTTAATGATGCAACTCGGTGCTGAAACAGTTTTTGTTGGTTCTGGTATTTTTAAAAGTCAAGATCCATCAGAAAGAGCTCATGCTATTGTTAAAGCTGTTACACATTTTAAGAGCGCAAAAGATGTTTTAACTGCTTCGTACGATTTAAAAGATGCCATGAAGGGAATTTTAATGTCTGACATTCCTGAAGATGAAAAATTTTCAAATAGAGGTGACTAATTGTGATTGGTGTCCTTGCACTTCAAGGAAATTTTGATTCTCATATTAAAATTCTTAAAAAAATTAACTTAAAACATAAGCTAGTTAAAACAAGGGATGATCTAAGTTCTGTTGATGGTCTTATAATTCCAGGAGGAGAATCTACAACAATAACTAATCTTTTGAGAAAGAATCAGAGTTTGATTGATGGTATTAATAAGCTTTCAAAAAATAAACCAATTTTGGGTTCATGTGCTGGACTTATTTTAATGTCTAAAGAGTCAAACGATTCAAGAGTACATAACTTCGCTTTTTTAAATGTAATAACATGCAGAAATGCTTATGGAAGACAAGTACACTCTTTTGAAGCCAAAATTAATGTTAAGAATGGCTTAATGAGTTCTGATATCGATGTATTATTTATTAGAGCTCCAAAAATAGATAAAATAAATAACGATGTTGAGGTTCTAGCAACCTTTCAAAAAGAAGTTGTTGCAGTGAGGCAGGGAATACATATAGGAATTTCTTGTCATCCTGAGTTATTGAATGAAACTTTAATACATGAAATTTGTTTCAAAGGAAAAACATGAAATATCTTGATAAGATTAATTCTCCAAAAGATTTAAAAAGTATTCCAAAAGAGGAATTAGGAGAAGTATGCAAAGAACTTCGCACTTATATTACTGATACAATTAATAAAATTGGAGGACATTTAGCTCCAACGCTTGGTGCAGTTGAAATAACAACTGCTGTTCATTATGTTTTCGATGCTCCAAGAGACAAAATCGTATGGGATACCGGTCATCAGGCATATGCTCATAAAGTACTAACTGGTAGATATAGTCAATTCCCAACTATTAGAAGATATAAAGGGTTAAGCGGTTTTTTAAAGAGATCTGAAAGTGAATATGATGTCTTTGGTGCTGGTCATGCATCAACAGCAATTTCAGCTGGCTTAGGAATGGCTGTTAGTAGAAATTTAGAGAATGATGATTTTAAAGTAGTAAGTATTATTGGCGATGGAGCCTTATCTGGAGGACTTGCATTTGAAGCCCTCAATAATGCTGGAAATATAAGAAAGCAAATGCTTGTTATTGTTAATGATAATGATATGTCTATAAGTCCTAATGTTGGGGCATTTAGAAACTACCTTGTTAAAATAGCTACCAATAAGCAATATAATAGATTGAGAAGATGGATTTATAGAACAATAAAAAAACTTCCAAAAAGTTTGAAAATTATAGAATCTATTTTAAGAAAAGCTGAGTCAAGTGCTAAAAAATTCTTTTTACCTACAACAGTTTTTGAAGATCTAGGTTTTAGATATTTTGGGCCAGTTGATGGTCATAACATCGAAGAAATGATAGAAATTTTGGAAAATATAAAAGATTATGACAGTCCTGTTGTGTTGCATACAATTACAAAAAAAGGAAAGGGTCTTGATTACGCTGAGGATGATCCAATCAAATATCATGGAGTTAAAGAAAAGAAAAAAGATGATGCAGTTGTTAAAGTTCAAGCTCCAATATATCAGAATGTATTTGGAGAAGTGATATGTGATTTAGCAGAAAAAAATAAAAATATAGTTGCAATAACTGCTGCAATGAGAGAAGGGACTGGATTGGTTGAGTATTCTTCAAGATTTCCTGAAAGATTCTATGATGTTGGTATCGCTGAAGGTCATGCAGTAACTTTTAGTGGCGGGCTATCAACGGAAGGAAAAATTCCTGTTGTTGCAATTTATTCAACCTTTCTTCAAAGAGCCTTTGATCATATAATTCATGATATTGCTTTACAAAATTTACCTGTCATTTTTTGCATGGATCGTTCTGGTTTAGTTGGTGAGGATGGTGCAACTCATCACGGTGTTTTAGATATTTCTTATTTAAGATGTATTCAAAATATTATTATTTCAGCACCAAAAGATGGAAATGAGTTAAGAGATTTGCTTTATACTGCAACTTTAAATACAACTAAACCATTTACCATAAGATACCCTAAAGAACAGTCAGTAAAATTTGAAGAGAAATCTCCACAAAAGATTGAAATAGGCTCATGGGAGGTATTAACAGAAGGAAGTGACATGCTTATTTTAGCAGTCGGATCAATGGTAAGTAGGAGCTTAGAAATACATAGTATGCTAATGGAAAAAGGTATTTCCTCAGAGGTAGTTAATTGTAGATTTATCAAACCTATGGATGAAAATTATTTAAATGAATCTTTACCAAAATATAAATTAGTTGTTACAATTGAAGAAGGTGTGACAGATGGTGGATTTGGTGAAGGAGTAATAAACTGGTCAAATAAAAAGAATATTGAAAATTCTATTTTAACATTAGGTGTTCCAAACAGGTTTGTAGATCATGGACCAAGAAATATTTTATTAGAAGAAATAGGTTTAGATTCAATGACTTTATTCGAAAAGATTTATAATTTTTCAAGGAAATCAAATGAGTAAAAAAGTTGAAAGAAAAGGTAGTTTTAAAAGCATTAGTGGTGATGAATTGAAGGACTTTTACTCATCATCCAATAATGAAAAAAACTATAATATTGATCCAGGAAGTTTCCCATATACTAGAGGTATTCATAAGAATATGTATCGGGGAAAATTATGGACCATGAGACAATTTTCAGGATTCAGTACCCCAGAAAAAACTAATGAACGATACAAATATTTACTTAAAAATGGTCAAACTGGCTTATCTGTAGCTTATGATATGCCAACCTTAATGGGTTATGATCCAGATCATGAGTTATCTTCAGGAGAGGTTGGTGTCTGTGGCGTAAATGTAGCTTCTTTACAGGATATGGAAATTCTTTTTGATGGAATAGACCTTGAAAAAATTTCAGTATCACAGACAATAAATGGTCCTGCAATTATTCTTTTTGCATTTTATGTAGCACTTGCTAAGAAAAATGGAATAGATGTCAGTAAATTGAGAGGAACCTTACAAAATGATGCATTAAAAGAATACATGGCTCAAAAAGAGTGGATTTTTCCGCCTGAACCATCAGTTAAACTTGTTGTAGATATTATTGAATATTGTTCCGAAAACATGCCATTATACAACCCTGTATCCGTCAGTGGATATCATATTAGAGAAGCTGGATCTACTGCTGCACAAGAGCTTGCTTTTACACTCAATAATGGATTTGCATATATTGAAGAATGTTTAAAAAGAGGATTAAAAATAGATGATTTTGCCCATAGATTATCTTTTTTCTTTAATGCTCATATGGACTTTTTTGAAGAAATTGCTAAGTATAGAGCTGCACGAAGAATTTGGGCAAATCGACTAAAAGATAAATATGGTGCAAAAAATGAAAGTTCATTAAAACTTAAATTTCATACTCAAACTGCAGGATGTTCATTAACAGCTCAACAGCCAGAAAATAATATTGTTCGAACAGCCTTTGAAGCAATGTCTGCAGTGTTAGGTGGAACAAATTCTCTGCATACAAATTCATTGGATGAAACATTAGCATTGCCTTCAGAAAAAGCTGCAAAAATAGCGCTTAGAACCCAGCAAATTCTGGCTTTTGAAACTGGAGTACCTAATGTAGCCGATCCTCTTGGAGGATCATGGTATATTGAAGAATTGACTGATAAACTTGAAAAACAAGCTATTAGGTACTTTGAAGAAATTCAAGAGATGGGTGGAACAGTGCAAGCTATAGAGGATGGTTATTTTCAAAAAAAAATAGCTGAATCTGCATCTATTTATCAAGAATCAGTTGATTCTAAAGAAAGAATTATTGTTGGAGTAAATGACTTTGTTGAGGAAGACGAAGAGTTAGATATAGAGATTCTCAAAATTTCAAGAGATGCTCAAGATACTCAAGAAGACAAAATAAAAACTCTTAGAAAAAGTCGAGATGAAAAAATATTGCAAAAAAAGATGAAAAAACTAAGCGATGCTTGTAAAAAAGATTTAAATTTAGTTCCTTTTTTGATAGAAGTAGCTGAAAAAGGTGGAACTGTCGGCGAAATCGTGGAAGTAATGAAAAAAGTTTATGGTGAATGGGAAGAATCTTTTGGAATATAAATTATGAATAAAGTCACTACATCAACTCTTATTATTTTTGTCTTAATTGCTGGTTGGGTATTTTATCTAACGAATATTAAGAAAGATGATTCATTGACTGTGAGATATTATTCTATTTCTGAACTAGCTATTGAATCAAATGACATCCAAAAAATAAAAGTTGGTGGTTACATAAAACCAAATTCAATAGATATCTCAGAAGATGATCAACTTGAAGTTTCTTTTTTTGTATATCAAAATAATGATAGTGTAAAGGTAACCTATTATGGAATTAGACCAGACCTCTTTAAAGATGATGCTGAGGTTGTAGTCTCTGGTTCATACTCCGATAGCATTATTTCAGCCACAGAATTGCAAACTAAATGTGCCTCCCGATACGAGGGCGATCTTAAAAACATAGAAAAAATATAATGATTTCTCAAATTGGTAGTATTGCAATCAGCCTAGCTGGAGGATTAATTTTTTCTTCATTTATATTTTTAGGTCTTTTCAAAAAATTTAAGAATCAAACATATTTACAGTTAGCTGAAAGAGCAATTCTAGCAACTTCCTATTGTATTTTTTTAGCATTTTTTTGTCTATTAAATGAATTATTAATTAGCAATTTTAATTTACAATATGTAGCTCAATATACTAGCTATGAAACCCCTGTCTTTTATAAGGTTACTGCACTATGGGCTGGACAAGCTGGCTCATTATTGTTTTGGTCTTTTATAACGGCTCTTTTTGCAGTTACATATATTTTTACAACTTTAGAAAAATTGAAAACATTAAAATTCTACTCTTATATAATTTTATCATTTATCTTTTCTTTTTTTATCC
>JAOIOW010000010.1 GCA_028140795.1 Fidelibacterota bacterium
AACAACAGCGTGAATTGCACCTGAAAAAACGCCATTAAATCCTCTTAAAGAAAGATTAGAAGATTCAAGACCAGTTTTCATGTACTCAACACCTGCTTGGTTTCCGATAACATCTGTAAGTGTAGTTGCGCTTCTAGCTTCGAGTTCTTCTCCACCAAAAACTGTAACACTTGCAGGTGCTTCAGTAACTAATTCTTTTTTCAAAGATGCAGAAACTACTACTTGATTAAGTCTTATATCACCTCTATCAAGAGTTAGGTTTACACTGCTAGCCTGACCACCGCTGATAGTAACAACAGCACTTGCATCTTCATATCCAATGTAGGATGCAGTAACGGTGTATGTACCATCGCTTAGGCCTGAAATACTGAATGATCCATCTTGATTAGATGAAGCACCAGAATCAGTACCTTCGACTGCTACATTAGCTCCAGCCAGAGCACTACCATCATCACCGCTAACGGTTCCTGTAATGTTCTGAGCAAAAAGCGTTGCAACAGAAAAAAGTAAGGCAAACATATATTGAAAACTTGCTTTGTTAAGTTTCATTATTTATACCTCTTTTTTATTATTATCAGTTAGTTTTTTCCGTGTCTTTAGACACAGATTTATCAATTATTTTCAAGGTATCACTATAAATGAAAAAAACCAAACAAAAAATCTTTACTATTATTAACTTACTTTTCGATGAAAATGACAAAAAAAATCATATTTTTACTATTATTATCTATTAGTATCAATGCGCAAACAACGGAAGACCTTATGGAAGAGAAAAAATCAAAATTAACCGATATGCAGTATTATGTTACCCAAGATTGTGGTACAGAACCTGCTTTTGATAATGAATATTGGGATCATAAAGAACCTGGAATCTATGTTGATATTGTTTCTGGAGAAGCTTTATTTGCCTCAATTCATAAATATGACTCAAATTCTGGATGGCCTTCATTTTATCAACCAATTGAGGAAAAAAACGTAAAATTTGAGCAGGATTATGAGTTAATTCTTCCTCGAACAGAAGTAAAAAGTAAGCAAGGAGATTCCCATTTAGGTCATGTTTTTAATGATGGTCCAAATCCTACAGGATTACGTTACTGTATTAATTCTGCTGCCTTAAAATTCATCCCCGTTAAAGAAATGGAAGAAAAAGGATATAAGAAATATTTATATCTTTTTGAGACCTAATGGAAAAAGAATCTCGCCTAAAAGATTTTTTAGCAAATCCTTATAAATCTATGTGGAAAATGGCTTTGCCAATTATTGCAGGAATGATGGTGCAAACATTATTTAATGTTGTAGATATTATGTTTATTGGATGGCTTGGCGCAGATGAGGTTACTGCAGTAGCATTTGTTAGTCCTTTATTTTTTATTATAATAGGTCTTGGAGTGGGGATCGGAACTGGTGCGACTGCTACAATAGCTCAATATATTGGTCAAAAAGATAAGAATAATGCCGAAAAAACTGCTTCGCAAACATTATTAATCGGTTTTTTAAGTACTGTTATATTAACTATTCTTGGAGTGATTTATGGAGAAGGGCTATTGTCTATTTTAGGAGCTGAGGGACAAATTCTAACAATTGCTTATTCTTATTTAAGAATTCTTACATTTGGTCTTGGGTTAGTTATTTTTTCAATGTTTTTTAGAGCTATTCTTGCTGGGGAGGGGGAAACAAAAATTCCAATGATTATTGGGCTAATTGGAACCGTCTTAAACCTAATTCTTGATCCAATTCTTATTTTTACTTTTGAGTACGGTGTAAGAGGAGCAGCTTTTGCAACAATTATAAGTCAGATTGTAATGGTTTTGGCATATTTATTTATTATTTTTGTTAAAAAATCAACTTTCATATCATTTCATGTAAGGGATTTAAGCCTTAATAATCATATAATGTCAAAAATCTTTCAAATTGGGATTCCGTCTTCACTTTCCATGCTTATTATTTCATTTGGACAAGTAGTGATGAATAAGATTCTTGTAAATTATTCAACAGAAGCTGTAGCTGCCTATCAAATAGTTTCAAGACTTGATATGTTATTATTTATGCCAATTTTAGGAATAGCTATCAGTTTAACAACCATAGTAGGAATGTTTTATGGCGCAAAAGAATTTGATAAACTTTTATCAGTAGTTTACTATGGAATAAATAGAGCGGTGTTGATAACAACAATTAGTGTAGTACTCTTTTTTGTTTTAGCTAGTAATATTTTACCAATTTTTAGTTCAAACCCCTTAGTTATCGATATTGGAGTAACCTATTTAAAAATTATCATATTAGCTTATCCAGCGGTTGGAATAAGTGTTATTTGTTCAAGAGTATGTCAAGCTTTAGGCCAAGGAATGCCACTGCTTATTACAACAATTACTCGTGTAATTATTTTAACAGCTCCTTTATCTTATTACTTTTATTTTATAGGAAAGCCAATTGAGTGGGTTTGGTTTTCTCAAATATTTGCAATTTTAATTGCTGCAATTATTTCTTTTGCTTGGATGCGTTTTTATTTTAATAAGTTTAATATTGTTAGAAACTAGTCATTCTGCTAACTTTTCTTAATGAAGATCTTAAAAAACCTAGAAGAAGTAAAAAGTTTTGTTGGATCTGAGCTTGGAGTAAGCGAATGGCATCAAATTTCACAATCTCAAATATCTAAATTTGGAAAAGTAACAGGAGATGAACAATGGATTCATACTGCTCCTGTAAGAGCTAAATTATTATCTCCTTTCAAATCTACAATCGCTCATGGTTTCTTAGTTCTATCTTTACTTCCAAAGTTTTTAGAGCAAACCTATGCTATCAAATCAGCTAAAATGGGTGTAAACTATGGATTAAATCGTGTCCGATTTACTGCGCCTGTGCCTGTAAAAAGTTTTGTTAGAGGAAGGGTCTTTTTAAAAGAGTTTAAAGAAATTAAAAATGGTGCAAAATTAACCGTCGAAGTTACGGTAGAGCTCAAAGATAATGAAAAACCAGCCTGCGTAGCAGAGCAAGTATTTTTAATTTACGAGTAGTTTTAAGGAGGGGGATATTACTAATCTATATTTAATTAGACATGGACAAGCGTCCTTTGGAGAGAAAAACTACGATAATTTGAGCAAAAAAGGGATTAAGCAATCAATTGCTCTTGGAAAAAAATTATTGAAAAATAATATATCTTTTGATCAAACAATTATTGGTCCATTGAAAAGACATCAACAAACTTTTGATGGCATAAATGAAGGTTATGGGGGAGATTTAAGTAATCCATTAATTATTGAAGAGTTTGCTGAAAATCAGTTGATGGAAATTGCTCAGCATTTCATTCCTAAAATGTTGAACACAGATAAAAATATTAAGGAAATTTTTAATGCTGTTCCTTTTTGGAAGCGTAAACGAAAATTTTTAGAATATTTTAATATTATTGCAAAAAAATGGATTCATAGTGAGCTTGATTTATCTGAAAAAGGTTTTGAAAGTTATGATAATTTTAGAGAAAGAGTTCGATTGGCAAAAAGTAAAGTATCCTCATTAATGAATGAAAACAGGAATACAATGGTTGTGTCATCTGGAGGTGCTATCACTGGTGTTTATGCTGAATGTCATCCATTGTCAGTCGATGAAATCATGAAATTAAATTTTAAGATTAAAAATGCCTCTATCACATTGTTCAAGAAAGAAAATGATACTTTTACATTGGATACTTTTAATCGTAGTTTAATACCAAGATATCTAGAAACATACATTTAGGGAAATTATGGCTTTACCAAACGAAAAATTTGAAGAAATAAAATCAAAAATTCAAAACTTCATTGATAATGAAATGGTTGTTCATGAAGACAATTTTAATATCAATCATAAATTTGCTGATCACTTACCTTTCTTAGAAGAAAAAAGAAATAAAGTAAGGGAGATGGGGTTATTTGCTCCTCAAATTTCGAAAGAGTATGGAGGATTGGGATTAAGCCTTCATCAACTTGGTCAAATCTATGAAATTCTTGGTAAAACATTTTATGGTCTTTATGTATTCAATTGTCAAGCGCCTGATGCTGGTAATATGGAAATTCTTATTGAGCACGGTACTGATTATCAAAAAGAAACATTTTTAAAACCTTTAGTTGAGGGTAAAGTGAGAAGTTGTTTTTCAATGACTGAACCTGAATTTGCTGGTTCAAATCCAGTGATAATGGGTACAACTGCTGTAAAAGATGGTTCAAACTATGTTATAAACGGACATAAATGGTTTACATCTTCTGCAGATGGTGCTGATTTTGCTATTGTAATGGTAATCACAGATCCAGATCATGAAAATCCTTACATGAGAGCATCTCAAATTATTGTTCCAACAAAAACTAAGGGTTTCAATTTTATTAGAAATATTTCAGTAATGGGAGATGAGGGAGATGGTTGGAATGCACATGCAGAAATCATTTACGATAATTGCATTGTTCCTGAAAAAAATGTTTTAGGTCCTGTTGGAGCTGGGTTTAAAATTGCTCAGGAAAGACTTGGACCTGGAAGAATTCATCATTGCATGAGATGGATTGGAGAATGTGAAAAAGCTTTTGATATGATGTGTCAAAGAGCAGCTTCAAGGGAACTTGCTCCTGGAAAACCTTTGGCGATGAAGCAAACTATTCAAAATTGGATCGCAGAATCAAGAGCAGAAATTAATGCTTCGCGTTTAATGGTTCTTGATGCTGCTAAAAAAATTGATAATGAAGGTGCGTACGCTTCTAAGGTTGAAATTTCAACGATTAAATTTTATGTAGCA
>JAOIOW010000011.1 GCA_028140795.1 Fidelibacterota bacterium
TAAATCATAAGGAGATAGTTGTAAATCAACTTTATCTCCAGGAAGCATTTTAATAAAGTGCATTCTCATTTTGCCGCTTACGTGGGCTAAAACTTCATGCTCTTTTCCTCCAAGATTTATAGTTACCCTAAATCTTGCTCCAGGTAAAGCTTCCTTAATAGTTCCTTCTACTTCTATAGATTCTTGTTTTGCCATTTTTTCTTACGTTAAAATTCTGGGTTGGAACTTAGTGATAAGAATTGAATGTTCAAAGTGTGCACTTGCACTGCCATCTTCCGTTCTAATTGTCCATCCATCGCTGTCAGTTTTAATATGTCTAGTTCCTACATTTACCATAGGTTCAATAGCTAAACACATTCCTTCTTTCAATTCAACATTTAAATCTGCAGTTACAGGGTTGGAAAAATTTGGAACTTGAGGCTTGATATGTAATTGCCTACCAATACCGTGACCAACCAACTCTCTAACAATTGAAAAACCTTCGGATTCAACATATTCTTGTATTGAATTGCTTATATCAAATATTTTATTTCCAATAACAGCATTTTTAATCCCAATTTCTAATGCTTTTTTTGTTACATCTAACAATCTTTGCTTTTCTTCAGAAATTTTACCTACAGCTATCGTTCTTGCTGAATCACTATAAAAATCATTTTTAATTACTCCACAATCAATACTTACAATTTGCCCTTCAACAAGCACCACATCTTTTGGGATTCCATGAACGATCTCATCATCAATAGAAACAGTTAGAGTAGCTGGAAATCCATCATAGCCTTTAAACGCAGGTTTGGCATTACATGAGCTAATGTAATTTTCAGCTATTTTATCTAACTCCAAAACTGATTGACCAGGGAAAATACTTTTCTCTACCAAATCAAGAGTGTCTGAAAGAATCTGACAGCTTTCAGATATAGCATTAACTTCCATATGATTATTAATATCAACCACGTCTACTTCGTACCTTACCTTTAGTTAAAAAACCATCATAATGCCTTGATAATAAATGAGACTCTATCTGGCTTAAAGTATCTAATCCAACACCAACTACAATAAGCAAGCTTGTTCCACCAAAAAATGATGCATAAGCATAATCTAATCCAGCAAATTGCTGAAGGAAGTATGGCATAAGAGCTATAAAACCTAAGAAACAAGCGCCTGGTAGTGTAACTCTGGTTAAAATATTTTCAATAAACTCTGCAGTCTTTTTTCCTGGTTTAACACCAGGGATAAAACCACCCTGTTGTTTTAGGGTCGATGATACTTGATTTGGATCGAATTGTAATGCAGTATAAAAATAGGTGAAAAATATAATCAACAATGCAAACAGCGTATTAGAAAACCAGTGGTCCATAGCGAATAAGGAGATAAAGTTTGATTGAGTTGCATCTTGTCCAAAAAACGTTGCAATAGTACCTGGAATTAAAATTATGGATTGAGCAAAAATAATTGGAATTACTCCAGCTGTATTAATTTTTAATGGTAAGTAAGTATTCTGACCTCCATATACTTTACGACCTACAATTCTTCTTGCGTACTGAACAGGAACTTTTCGTACACCTTGTTGAACCAAAATAATCGTCATCACTAAAAAGAAGAAAAGAAGCATTAAAAATAATTCAGAAAGAATTCCTCTGACGCCTTGTTGAAAATATGAAATCTCAGAAATTACTACATTTGGAAATCCAGCGATAATACCGACCATGATAATTAAAGAAATACCGTTTCCAATTCCGTGTTCGGTAATTTTTTCGCCAAGCCATAATAAAAGCATAGTACCAGTAGTAATACTTACTACAGCAGTAAATCTAAAAAGAAAACCTGGATCTAAAACAATACCGTAACTTTCAAGTAATAAAGCGATAAAAATAGATTGAACAAAAGCTAACACTACAGTACCATATCTTGTTATTTGAGTAATTTTTGCTCTTCCACTCTCCCCTTCCATAGCTAATCTTTGAAAATAAGGAAGTGTTGTCTGTAAAATTTGAATAACAATAGAAACAGAAATATAAGGCATAATTCCTAAACCAAAAATTGCAGCTTGACCAAATGCTCCACCAGTAAACAAGTTAAATAAGCCAAAAAATGTATCATTTAAAGATTCCATTGTTTGTCTTAGTGCGTCCGGGTTAATACCTGGAATTGGCACCTGAGAGCCAAGTCTTACAATTACTAAAATACCTAAGGTGAATAAAATTTTTCTCCTAAGTTCTGGTATTGCAAAAATATTTCTTATTTTTTCAATCACAGAGTAGTAGCCTTTCCTCCAGCATCCTCAATTTTTTTTGCTGCAGAATCGCTGAATGAAGATGCGGTAACATTAACAGCTTTATCAATGGATCCATTTCCTAAAACTTTAACTGGTGCAAAA
>JAOIOW010000012.1 GCA_028140795.1 Fidelibacterota bacterium
CTGAGACAGCCTTAGAACTTGCTAATCATAATAAAGATAATGCAGATATGGCAATTTCATATTACAAGCTATATGCGAAGCATAAACCATCACAAAGAACAATAGCCTACAATAAAATAGAAAATATTTTATTTGATAATCAACAGTTTGATGAAGTAGAAAATCTGTATAGAGAATTATTAGAAAATAGCTTTGATGGTTTTGCCTTAAATAGATTGGTAGATATTCTTTTAGAAAAAAATGAAGTTGCTGATGCCAATGATTTAGTTGATAGATTTATGAAAAGTAATCATGCATGTCACTCAATTAGATTAAACAAATTAAAATTAGAATCTGAAAGTTTTGAAGTAAGAAAATCTATTTCTTCATTATGTAACGAAATGATTAAAGATGAAATTATTAAATAACCTTTTCTTGTTTATCGCAATATCAAGTAGCGTGTTTGCTCAAAGCAAAGATTTGGCTCTGGAGTATGAAAGAGCCACTAAACTTACTAATGCAAATGAGGCACTACAAATTTATCAACGCATCATCAATACAAATGAAGATTCGGATTATGTATGGCTTTCAAAGCTTAAAAAAGCTGAAATGTTTTATGCAACTGGTTCCTATATTACGTCTTCAAATATTTTGAAAGAATTTAACCTAAATGCACCAACTCATCTTCTAAGTCAGTCGTCGAAAGATCTATTATATAAATCTTTGGATGCAGCAGGGGAATCTGATTCATTGAAAGTTTATCAAAAATTATTATCAACTAATAAAGTCAAAAAAAATACATCAAAAAAATCAACCAATAGAGTGTGGTTCATCCAATTTGGAGCATTTTCTTCACTTGAAAATGCAACAATATTGAAAGATTCACTGTCAGAAGAAAAAATTAACAATATCCAAATTGACCAAGTTTTTAAAAATGGTAAAATGATTTATTATGTGAGAAGTAATCATTTTAATTCTTACGATAAAGCTCTTAATCAAAGCAAGAAACTGAAGAATAAGACTAAATTTACTATCAGTGGTTTCTAGCTATTTTTTAGCTACTAAAAATAACCTATGAAGAATAATTGCTATTATAGCAATTCCTACTAAATCATTAAAAGGAGATGGTAAAGATAATTGTGGCCAGTAGTTTTTATCAAAGAATAGAGGAACTGCAATAAAAATAGCCATTAATGCTTCACCAGTTATTAATCCTGAAGCAATTAATAATCCATTATTTTTACCTTCTTCAGATGCAGTTTTACTTGCAATATGGTTTAACATTCCCCCAATAAATATAGGAAGAGTTAGTTCAATAGGAAGATAAATTCCTATTGCTACTGCTAGAATTGGTACTCTGAAATCTGCTTTTCTGTAAGCTTGATATTGGTCAATCAAAATAATAATTATTCCTAAAATTGCTCCGGCATAAATCATTCCCCATTCCAAATTACCTGCAAAAACTCCATTTGCAACATTAGTCATCAAAACAGCTTGAGGGGCTGGTAAGTCTGAACTGCCAATACCATATGCTTCATGTAGAAGGGTTAAAACTATTCCAAGAGTTAAGGCAGCACTAACAACACCTACCAATTGCATTAATTGTTGTTTCCAAGGTGTTGCTCCAACGATATTTCCTGTCTTTAAATCTTGAAGATTGTCACCTCCAATAGCAGCAGCACAACACACTACAGCACCAATTAGTATTGCAGCTGCAGCTCCTTTTGAAGAATCAATATCAAAGAAGCTTATGATTAAAAGTGAGCTAAATAAAATAGTTGCAATTGTTACTCCTGAAATAGGATTATTTGATGATCCAACTACTCCAGCCATATAGGCTGCAACTGCCGAGAATAAAAAGCCAAAAATAAGCATAACAAATGACAATATAATTGCAGATGTCCATGAACCTATAATTCCAAAGTAAGTAAGAGAGATTGGAGCTAGCATTGCTATGATAGCTACGAAAACATAGTTGATTGGTAGATCTCTTTCTTCCAATGAGATATTATCTGAACTCTCTTTAAGTGTTTTTAAGCTTAGTTGAATGCTTTCAATTAGCGGTTTAGCAAGCTGAATAACAGACCAGATACCACCAACAACCATTGCACCAACACCAAGATAACGTATCTTAGCATTCCAGATTACATTGGCACTCTCAAAATAATTATCTCC